>JBNGCT010000007.1:0-32171 GCA_049974965.1 Thermovirgaceae bacterium
GGGTTGTTGCGTCCCCTTGGCAAAGGCGGCAAGGAAAGAATGGTGCCCTTTCTGGGAGAGGTCAAAAACCGGTTGCGCATGTACCTCAAAAAAGGCAGACCGCAACTTGAGCGCGGCCTTTCGGATCAGGTGTTCCTCAGCAGGTCGGGCAAGCCCCTCCGAAGGGAAGACCTGTGGAGGATTATAAGGAAACGGGGGAAAATGGCGGGCATTCCGGTTTCGAGACTGCACCCTCACATTCTCAGGCATTCCTTCGCGACTCATTTACTGCGGCGGGGAATGGACCTGAGGACCCTTCAGGAAATACTCGGCCATGCGTCTATTGCCACAACGGAACGATACACCCATTTCGATCTTGAACTCAGGGACGTTTACGACCGGACGCACCCCAGGGCGTAGACGTGGGAAGGGGGAAACGATTCATGTCAATAAAGGACAGGGCTCTGGAAGCAGCGGATTTTCTGCGAAAGAAGGTCCCTGGGATTCCCCGTGCGGCCGTTGTCCTCGGTTCGGGTCTGGGCGCCTTCGCCGAGAGCCTCGAAGACGCGGTATCAATCCCCTATGGAGAAATCCCCGGATGGGCACAGTCGACGGCTCCAGGTCACGCAGGTAGGCTCTCGGCCGGCCGGGTGGGTGGAGTGCCCGTGGTGGCCCTTCAGGGCAGGCTGCATTACTACGAAGGGTACAGCATGGCGGACGTGACGTTCCCCGTTCGAGTCCTCGGGGAATGGGGCGTCGAAAATTATATTGCCACCAATGCTTCGGGCGGCATAAATCACGGATTCAGGCCCGGTGACATCGTTCTGGTTCATGACCATATCAACTTTCTCGGAGAGAACCCTCTCAGGGGGGCCAACGAGGATGACTGGGGACCGCGGTTTCCGGACATGAGCGCTGTCTATGACGAAGGCCTCATGGAAACGGCGGAAAGATGTGCTTCCCGAACCGGCATCCAGCTCAGGCGAGGGATCTACATCGCCTTCGGGGGGCCGTCATTCGAGACGCCGGCCGAGATCAGGATGGCCCGGCAGATGGGAGCGGACGCCGTGGGGATGTCCACGGTTCCCGAGGTGATTGTAGCCAGGCACATGGGAATGCGGGTATGCGTTTTTTCCTGTGTGGCGAATTACGCGGCCGGAATGACCGGAAAGTCACTGAGTCACGAAGAGGTCCTGGATGCCATGCAGAAAACGTCAGGGCGGCTCGTCCGCCTGCTTCTTGACTTCCTCCCCGAGGTTGCGGGCTCTCATGTTTGAGATGCTTCCCTTTCTGGAATCCAAACGGGAAGGCCTTGAAATGCCTGCGGAAGCCATGGAGGCTTTCGTGAAAGCCTGCAATGACGGCACTGTCCCGGATTATCAGGTCTCGGCCTGGCTGATGGCCGTTTTCTTCAGGGGGCTTTCTCTGGAGGAACTCAAAGCCTTCACCCGGGCGATGGCGCATTCGGGAAGGGTGGTCCGTTTTCAGGAAGACCTTCTTCCAGTTGACAAGCACAGCACGGGTGGAGTCGGCGACAAGACCACCCTCGTCGTGGTCCCCCTGGCAGCGGCTTGCGGCGCCAGTGTTGCGAAACTGAGCGGGAAAGGTCTTGGCTTCACAGGCGGAACGGTGGACAAGCTCTCGGCCATACCCGGCATGAAAACGGAACTCTCGGTGCAGGAATTCGTCGATCAGGTCACAACAACAGGATGCGCCGTCAGCGGGCATTCCGCGGACCTTGCACCCGCGGAAGCCAGATTCTACTCATTGCGGGATGTGACGGCCACGGTCCCCTCGATCCCCCTCATTGCGAGCAGCATTGTGAGCAAAAAGATTGCGGGAGGGGCAAGGCGCTTTGTGTTTGATGTGAAATGGGGCTCAGGCGCTTTCATGGAGACTCGGGAAACTGCTCTGGAACTCGCGGGGCGGCTCGTGGATCTCTCTAAAACCCTGGGGTATGATGCCGTTGCCCTGCTGACGAACATGGAGCAACCTCTGGGGAGATGGGTCGGAAACGCCGCCGAGGTGAACGAGGCGCTCCAGGTGCTCAATGGAAAAGGTCCTGAAGATACCTCTCGACTTTGCACGGAAATAGCCGGAGCAATGCTTCTTGCGACGGGCGCGGTTGATACGCGGGAGTCTGGAAGGAAGTCCGCTTCGTCGGCTCTCGAGAAGGGGAAAGGGCTTGAGAAGTTCCGGGAAATGATCGAGCGGCAGGGCGGAAGGCTCGATGACGAAATTCTCGCCGGAAGAAAAGGGCTTCCCCTCGCCAGCCGTGTCTTCGAGGTCCGGGCAGCCAGGGCTGGATGCATACTTTCCTGCCATGCACGGAAAATCGGTGAGGCCCTGCGACTTGCGGGGGGCGGACGATTGAAAAAGGAAGACAGGCTGGACCTGTCGGCGGCGATTGAGATCCTGAAAAAGACGGGAGATCAGGTCGGCGAGGGGGAACTTTTGGCAAAAGTGTACGCATCAACCGAGAAGGCCCTCGAAGCGGCGGCCGGAAAGGTTGAATCCGCCTTTTCCATAGGAAGCGGGACGGTGAAACGAGAGCTCCTCTGGGGTGTCCGGGACAGTCAGGGGTTTACTCCCGTTGTGGACTAGCCTGGGGTGTGCCGATGAATCCGGAGGATGGACAGTATGCACGGAAGCCTCTAAAATATACGGCGAAAGCGGAGGCGCATGGTGACTGGTGTTGCCCGCGGGCTTCAAACCCGTCGAGGGTCTGTAAGGCAGGCTCTGGTGGGTTCGATTCCCACACGCCTCCGCCATTATCAGTGTTACATCCATGGCGGCTTTTTCGTGAACGGAAAAAGCCGCCGGCTTTTGGGTTTTTCTAGATACCCGTTCAAGAACCGCCCGGATGTCCATTCACCAGAAAAAATGCACAATGCAGGCTCATGAAAAGTCGAACTTCCTCACGGAATGAAACCGGCCGGGCTTTTCCCTACCGGTGGACAGGTGAGTTTTGCATCATTAAGATGAAAGAAAACAAATTTCACCACTCAAAGGAAATACAGGATGCAAAAAGGGGTTTCGAGATTTTTACTGAAGTACCGACACCATGGGAGGTGCAACTCATGACCAGCGGTTTCCCCCTCAAGGGGTTTAGTTACCCCCTTACGCCCGGAGGAAAGTCCTCGGTAATCGGGAATTTCCCCTGGCATTACGGAACGGAATACCTGAACATCCTCTACAGGACTGATCCGGACGCCATCGCGGCGTACCTGCCGGACCCGCTCAAGCCGGGACCGGAACCGGATCTTGCCTACGTGGCCTTCAGCAGATGGTGGTCCGTTACGGATGAACAGAAGGACATGGCGTGGATCAACCCGGGACGGACCATGTATCGTGAGGCGGCCATCTGGACGGGCTGCAGTTATGAGGGAAAGGCGGGCCAGATATGCCTGCATGTCTGGGTGGATAACGATTTCACCCTTGCCAGGGGATGGTTCATGGGTTTCCCGAAGAAGCTTGGATCTGTCCGGATGACGGAATTTCACCCGCTGAATCCGGGGATGCCCGTCGTGGGCCCCGGCGTGACACTCAAGGGTATTGCCTCGGCGAACGACGAACGGCTTTTTGAAGGAAGTCTCTCCATAGAAAAACAGGGAGCGCCCGAAGACATCCCCGGGTTGATGACGTCGCCTCTGTATCACATACGGCATTTCCCGTCCATCGAAAAGGATGCTCCGCCGTCGGTACTCGAGCTGGTGACGCTGGGTTCGGAAAACAGGAAGACTGGAGACGCCGTATGGATGGGCAAGGGGGCTCTCTCTTTTTTCCCGTCCGAGATCGAAGAGCATATGCTTCTTGAACCCCGGGAGGTCCTTGGAGCTTTCGCTTTCTCATCGGGCTACACGTTTCCCGGGGGAAAGGTCCTTCACAGCTGGGTGTAGCAGGCTGCAAAACACCGGTGACGTTTCAGGGTTACGAAGCCTCAGGTTGCAAATATTCATATACAGGAAGGGGACACAACCATGAAAAAGGTGCTTGTATTGCTGGTAGCCGCATGTCTCGTGTCTTTTGCGGCTGCGGCCCCGGCCGCGGAAGGGATTCCGGAGGACGAACTGAAGGCGGGATTTGTGTATGTCGGTCCCATAGGTGATGGTGGATGGACTTACATGCATGACAAGGGAAGACTCGAGATGGAGGAAGCCTTTCCCGAAATGGAGAGCATGTTTGTCGAGTCCGTTCCCGAAGGCCCCGATTCCGTGAGGGTCATGGAGACTTTCGTCAGGAACGGCGCCCAGCTCGTGTTCGCCACCTCCTTCGGGTATATGGATTTCGTCATTGACGTTGCGAAAAAATACCCCGACGTGACCTTCATGCACTGTTCGGGATACAAGCGGGCGGAGAATGTCGGGACCTACTTCGGTCGCATGTACCAGGCCCGTTACCTTTCGGGAATCGTCGCGGGGAATGCGACAGAATCAGATGTCATCGGATATGTCGCCGCGAACCCCATACCTGAGGTTATCCGGGGAATCAACGCCTTCACCCTTGGTGTGCGCAAGGTCAATCCCGACGCTCGTGTAAAAGTGGTCTGGATCTTCTCCTGGTTTGACCCCGGGAAGGAAAAGGAAGCCACCCTTGCGCTCATTGATGCCGGGGCGGATGTGATCGCCATGCACGCCGACTCGGGCGCCGCACCGCAGACGGCCGAGGAAGAAGGCGTCTACGTGGTCGGTTACAACAACGATATGAGCCGGTATGCACCGACGAGGCACCTGACGGCCCCGATCTGGGATTGGGGCATGGTATACGAGGAGACGGCCCGGGAAGTCATCGAAGGGACCTGGGAATCCAGCGACATCTGGTGGGGCCTCAAGGAAGGCCTTGTCGATCTCGCACCATACGGCGACGATGTCTCTGCTGAAACGAAAGTCCTCGTTGACGCGGAAAGAAAACGGATCACTTCAGGTGAATGGGATGTCTTTACCGGCCCGCTGAAGAACCAGGAAGGCGAGGTTATCGTATCGGGAGGCCAAAGCATGACCGACGGCGACATGCTCGGAATGAACTGGTTCGTGGAAGGCGTCGAAGGGGATATCCCGGAGTAAACATGATGCGCGACACAACGAAGGGGCGCTTCCCGGGCGCCCCTTTTTCTTTGGAAGCCGGCAGCGTGCTGGTGTACAATGACTTCGTTTCTCAGCACAAAAGGTATTCCCTGCTGCGGGACGAATGGAGTGATGACCTGTGGCGGTTTCCGAACTCCCGGGTGCGGCGGACCCCATGGTATCCATGGAAGGGATCGTCAAGTCCTTTTTCGGGGTAAAGGCGAACGACAACATACATTTCGACGTCCGGCGCGGGGAGATCCACACCCTTCTGGGCGAAAACGGTGCCGGGAAAAGCACCCTGATGAACGTGCTCTGCGGCCTGTACACTCCCGAATCAGGCAAGATACGGATTGAAGGACGTGAGCAGGTTTTCAGAACCCCCCGCGATGCCATTGCGGCCGGCGTTGGAATGCTGCACCAGCATTTCATGCTGATTCCGTCCCAGACCGTGTGGGAGAACGTAGCCCTGGGAAACCGGGATCTGCCCCAGGTTCTTCCGAAAGATGAAATCATAGGCAGGATACGGATGCTGTCGCAGACCTACGGCCTGAACGTCGACCCCCGGTCGCCCGTCTGGCAGCTTTCCATAGGTGAGCAGCAAAGGGCGGCCATTCTCAAGATCCTTTACAGGCAGCCCCATATCCTGATACTGGACGAGCCAACGGCGGTGCTTACGCCGCAGGAGGCGCGCCACCTTTTTTCGACGATACGAAGAATGACCTCGGAAGGGCATGGGATTGTCTTCATTTCCCACAAGCTTGACGAGGTTATGGAAATTTCCGACAGGGTCACCGTACTTCGAAAGGGCTGCAATGCGGGAACCGTCCCGGTCAAGGAAGCGACCAAGGAAAAGCTTGCCGAGATGATGGTCGGGCGGCGTATCACCTTTCAGATCAACAAGACGGTCCAGAATCCCGGAGAAGCCGTCTTGGAGGTTGAAAACCTCACGGTACGGGACAACCGGGGCGCACCGAGGGTCAAGGGTCTTTCGCTCTTTTTGCGCAAAAGGGAAATTCTCGGGCTGGCGGGTGTTTCCGGAAACGGACAGCAGGAACTGTGCGAAGCGCTTTCGGGATTGAGGAAGCCCGATTCCGGAACGGTGAAAGTCGACGGGAGGGATCTTGCGGGCGAGGACCCGAAGACATTCCTGAAACACAGGGTGACCTACATCCCTGCGGACAGGAAGGGCACGGGGCTTGTCCCGAACATGAACATACGCGAAAATGTCGCGCTCAGGAAATACTGGAAAGAGGAATACACACGGTACGGTGCTTTCATCCACTGGGAGAACATTGCGGGACACACAGGCCGTCTTGTGGAGCGGTTCAAGGTGGCGAACCCGGGTCTCGGGTACCCCGTTCGCCTTCTTTCCGGGGGAAACATGCAAAAACTGATGCTTGCCAGGGAACTGTCTGACAATCCAAGGGCCATTATCGCCATGCAGCCGACATGGGGACTCGATGTCGGAGCCACGCTTTATGTCAGGGAGACTCTTCTCGCCCAGAGGGACAGGGGCGCAGCCATTTTGCTGGTCTCCGACGATCTTGAGGAGGTTTTCGCCGTAAGCGACCGGATTGCCGTCATCTACGGAGGCAGGATCATGGGCATCGTGGATGATGTCGATTCTGTAACGGAAGAAGAACTGGGTCTCATGATGGCAGGCACAGTCCTTGAAAGGTACAGGTCCGCCGATATGCCGATGGAAGCCCCGGAGGTTGACTGAACGATGAAATACCGGATGATACTCGAACGACGATACCAGGTGCCTCTTTCCCTCGAAATCCTGTGCCCCCTTCTTTCAATCATGCTGGCCCTCGGCATTTCCGCGGTGCTTCTTTTGGCTCTCGGCGTGTCGCCCGTCAAGGCCTTTTTCGCGATGGCGAAGGGAGCCTTCGGGAGCTGGTGGGGCTTGAGTGAAGTGATCGTAAAGACGATTCCCCTTGCCATATGCGGCATCGCCGTGGCGCTTTCCTTCCGCATGAAGATCTGGAACATCGGCGCCGAGGGCCAGATATACCTCGGGGCCCTGGCGGCGGCGGCAGTTGTTCGCTACGCCTATGTGGAAAGTTTTCAGGTCATGTTCGTCCTCATGCTGGCGGCCGCCGCGGCGGCAGGTGCCTTCTGGGGCGGGATCGCCGGATATCTCAGGGCACGGTGGAACGTCAACGAGATCATCACGACGCTGATGCTCAATTATGTGGCGATCCACCTGTCGGATTACTTTGTCTACGGGCCCTGGCGTGATCCGGCAAGCCTGGGGTTTCCCATGACGGCGCCTTTCCCCGCGGCGGCACGGCTGCCCGTGCTGGGTGACACGCGCGTCCATGTGGGTATCCTGATCGCACTGATCCTTGTTTTGCTTTACCGGGTCGTGCTGCGCTGGACACGATGGGGTTTCGAGATCAGGGCCATCGGTGAGAACCCGAAAGCCGCGGACTACGCGGGAATTCCCTTTCTCAGGAACGCGGTCCTCGTCATGGCCGTTTCGGGAGCTTTGGCAGCGATAGCCGGAATGGGGGAAATAGCCGGTCTGCAGGGGCGGCTTCAACCGGGCCTTTCACCGGGGTACGGCTACACGGCGATTATCGTGGCCTGGCTCGCCCGGCTCAACCCCTGGAGCATTTTCGCCGTTTCATTTTTCATGGGCGGTCTTTTCGTCGGAGGAGAATCGCTGCAGGTGGTCATGCGGCTGCCCCTGTCGAGTATCCAGGTCATACAGGGCCTGATCCTTTTCTTCGTCCTGGCGTCAGAGTTTTTCAGGGTTTACAGGATTCGCACCATCCCTGCGGAGGCGGATTGAAATGGATGTCATCGTGACGATTCTTACGGCCGCAGTCCGGAGCGGAACGCCGATTCTTTACGCGACCCTCGGCGAGATCCTGACAGAGAAATCAGGAGTCATGAACCTCGGCCTTGAAGGACTCATGCTCATCGGGGCCCTGACCGGTTTCTGGGCGGCCTCGGTGACGGAGAATCCGACCCTTGCGATCGCCGCGGCCTTTTTGGTCGGGATGGCTGTAACCGCCGTTCATGCTTTCCTTTGCGTCAGTCTCGGGGCAAACCAGGTTGTGAGCGGCCTTGCTTTGACCATGTTCGGGACGGGTGCCAGCTCCCTTCTGGGGCGGAGTATGATAGGCGAGACGATCAAGGGTCTGAAGGCTGTCCCGGTGCCGTATTTGTCAAAAATTCCGGTGGTCGGGGAGGTCCTGTTCCACCAGGATGTGCTTGTCTATGCTTCTTATTTTCTCGTTGTCTTCATTGCCTGGTTCCTGTGTGTGACCAGGGCGGGTCTGAATCTGAAAGCCGTGGGGGAAGACCCTCATGTTGTCGAATCCGTCGGGCTCAACCCGGTCCGTCTGAGGTATTTTTACACCCTGGTCGGCGGGGGGCTGGCTGCTGTAGGCGGTGCGTACCTTTCCGTGGCCTACACGAAGATGTGGGGAGACCAGATGAGCGCAGGAAGGGGCTGGATCGCCGTAGCTCTTGTCATTTTTGCCGTCTGGCACCCCATGCGGGCGGCCTTCGGGGCGTACCTCTTCGGGGGTGTCGGAGCGCTCCAGCTCAGAATACAGGCAGCGGGAACGAGCATCCCCGCCCCGCTGCTTTTGATGCTTCCGTATCTTTTCACGATCTTTGTTCTCCTCGTTATTTCCATGCGAAAAAAACACGGCATTGTCCTGGGGGCGCCATCCTCCCTTGGTGTCCCCTATCAACGGGAAGAGCGGACCTGATCGTCGACGGGCCTTATGGACGCGATGGGCTGGATGTACTCGTATTGGGGCTGCGAATCCCAGGGGAAAAGGATCCATGTTTCCTGGCTGACCTCGGTGATAAAGGTGTCCACCTCGGGCCTGCCGTCGGGTTTGGCGTAGACCGTGGCGAAATGGGCCTTGGGCAGCATTTCCCTGACGATGCGCGCTGTCCCGCCCGTATCCACCAGGTCATCCACGATCAGCCAGTCCTTTTCACCGCCGACTATATCCTTGAGAATCCGCGTTTTGCCCTGTGTCCGTATGGTGTAGCTGGAGACGCAGACGGTGTCGACGAAACGGATATCAAGTTCCCGCGCGACGATCGCGGCCGGGACGAGGCCGCCTCTGGCGATAGCGACAATGCGGTCCCATTTCCCGATGTCCAGAAGCCTCCACGCGAGAGCCCTGCAATCCTGGTGAAGCTGTTCCCAAGTGACGGGGTAGACCTTGCGGTATCGTTCTTCCGATGTATTCATCAGTTCCTCCAATGATGTGCGCGCCTTTTTCCGGAATCCTCCTGGAGCAACTAGAGGGACCTTTTCCAGCGGGTTCCTTCGGGCGTGTCTTCCAGGATGATCCCCATGGAAGCGAGCTTTTCCCTGATGTCGTCGGCCCTTGTGAAATCCCTGTTTTTTCGTGCCTCCTTGCGTTCATTGACAAGGTTTCTGATTTCCTCTTCGTCCAGCCCGGCTGAAGCCGCCGATTCGGCCGCGACGTTGATGATGCCCAGGATCTCGTCGGCGTATTTCAGGAAATCCGTCGCCGTCCTGTGGAAACGTTCATTAACCGCCCGGTTTTCCGCTATTGCCTGGTTGATGGTTCTCACGGCCTCGTAAAGGTGTCCGAGGGCCGCTGCAGTGTTGAAATCGTCACAGAGGCTTTCGTCAAATTGCTCCCGGGCGGATTCCAGGGCACGGATTCTTTCATCGCGGCTTTCGTCATTTTCTTCAGGCACCACCGGGACATTGGCAAGATCGTACCAGCAGTTTCGGAGCCGCTGGTAACCGTTTTGCGCCTGGGAAAGGTTCTCCGGCGAAAAACTGATGGGGGAACGGTAGTGTGCGCTCAGCATGAAAAGTCGGATGGCCGTGGGAGGGAACTGATTCCGGGCGCTGCGTGCCGTAAGGAAATTCCCGAGGGATTTCGACATCTTTTCCTCGTTGATCATGAGGTAGCCGTTATGAATCCAGTACATGACGAAAGGTTTCCCCGTCGCAGCCTCTGCCTGGGCGATCTCGTTCTCATGGTGGGGGAAGACAAGATCGCTTCCTCCTGAATGGATGTCGATGGTTTCTCCGAGATATTTCATGGCCATGGCGCTGCATTCGATGTGCCACCCCGGGCGTCCCTTTCCCCAAGGACTCTCCCAGGATGGTTCGCCGGGCTTTTCGGCTTTCCAGAGGACAAAATCGAGGGGATGCCTCTTTGCCGGGTTGACGTCCACCCTTGCGCCGGATTGCAGGTCCTCGATGGTCTGTTTTGAGAGCTTCCCGTAGGCGGGAAAGCTCTGGACGTCGAAAAAGACGTCACCCTTGACGACGTAGGCATGTCCGTTTTCCAGGACGCGCTCCACCAGGGTGATGATTTCGGGTATATGTTCCGTTGCCTTCGGCGCGACCGTCGGCCTCCGGATTCCCAGGGCGTCGGCATCCTCGAAATACGCTTCGATGAAGCGGTCGGCGAGTTCCTCGACGGATATTCGAAGTTCCGCGGCCCGGTTGATCATCTTGTCGTCAATATCGGTGAAATTCTGTACATAGACTACTTCATACCCCTGCTGTTCCAGGAAACGGCGAAGGGCGTCGAAGACGATGAAAGGCCGGGCGTTTCCAATGTGAAAATAGTCGTAGACCGTGGGTCCGCAGGTATAAAATCCTACGCGGCCTTTTTCAAGGGGCTCAAAGGGCTCCTTCCGGCGCGTCAGGTCGTTGTAAAGCATGATTTTGCTCAAAGGATCCACCTCCAGGCGGTGCGTCAGAAAAACCGTTGATACCGGCTATCCTATACCAATTGCGGTGTTTCCCTCAACACCGGCGGCGCGGTGACGGCTGGAAACGTGCGCTGAAAGGGAAGTCCTTTTGCGAAAGGACCGCCGAAAGACTACACTTGTCATGATGGCATGAGCCGCATCCCCGTTGGAAAGATGGAATCGACGTGTCAATAGAGAGCCTTCAGCAGAAAATACGGGATCTGCCTTCACGACCTGGCGTCTATCTCATGCATGACGCCGGGGGAAGAGTCATCTATGTCGGAAAGGCAAGATCTTTAAAAAAACGGGTCCAGTCTTACCTCCGCCATAAAAACTATGCATCGCCCCGCCTGAGGAAGCTCGTCAGCGAAATAGCAGACATATCGGTCATACGCACGGAAAGCGATGCCGAGGCCTTCATCGTGGAATCCAGGCTGATCAAGCATTACCAGCCTTTCTACAACGTGGAACTGAAAATGGGTGAGCGGTACCCCTATGTGAAAATAACGGACGAACCCTATCCGCGACTGGTTGTCACCCGTCACAAGGAACCGGACGGCGGCAGATATATCGGTCCCTTCGTCCATGTGGGGGAGTTGAGGCGCCTTTTGCGGCTCATAGAACGCTACATGCCCCTTCGAACCTGCACATCCCCGGGCTCAGGGGAAAGGTGGAACGAGCGTCCCTGTGTCAGGTACAGCCTGGGCCGTTGTCTCGGGCCCTGTGCCGGTTGCTGTGATGCGGCGGAATACAAAAAGCGTGTCGCCGACGTGATACTCCTGCTGCGAGGCCAATCGGCGGAACTGACGTCGCGCCTGAGGGACCGGATGGAGGAATCGGCCGACCGTACGGCCTTTGAAGAAGCCGCAAGGATACGGGATACGATCCGGGCGATCTGGAAGCTCTCCCGTCAGCGGGTATCGGCGGCCCTCAGCGATGATGTGGACGAATTTACCTGGAAAGCCCTCCTCGGGGTCCAGGCCGCCCTGGGGCTTGCAGTCGTTCCATGGCGGATCGACGGTTTCGACATTTCCCACCACAGCGGAAAGGAGACCTATGGGTCCTGCGTCGTATTTGAACAGGGGCTCCCCAATCCGTCGCTCTACCGGAGGTTCAGGATCACTTCGTGCGACCTGCCGGACGATTTCCGCTCCATAAGGGAAACGGTGCAGCGAAGATACCGGCATGTCCTCACAGACGAAGGGGCCTTGCCCCAGCTTGTCTTGATCGACGGCGGCCCGCACCAGCTTCGGTTCGCCCTGGAAGCCCTGGAAGAACTCGGTCTCGAAGACCTTGAAGTCGTCGCCCTGGCCAAGCGGGAGGAACTGCTTTTTCGTCCCGGCAGGGAGGCACCGGTGAGGCTCGAGGCTTCGGATCCCGCCCTGAGACTGATTCAGAGGGTTCGTGACGAGGCCCACCGTTTCGCCTTGTCGGCACATCGCGGCAGGCAGAAAAAAAGACTGGCGCGGTCTTCACTCGAGGATATACCCGGTATAGGGAAAGTCCGTGCCGCTGACCTGCTCGGCCGTTTCGGGAGCATTCCACGGCTCGTGGAGTGCTCCGAAGAGGAGCTTGCCGGAGTGAAAGGAATAAGCCGATCCTTGGCCAGGCGGATCCTGGTGCACCTGAGAGGTGAATGCGTTGACGGCGAGGAGAATGAAAAGGACTCGTGATTCTTACTACATGCGCCTTGCTCTGGATCTCGCATCGAGGGGAACGGGCAAAACGGCGCCGAACCCCAAAGTCGGCTGTGTCATTGTCAAAGATGACCGGATAACGGGGTGGGGGTATCATCGGGCTTGCGGGCTTGCCCATGCGGAGACCGTGGCTCTTGACGTGGCGGGTGAACAGGCGCGCGGAGCGACGCTCTATGTGAACCTCGAGCCCTGTTCGCATTACGGGAAGACACCGCCGTGTACGGAGGCGATCATCAAAGCCGGAGTCTCCAGAGTCGTGGCGGCCATGCAGGACCCCGACCCCCGGGTCTCCGGAAGAGGGTTTGCCAGGCTCAGGGATGCCGGCCTGGAAGTGGACACCGGAACGTGCAGGGCTGAAGCCATGGAAATCAACAGGGGGTTTGTCACGAGGGTGCGAAAAAACCGTCCCTGGGTTACCCTGAAGGCTGCCATGACGATGGATGGGCGCATTGCCCAGGACGACGGATTGAGTAGATGGATCTCGAACAGGTGGAGCAGGACCAGGGCCCATCTTCTGAGGGGCTCCCATGATGCGCTGCTCGTCGGGGTCGGCACGGTGGTTGTCGATGACCCCAAGCTGAACGTCCGGGAAGTCTCCGGGTGTGCTCCGCGGGCCGTGATTCTCGACCCGTCGCTGCGGACTCCTCCCGATGCAAGCCTTTTCCGCTGCGGTTCACCTCTGGTGATTGCTTCGAGCGGCGCGGATTCCCGCAGGGCAAAAGGGCTGGAAAATGCCGGCGCCGATGTTATATTGTTACCGTCGGAAGAAGCCAGGCCATCCCTGGTTGAAGTCCTGGAGTTTCTCGCCGGCCAGGGTATCAATGACCTGCTCGTTGAAGGCGGGGCCGGCGTTCTGGGTTCTTTCCTCAAGGAGGGCCTCTTTGACGGGGTTTCGTTGTTCGTTTCCCCGCGCTTTTTGGGAAACGGGTACCCTGTTTCCGGCGGGCTTTTGGACGGCACCCTTGAGAACGCACGGTGCATAAGGATACAAAAGGCCTTTCTCGTCGAGGGAGATCTCTGGATAGAGGGGACGTCAGCATGTTCACTGGACTCGTAGAGGATGTCGGGGTTCTTTTTGCGACCAGGAGGAAGTCCGAGGTCCTCCTTCTCGAAATAGGAGAAACGGCGCTCGCGGGAGAACTCCGCAAGGGAGATTCCATATCCGTTTCGGGAGCCTGCCTTTCCGTGGTTGACATTCTCTCGGCAAACCGCTTTACGGCCGAGCTGATGCCTGAAACTGCGGAGCGTACCACTCTTGGCTCACTCCCTGCGGGGACGAGGGTCAACCTTGAACGGGCACTCCCTGTTTCGGGAAGATTCGAGGGGCATGTCGTGACGGGCCACGTCGATGTCAGGGGAACACTGATTGAAATGCGTCGGTCCGAGCGGACCGCGCTCATGCGCATCGGCACGGCGAGGGAGTATCTTCGATACGTGGCGCCGAAAGGCTCCATAGCTGTAGACGGAGTCAGTCTGACGGTGATCGAAAAGGGAAGTGAAGCCTTTTCCGTGGGAATCATTCCCGAAACGCTCCGGACGACCACCCTTGGCCAGAGGAAAGCGACGGACATTGTGAACCTTGAATGCGACATATTGGCAAAATATCTCGAAAGCCTCGCCTTCGGGGGGGCGGGTCCCGATACCGGCCGCGGGGGACTCGCCTGGAAGGACCTGAGGGAAATGGGCTGGGAGTTCTGAGACAGGCAACCGGAAGGAGAAAGGGCATGCCCGAAACGGCGGAAAATGTGTTCAGCAGCATAGAAGAAGCACTCGATGACATCAGAAAGGGCGGCATGGTCATTGTCGTCGATGACGAAGCCAGGGAGAACGAGGGCGACCTTGTCATGGCGGCGGAACATGCAAGGCCTGAAGACATCAATTTCATGGCCACCTACGCAAGGGGGCTGATTTGCGTCCCTGTAAGCGAGGAACGGGCTAGGGAACTTGACCTCAAACCCATGGTCCAGGAAAGCACGGATTTACACGGGACGGCCTTTACGACCAGCGTTGACGCCCGCGAAGGGACGACGACAGGCATCTCAGCCCCGGAAAGGGCCCTGACGGCGCGGCTTCTTTCGGACCCGAAGGCGACTCCGGAAATGTTCAGACGACCCGGGCACATGTTTCCTTTGATCGGCCGCAAGGGCGGGGTCCTCAAAAGGGCGGGACACACCGAAGCGACGGTGGATCTGGCGCGGCTTTCGGGACTCCGGCCGGCGGGAATCTGTTGTGAAATCATGAATGATGACGGCAGCATGGCTCGGCTTCCCGACCTCTTTTCTTTCGCAAGACGGCATTCGTTGAAGATCATTTCCATTGAGGATTTGATCCGCTATCGAAGCAGGTCGGAAAAACTCGTTGAAAGGGTCGCCACGGTGAAACTTCCCACCGAGTACGGCGTTTTCGTCGCTCACGCCTATCGGTCGAGCTATGACTGTTCCCGGGGGGAACTCCTGCATGTCGCCCTGGTTCGCGGCGAACCGCAAAAGAAAGACGGTGCTCTCGTCCGGGTTCATTCGGAGTGTCTGACGGGAGATGTCTTCGGCTCCCTGAGATGTGACTGCGGCCCCCAGCTCCACGCGGCCATGCGCATGGTCAACGAGGCCGGAGAAGGTGTCGTCCTGTACATGAGACAGGAAGGCAGGGGGATCGGGCTGCTTGACAAGCTGAAGGCCTACGAACTTCAGGAGCAGGGGCTTGATACCGTCGAGGCGAACGAGGCCCTCGGCTATGACGCCGACCTCAGGGATTACGGGATGGGGGCCCAGATCCTTGCGGACCTGGGACTCAGAAAAATACGCCTCATTACGAACAATCCGAGGAAAATCGTCGGTCTCGAGGGGTATGGACTGGAAGTCCTGGAGAGGGTTCCCCTTATAATAGAGCCCAACGAGTTCAACAAACGCTACCTCGCAGCCAAGGAGCAGAAGCTCGGCCACGAGCTTCACCTCAAGGACATTATCGGGTAAAGGGAAGCCGCCCGGAAAACGATGAAAGAAGGGATGACAATGCGTGTATATCAGGGGAAACTGATCGGATCGGGACTTCGTTTTGGAATCGTCGTATCCCGTTTTAATGAACTGATCTCTTCAAGGCTTCTTGAAGGGGCGCGGGATTTCCTTTTGCGTCATGACGTACGACACCAGGACATAGATGTCGTCTGGGTCCCCGGATGCTGGGAGCTTCCGCTGGCCGCGAAAGAATGCGCCCTGGGGGGGACCTACGACGCTGTTATCGCTCTTGGTGCCGTTATCCGTGGTGAGACCCCGCATTTCGACTACGTGGCGGCGGAGGTCGCAAAGGGGCTCGCCCATACCGGCATGGAACAGCGCATTCCCGTGGCCTTCGGGGTGCTGACTTGCGATACCCTGGAACAGGCCCTTTCCAGGGCCGGCAGCAAGTCGGGGAACAAGGGCTTCGAGGCCGCGACAGCAGCACTCGAGATGGCGAACGTGCTCAGTGAACTGCGGCACAAGGCGAAAGAGGACGAAGGCAATGCTTGACATACGCCTTTTCAGGGATGAACCGGAAGCCCTGAGGTCCATGCTTCGCAACAGGGGCGTGGAATATCCCGTTGACGAAGTCATTGCCCTGGACGAAAAACGCCGCTCGATACTGCTCAGGACCGAAGAACTGCGGGCCGAGAGGAACCAGGGGTCCAGGGCTGTCGCGGAGGCAAAACGGTCCGGCGAAAATGCGTCGGAGCTGATGGAACGAATGAGGAACGTCGGCAGGGAAATAAAGGAGCTTGAAGAGGAGCTTGCATCAGTGGAGCAAGCAATCAGGGAGTATCTTCTGCAGGCACCGAACTGGCCGCATGGTTCGGTCCCCGTCGGACCCGACGAAAGTACCAACGAAGAGATTCGTTCCTGGGGGGAACCCCGCCGGTTTTCCTGTGCCCCGAAACCACACTGGGAGCTTGGGGAAAACCTCGGGATCCTCGATTTCGAGAGGGGAGTCCGCCTGGCCGAGAGCCGCTTCACGGTGCTCAGGGGTGCAGGTGCGCGGATGGCCCGCGCACTGATCGGGTTCATGCTTGATTTGCATACTCTGGAGAACGGTTTCACCGAGGTGCAGCCGCCGTTTCTCGTCAGCACGGACACAATGAACGGAACGGGCCAGCTTCCGAAGTTCGCCGACGACCTGTACTGCTGCAAAAACGACGACCTCTGGCTGATTCCTACGGCGGAGGTCCCGCTGACGAACCTCCACCGGGGGGAAATACTCGAGGAATCGAGCCTTCCCTTGTACTACACGGCCTATACGCCCTGTTTCCGGAGAGAGGCCGGAAGCCACGGGAAGGATGTCAGGGGCATGCTGCGGCAGCACCAGTTCGACAAGGTGGAACTGGTCAAGCTCTGCAGGCCGGAAGACAGCTATGACGAACTGGAAAGCCTGACGGCCGCCGCGGAAATGGTTTTGCGGAAACTGGAGATACCCTACAGGGTCGTCTGCCTTTCCACCGGAGACATGGGCTTTGCGGCAAGCAAGACCTACGATATAGAAGTCTGGCTCCCGTCACAGGAGACCTACAGGGAGATAAGTTCGTGCAGCAATTGCGAGGACTTCCAGGCGAGGCGGATGAACACGCGGTACCGTCCCGCCGATGGAGGGAAGGTGCGATTGGTACATACCCTGAACGGATCGGGAATCGCCGTCGGAAGATGCCTGATCGCCATCATGGAAAATTACCAGCAGGGAGACGGTTCCATCGTGGTTCCTGATGCGCTTCAACCCTACATGGGAGGGCTTGATGTCATCCGGTAAGCGGCGGGTGCCCCTGAAGAGCGCGTTTCATGGTAAAATCACAATGTCCGCTCCAGCGAGCGGGATGTATCTATTTTGCCTGATACTCCGGGAGGACCTGTAGATGGTGATCCTCGACCAGAGTTTGCATTTTCTCGTTTTTTTCGCGCTCACCCTTTCGGTGATTCTCAGTGCCGCCCAGCGGGCGGCAAAAAAGCGGCTTGACCGCGATCAGTATTATTACCTCAAGGACCTGTTGTTCATAGCGGCCTGGGCCATGACCGGACTGTGGCTGCAAGAAGCGGGCGTGAGGTCCGTGGTGGGAATGTCCCTTCTGGCTGCTGTCGTCGGAATGGGACAAAGGGCCTATCCGTCCCGCTGGTGGATGGCGGCGTTTTTCGCCATCGGTGCCGTCCTGGCGAGAGCCGGCCTGATGATCGAATTTATCGGGATGCCGGGGGATTCTTATCTCTTTTTCAGTTTTCCCGTGGCTGTGATCCTGACATCGCTGTGGATCGGCATCTATCCCCTTTTGCTGCAGGAGCTGGACCAGGTGCCTGGACTTGCGGGGTTCCTCCTCGCCATAACCTGGGTGGTGCTCCTTTTCGCAACGGGTCTTTCGAGCCAGAATCTGCACGGCGCCTTTGCCATGTCTCTCATGGGGGTGTTTATTCTCTCGGTTTTCTGGAGCCGCCACGGACACTCCTACAGGCGCATCGGTGAGCCTCTGGCGGCCATGTGGGGCACCCTGATCGCCGGTACGTCCATGCTCGGCGTCAGCAAGGAAATTGCCTTCTCGACGATGATGATCCTTCCCCTGGGCCTTTTCGCGATCCCTCTCGCCGAAACATCGCTCCATGTCGTGAGCAGCGCCTTCTCGGTGAAACCGAAGGGGACGCTCTCTCTCTACCGGAACCTTGTGGCCAGGGGAATCGACCATACCTCGGCGGTGAGGGCCGTCGGCACGCTCTGTGCCGTCGTGGGCATCAGCGTGGCGACCGTGCAGATGCGCGAAGAGCCGCTTGTGCTTTACGGCGGTTTCATCCTGGCGTCGGGTTTGCTTCTCCACACCACGGTGACCCTTCTCAAAAGGTCTGTCCCGGCGATTCCCGTCAGACGGCCCGGTCTCTGGGGTGTTTTCGTCGACAACGTATCGGCGGACTACGTCCTTTCGAAAATTCTCTCCTGGACGAAAAATTCTTCGCAGGGGATGTATATCGTAACTCTTGACGCCCTTTCGGCGCTCCGGGTGAAAAAGGATGAATCCTTCAAGGAACGCGTCAGGGGCGCCGATCTGGTTCTTCCTGACGGCAAAGGCCTGACCATGGCTCTTCGGTTTCTCGGGAAACCGGTTCAACAGCGGATCGCAGGGGTCGAGCTGGTGGAAAAAATGTGCCGACTCGCGTCTTACGAACGTGTCCCGGTATATTTTTACGGCGGCAAAAGCGGAGTCGCCGAAGAGGCCGCTTCGCGGATGTCGGCACGATACCCCGGGCTGAGAGTGGCGGGGACGGCTCATGGATATCAGGATGAAGAGGGCCGCAAAATCGTGATTGAAGATATCAAATCCTCGGGTGCCCGCTTTGTTTTCGTCGCTCTGGGTGTTCCAAAGCAGGAAGACTGGATGGCCCAAAACGCGGCGGGTTTTGCCGGAGCCGTCTGCATCGGTGTCGGCGGAAGTTTTGATGTTCTGTCGGGACGACTGAAACGGGCCCCGCGAGGATGGCAGAAAACGGGATGCGAATGGCTTTACCGGTTGATACAGGAACCCTGGCGCTGGAGGCGGGTCGTGTCCCTCCCGGTTTTCGTTATTTGGGTGCTGCTTACGAAAACCGGACTCTGCAGGAACAGGGGAATGCCATGAAAATTAACGCAGGGATGTTGATGAACAAGGATCTCACGGCGGTGTCCGAGGATGACCTTATCCAGGACGCCGTTCATGTTCTTTACAGCCAGAGACTTGCCGGAGTCCCGGTGGTCAGTGCTGACTGGG
The DNA here is from genome assembly GCA_049974965.1 of Thermovirgaceae bacterium. GTDB lineage: Bacteria > Synergistota > Synergistia > Synergistales > Thermovirgaceae > UBA1876. The sequence continues at coordinate 19,203 of JBNGCT010000007.1, forward strand.
ACCTGACAGGATATCTGTCCGAACGGGATATCCTTCAGGGGGCGGTGCCAACGTTTCTTGAGATCGTCGCTCACTCTTCGTTCCTGGACAATTGCGAGGGGGACCTCGTCAAGAGACTGCGGGGCATCGGGAAACAGACGGTCAGCGAATACATGTCTCGGGAGCCGATTTTCGTGGAGCCTGCAGCAAGCCTCATGACCGTTGCGGATCTCATGCTGCGGAAAAAGATCAAGAGGCTTCCCGTTGCCGAAGAGGGAAAGCTGATCGGGATCATAGACCGTGGAGCCTTCTGCGAATTCATGATGGAAGGGAATCTTTTCGATGACCCAATCGAATGACCTTCGGGAGGGCCCTCTTTCCTGGAAGGCGGACCAGGAGCTGGAAGCCCTCCGGGAAGAGCTGGAAAAGGAATTCCGAGATGAAAAGATCAAGCTCGACGGAAAAAAAGAAGAGTTGCGCCGGAAACTTGACGAGATGGCGGAAAATACGCTCAGACAGGTCGAAGAGGAATGGCGGACTTACGAGGACCAGGTCAGAAGGGAATCGGCGCAATTCAGGGAAAGCCTTGAAAGAGCCCTCCGGGATGCGGTAGACTCCGCTTTTGTCGAAAGGTCTGCTGAAGAAGCGGCCCGCAAACTTGTCAAACATATCCTGCAGCCAGAGAAAACTGAAGGAAGAATTGGGGAGATCAGCTCTTGATCCGGGAAATGGCACGCATTGCCGTCTGGGGTCTGGCAAGTGACAGGGCCAGACTCGTGGAGACATTGCACGAACTCGGGGTCATACATCTCCTGCAGCCCCTCTCGGAACCACTTTCGAGCGAGGCTGCGGGGACTTTCAAGCGTGTCTCCGCGAAGCTCCTCGGACTGATCGAGGCCCTGGAATGGAAAGACTGGTCGAGCCTGACCGATGATGATCTCGAAAGCGCACGCCGGCGGATGCCCCTTGCCGACAAGGGTGTCGTGGAGGAGTTGCAAAGGAATCTAGACGAATTCAGTGAAAGGCTTTCGAGACTGCAGGCGGAAAGGAACGAACTGAGTCAGGAGCTTCAGACCCTGCGCCGAGCCCTCCGGATTGCCCACCACTTTGACGTTTTCTGGAAGGAGGCCCGGGAGAGAGGGCAGGAAGTCACACTCTGGTGGATTTACAGGGAAAACCAGGACGAACTCCTCTCCCGCCTCCGGGGGAGCATGGCGCGAAAGTACACCGACGAAGGCCCGGCCGACGTCAGGCATCACGAGGTCCGCCTCGATGAAAACGATGTTGTCCTGTCCGTGGCCGTCACACCGGCCTTTGCCCCCCTCGTCGAGGAGATCTTCAAGAAAGGGAACGCCGTCCTGTGGAAACCTCCCGTAGAAGGCGCGGCTTCTTTCGAAGAGGCCCTGGAGAAAATGGAGGCACGGTACAGGGAAATACCGCTTCGGCTCCAGGACCTTGATGAAGACATCAAGAAAGCCCGTAACGAATGGGGGCCGAAACTCGGGACCCTTTACATTCTCATGAATGAGCGTCTCGAAGAGGTGACCGTCGCCGGGAACGTCGAACTGGAAGGCAATATGGTCTTTCTCGAGGGATGGGTACCGACGGATGTGATGGACGACCTGATTGAGACCCTCAGGGGAGATTTCGGCGACCGTGTTCTCGTCGAATGGCGGTATCCCACAGAAACGGAGTGGCATGCCGTACCGACGGCGCTGAAAAACCCGCCCCTTTTCGAGCCCTTCGAACTTTTCCTCAAACTCATGCCGCCGGTGCGTTACAAGGGGACCGATCCCACAGTTTTAGTGGGCGTCTTCTTTCCCTTCTTCTCGGGATGCATGATCGGGGATGTCGGGTACGGGGCGGTTATTTCGTTTCTCGGCCTTCTGTTCGCGAGAAAAAAGGCGCGACCCGTGATGTCCGATATCGGGAAAATCCTTCTTTTTGTCGGAGCCTGGAGCATCCTGTGGGGAGTGGCCTACGGCGAACTCTTCGGAGACCTTGGACACCGGTTTTTTCATATGGAACCACTCTGGGTGGAGCGTTCACATGTCGTCCTGCCGGTAATGGTGTTCACCCTGGGGCTTGGGGTGTTTCACGTGGTTCTGGGACTGTTGCTTGGTTTCATTCAGGGGATTCGAAACAGGCAGCGGCATGTCTGGCTTGAAAAACTCGGAAACCTCGTTGTTCTTGCCGGGCTCATCGGCGCCATGGTGGCCATAAAGGGCTGGTTGCCCGATGGCGTTTTCACCCTTTCCGTGACCCTGCTGGTGGTGGGAATCGTCCTGCTGCTTGCCGGAGGAGGAATCGGGGGCCTCGTGGAATCCATCGGGGCTGTGGGCAACATCCTGAGCTATGTCCGTATCGCGGCGATCGGCCTGTCTTCTGCGATCCTCGCCCTCGTGGCGACGCAGTTCGTAGACGTTTTCGGCGTCACCCTGCTCGGGATTCTTGTCGCGCTGGCGATGCACCTGTTGAATTTTATCCTTGCCCTCGCCGGGTCGGGACTTCATTCGGCGCGTTTGCAGTATGTCGAGTTTTTCGGCAAGTTCTATTCCGGCGGCGGTAAAGACTACAAACCCTTCGCAAGGAGGAGAGTGAAATCATGGAAAAAGCCATCATAGCCTTGGCAGCGGCGCTTGCAATCGGCCTTCCCGCCCTTGCAACGGCTTTCGCCCAGGCGAAAATCGGAAGTGTCGGAGCGGGAACTATCGCTGAAAAACCCGAGACAGGCGGAATCATCATCATTCTCGAGGCGATCCCTGAAACGATGGTCATCCTCGGATTTGTTATCGCCATTATGCTCATCCTTCAGTTCGCCTGATTTCGTGGAAGCCGTAACGATGGCCGAAGAGGGTCGGGAAATCAAGATGGACCTGGAGGCATTCAAGGCATCGCTCAGGGCCGAATACCGGAAACGGATCGAAGAGCTCAGGGCGCAATACGAAGAGGAGCTTTCCGATGCGGCTTCGAAAAAGCGACAGGAAGTTGAACTTCAGGTCGCCAGGATGCGAAGTGACCAAAAGCGACGCTACAGGAAAGCGTTGAAGGAAGCCCAGGAACATATCCTCGCCGAAATGCGGCACAAGGTGTCGGATTTTACGAATGAATCCGTTGCGCTCGCCCTTGAAAACATTAAAGAAAGGATCACCCGTCTCCGTGAGGATCCGAAAACCTACGCCCCCCTGGTTCGGGACCTCGTGACGGAAGCTGTCGACGTCCTGGGTGAGCCGGCCTTGGTTTTCGTCGATGTCGGGGAATGCGACCTGACCCCTGAGCACCCGCTGATCGAAAGGGTTCAGGAGGAACCCATGGACTGCTGGGGCGGCTGCATGGTCAAGGACGCCGCTACGGGGTCTCGGCTGGTGGACAACTCGCTGAAAACGAGATGGAAGCGGGCGGAAAAAAGCCTGCGTTTTCTTCTTTCGGAATCTTTCCATGATGTTTTTGAAATTCTTGAGCGAACAGCCCAGCAATTACGGGTATCTTAACGCCCGGCTCCGTTCCCGGATGACAGAATTCCTCCCCAGGGAGGAATTCATGAAGCTTGCGTCGGGAAGCGTCCCGGGGCTCGAATTGTTCCTTATCGACAGCACCTACGGAGAAAGCTACCGGAAAGGGCTTATCCGGCAGAATCTGTCCCTCAACAGGCGCATGGAAATGGCTCTCGCCCATACGGCGACGCGCCGGCTGAAGGAAGCGAAGTCTTTTGCCGAAGGGGAGCCGGCGGATTTTTTCGAGATTCTGCTTTCACGGGCGGATATCTATAACTGCAGATACATCCTGCGTGCAAGCCGGACGAAAACCGTGGGAGGAGGCGAGGAACCTTTCTGGCATGGGTATGGAACGCTGCCGGAGACGTTCTTCCAGGATCTCTGGGGCAGTCGCGACGTGGATGAAGTCATCGAAAAAACCCTCTTTTTCGGGCATCCCTTTGCGGTGCACCTTGCCCATGCCTGCAGGGAGCTCAAGAACTCGGGACAGCTGGTTTTTGCCGAACGAAGGCTTCTCGGGGAGATCCTGGAGCACTGTTTCGGAATACTCAAGGCCCACAAGGGGAAAAACGCTGACCTTGTCAAAGAGTACCTCGGGCGGATGATCGATATATGGAACGTGAATATTTTTTCCAGGAGGAAGAGAACCGGGGGGGAAGGCGACGAGCTTGACAAGCCTTTTCTCGAAGGCGGTGCGTGTCTTTCCGTGGAGCGGCTCTCGGAGTCCAGGAATGTCCGGGAATTGCTGCTTGAAACGCCCTGGCAAAGGGCTATCGGCCGTGTTTCCGACGGAGGCCCCCGGGTTCCCCTCCAGAGCGTGATGTCGACCGATTTCGCCCTCTGGCAGATGAAACTGTACAGACGGGATCCTCTCGGTATCGAAGTGGCCATCAGCTACATCGCGCACCAGCTCACGGAATGGCAGAACATGAACATCCTGGCCGCCGGTCTCGAGCTGGGTTTCGAAGCCGGCGACATCGTTTCCAGGCTGACTTTCATGGAGGAACAAAAAAAGCGATGAACACGGGAGAACTGGAGCGCGTCCTCGTCGCGGGCAGGGAATATTTCATCGAGCTGTGGGCGCTTTGCGGATTCGAGCCGTTGCTGTGTGAAACGCCTGAAGACCTCTACCAGGTCATGCGGGCCGGCTTTGATGATGACGTGGCGCTGGTGCTGATCGAGGAACAATGGTATGAAGGGCTTCCGGATCTTTTGCGGAGGCGTATCGATGCGTCAACGAAGCCGTCATGGATCGTCTTCCCTTCGCTCAAGCCCTTCGGGGAGTGAGGTGGCCTTCATGGAAAAGACAGGTCTGATTACCGGAATAGCGGGTCCCGTGGTCAAGGCCCGAACGGATGCGTCCGTTTCCCTTTACGAAGTCGTGCATGTGGGAAAACAGGGCCTTCTCGGGGAAGTTGTACGCATTGACGGACCGAGGGTGGACCTGCAGGTTTACGAAGACACCTCGGGAATGCGTATCGGGGAACCCGTGGATTTTACCGGCGATCTTCTTTCTGTAGACCTCGGGCCCGGGCTTCTGGGCGGAGTACTCGACGGGATCGGGCGACCCCTCCATGTCCTTGCGGAGCAGGGGATATTCATCGGGGCGGGCATCGAGGCACCGGCCGTTTCCCGTGATAACACCTGGGAGTTCGATCCTGTCGTGTCCGAAGGCGATGAGGTGGGCCCGGGTGATGTTTTCGGCATCGTCCTGGAACGGGATGTCTTCAGACACAAGGTCATGGTTCACCCCGGTGCGACGCCCGGGAAAGTCGTCATGATCAAACCGCGGGGCACCTATTCCGCGGAGGAGACGCTCCTGGAAACGGACTCGGGTTTCTCCTCGGGGTTCATCCAGAAGTGGCACGTCAGGAAAGGCAGACCCTACGGCCGCAGGCTCGGGTTTTCCGAGCCCCTTGTCACCGGCCAGAGGGTGATCGATACCCTGTTTCCCGTCGCCCTTGGAGGAGCCGCCGTTGTTCCGGGCGGGTTCGGAACCGGAAAAACGGTTACACAGCAATCGCTGGCCAAGTGGTGCAATGCCGATATCATCATTTACATCGGGTGCGGCGAGAGGGGCAACGAGATGACGGAGGTCCTCGAGGAATTCCCGGAACTTCTGGACCCGCACACGGGACGCCCGCTGCTGGACAGGATGGTGCTGATCGCCAACACCTCAAACATGCCTGTGGCGGCAAGGGAATCGAGCATATACCTCGGCATGACGATTGGGGAATACTTCAGGGACCAGGGATTCGATGTCGCGATCATGTCCGATTCCACTTCACGATGGGCCGAGGCGCTCAGGGAAATTGCCGGCCGCCTGGAGGAAATGCCGGGGGAGGAAGGATACCCCGCATACCTTTCCTCGAGGCTCTCCCAGTACTACGAGCGGGCCGGCAGGGTAAAGACACTGGGGACAAACCCCAGGACCGGGTCTGTGACGGTCATCAACGCCGTTTCCCCTGCGGGAGGCGACTTTTCCGAACCTGTCACCCAGGCCAGCCTCCGCCTTTCAGGCGCTTTCTGGGCTCTCGACAAGGCCCTCGCGCAGCAGAGACATTTCCCTTCAATCAACTGGAAGCAAAGTTTTTCCCTTTACGAAAACAGCCTCGAAGGATGGTTCACCGGGGAGCTTGGACAAAAATGGCATACCGACGTGGCCTATCTGAGAGACCTCCTTGACAAGGAAAGGAGCCTGCAGGAACTTGTCCAGATTGTGGGACGGGACGCGCTGACGGAGGAGGACAAGTGGAAACTGCACCTCGGGGGACTCATACGCATCGCCTATCTTCAGCAGAACGCCTTCGATCCGGCCGATGCCTACTGCTCTCTCGAAAAACAGCTTCTTTTGCTTGACTGCATCAGGCGCCTCGACGAAACCGTTCATGCCAGACTCCTGGAGGGGCTTCTTTTTCACCAGGTCCAGGAACGGCCCCTCGCGGCGGAGTTGCTCGCTATTCTGAAAGAAGACGAGACGAGGATGAAGGAGCGTATCGAGGCTTTCCTGGAAGAACTGCAGCAGGCACTGAACGAGATGGAGGTGGCCTTTGAATGACGACGCTCTATCGTGAAGGAAGCCGAGCCGTCCGTGGCGTCAGCGGTCCCCTTCTTTTCGTCGAAAACGTTCCGAATGCGGGGTTTGGGGAACTGGTCACCATAGAGACCGAAGACGGAGAGCTTTCAGGGCAGATCCTGGATGTGGAGGAAGACCTCTGCATCATCCAGGTCTTCGAGGACACCATAGGCGTCAAATCCGGCCGGACGACGGTCTGGCTGGAGAAGGACATCGCGAGGATCCCCGTCGGGAGGAGCCTTCTCGGCAGGATTCTCAACGGAAGAGGAAGGCCTGTGGACGGACGCGGAGAAATCGGGTACGTTGAGGATGAACTGCCCGTTCACGGGCTTGCGCTGAACCCCGTACGGCGCTCAAGCCCGAATGCCTTTGTCCAGACGGGGATTTCCTCGATCGATATCATGAACACCCTTGTCCGCGGGCAGAAACTTCCCGTTTTCTCGGGATCGGGGCTTCCTGCGGGAAGAATTACAGCCCAGATAGTTAACCAGGCGACAGTTCCCTCGGCAGCCTCGAAGTTTCTTGTTGTTTTCGCCGCCATGGGAATCACTTCCAGGGAAGCCGATTTCTTTGTCGATGCCTTCAGCTCATCGGGAGCCGTGGATCATGGCGTGTTTTTTATCAACACCGCCGGGGAATCCGCCGTGGAGCGCATCCTGACGCCGCGCCTGGCGCTGACCGTCGCAGAGTATTTTGCCTATACACTCGGGTACGACGTCCTCGTGGTCATGACGGACATGCTTTATTACTGCGAATCCCTCAGGGAGATCGGGGCGGCCCGGGAGGAAGTCCCCGGCCGCCGGGGCTTCCCGGGGTACATGTACTCCGACCTTGCGAGCATTTACGAGAGGGCGGGGTGCGTGAAGGACAGACCGGGAAGCATCACGCAGCTGCCGATCATCACCATGCCCGATGATGATATGACGCATCCTGTGGTGGACCTTTCGGGTTACATCACCGAAGGACAGATTGTCCTTGACCGGAGCCTCGCCGACAGGGGCGTCTACCCGCCGATAAACGTCCTTCCGAGCCTCAGCAGGCTGATGAACAAGGGGATCGGCAGACAGAAGACCTTTGATGAGCACAGGGCCCTGGCGGACCAGCTCTACGCAAGTTATGCCAGGGCGAAGGAAGTCGAGAGGCTGCGCCTGATCGTCGGCGACGACGGCCTGACCCGGGAGGAGAGATATTTCCTGGAGTTCGGCGGGGTGTTCGAAAAAAAATTCCTGCATCAGGGAGAACAGGCGAGGACGCTGGAGGAATCGCTGCAGGCGTCCTGGGACTGCCTTTCAAGCCTGCCGACGGAACTCCTTTTCAAGTTGCCCGAGTCGGTCATCAGACAGAAGATACGAAAGGCGGCCGGCCAGTGAGCACCCAGAGGACACCCACCAGGGACACCATGATGCATCTCCGCCGCCAGACGGAGATTGTCAGGTTCGGTAAAGGTCTTCTCGAGAAGAAAAAGGACGCCCTGCTGCGCGCCATTGACGCGGACCGCCGGCGATTGCGAAAGATCGAAAGAGAGCTCCTTGATCATGTGCAGAAGACGGCGTACAGCTATGGCATCGTCAGGATGTTCGAGGGACCGTCCTTTATCAAGCTTCTTGCCGTCGGGCGGAAATCCGTTTCGGTGCGTTCCGAGCGGTACAACCTCATGGGATGCACCTATTACCAGTACGAACCCATGAAGAACAGGGAAGACATCCCCTTCGAGGAGGCCTCCCTCGATCCGGCGCTGACCTCGCCTTACGTGGATGAGCTGGTGGAACACCTGATGGGGACGGAACACCTTTTGTGGCCCTACATCAACCTCAAGGTAAAACTCAAGGCCCTTGAAAAGGAGCTCAAACGGACGATGAGAAAGGTCAACACCCTGGAACACACGGTACTGCCCGATCTGAAAAGCGACATGAAGCGGATCGGGGACATACTCGACGAACGCGAGCGCCAGGAACGGTTCGCCGTCAAGAAATTCTCGAAAAGCAAAAAGCGTGGCGGGAATACCTCGGGAAAAACGGGCTGCAGGTGACGGGAGACCATGAAGATCCGCATCAGGGCCGCGGGGACCACGAAAACGCCCTATTATCGGGACGGCATAGCGGATTATCTCCGGCGCCTTCAAAAACACCTCCCCGTTTCAATAGAATACGTGCAGGCGAAAAGCGGTCGACGGAAGGAAAGGGTCAAAGCGGTGGCCGAAGAAGGCAAAGGACTCATCGAAGGGGTTCTTGAGAGAGACCATGTCGTCCTTCTCGATGCCGGAGGCCGTATGATGGGAAGTGAATCCTTTTCGAAATGGCTTTACAGGACCCTGGGAAAAACCGACGGCTCTCTTGTTTTCTGCATTGGCGGAGCCTACGGGGTTTCGAGGGAATTGCGGGACAGGGCGGATTCGACCATCTCCCTTTCCACCATGACCCTTCCCCACGAGCTCTGCCTTCTTTTTTTCATGGAACAGCTGTACAGGGCGGCAATGATACGGGCGGGGGCTTCCTATCATCATTGATTGGCCCTAGACTAGGCATTAGAATGCTTTCGATGAAGGACAGACATTTCTTGAAAGGATGATATCCGTGAAAATGGATCAGATGCTGAAACAGGCGCAGAAAATGCAGGCCGAGATGGCCAGAATCCAGGAGGAACTGGCTCGCGAAACCGTTGAGGGCTCCGCGGGAGGCGGAATGGTTCGCGTTTCGGCGAACGGCCAGGGCGAGATCCTCGGGATCACGATAGAAAAAGACGTGATCGACCCGGAGGACAAGGAGATGCTGGAAGACCTTGTCATCGCCGCCGTGCATGACGCCGTGTCCAAGAGCAAAGAGCTTGCCCAGTCACGGCTCGGGAAACTGAGCCAGGGCCTTGGCATTCCGGGCCTCATGTAGGAGCGCCCCGACCTCATGCAGGGACCCCTGGAACGGGTTGTCCGCCTTTTGGGAAAACTTCCCGGAGTCGGCGAAAAGACGGCGAGGAGGTTCGCCCTTTACATTCTGCAGCAGCCTGAATCATTCACCAGGGATTTGACGGAGGCTCTGCTGGATTTGAGGGAGCGGACTGTTCCCTGTTCCGTGTGCGGGAATATCACGACGAAAGACCAGGATCCCTGTCCGATCTGCAGCGATCCCTTCAGGGACAGAGAGACTCTTTGTGTCCTTGAGACCGTTGAAGACATGCTCAGTTTCGAACAGTCAGGAGCCTATTCGGGGCTTTATTTCATCCTGGGAGGGCGGGTTTCACCCCTTGACGGGGAAGACCTGGCTCCCGAAAGGCTCCGGGCACTGAAAGAATACGTCGAATCCGGTTCGTTTCGGGAAGTGATCATTGCGACGAACCCCAGGGTCGAGGGAGACCTGACCTTTTTCACGGTGCTGGATGCCCTCGGCTCCCTTGATGTGAAAATGACCCGCCTGGCCTTCGGGCTGCCCCTGGGAGGCAGCATCGGGTACGCCGACCGCGTGACCATTCATGCGTCTTTGGAATCACGGGTCGAAGCGAGACAACAGGACAAAAAGACAGGAAGGGAGTGATATCATGGCTGAAGGACTCACAAGGGTTCTCAACATCCTTGCCAGAAGCATATTCGTGCTTCTGGGAGGCGTGGTGGGATACCAGATCGCGCTGTTGGTCATCAACGAAAAATGGTGGCCCTGGGAGAATTTCCCCCAGATCATCGTTCCCTATATTCTTTCCGTCATTCTTTTTAGCCTTGTAGGGTACCTTATAACCCCCGTGTTCATCAGGATCCTGGGCTTTATTGGCTTATCCTTGGAAAAGAACCTCGAGAATCTCAGCTGGAACGATATTGCCATCGCGATTTTCGGGCTCATCGCCGGTTTACTCGTGGCGAATCTTGTCGCCCTGCCTTTTGCGGATCTTCCGGTGATCGGAAGTTATATCGCGATTCTCCTTAATATTATTCTCGGCTATATTGGTGTCAGGATTTTCCTCAAGCGCAAGGAGGAAATCCTCGGAATGTGGTCGTCCATAGGAGAACTGAAGGACCGTTTCAGCATAAAAGGCCGGAAGGTCAAGAATCTTGAAGGCGGTGAGAAAGCCTTGCCGACGGAGCTTGAAACCGTCGAGGTCCCCCAGATCCGGTCATCCGTCAAGGTCCTTGACACCAGCGTCATAATTGATGGCAGAATTCTCGACATCGCCTCCACGGGCTTCGTGGAAGGCACCTTCATCCTGCCGAGATTTGTCCTGACGGAACTCCAGTCTGTGGCGGACTCCTCGGATCCGACCAGGAGGACAAAAGGCCGGAGGGGACTGGATGTCATCAATGAAATGCAGAAACTGCCCTATATCACCGTACAGATCGTGGAGACGTCCCTGAAGGAACTCGGCGTCGACTCCGTCGACGAGGGACTCGTCGCCTTGGCCGGGGCGATCTCGGCCAGGGTTGTGACCACGGATTACAATTTGAACAAGATCGCCCAGATACAGGGGATCGAGGTTCTCAACGTCAATGAACTGGCCAACGCCCTGAAGCCGATGCTGCTGCCGGGTGAAGCCGTGACCGTTGATGTCATACGGGAAGGCAAGGAACCCCAGCAAGGCGTTGGATACCTTGATGACGGAACCATGATCGTCGTTGAGGACGGTGAAAAGTACATCGGGAAGCGGATCGAAGTCATCGTGACATCCATGCTCCAGACCTCGGCGGGAAGAATGGTTTTCGGCAAGATACGGAAAGAGGTCCGCTCGTGAATGACTGGTCTTTCATCATCCTGGCGGCCGGGGAAAGCTGCAGGTACGCCAGGGGCAGGAAGCAGTACCGCAGGCTGGGGCCTTCCCCGCTCTGGATGTGGGGCGCTCGCCTCGCCTCAAGTCTCATGGCGGCAGGAAAGGTCCAGGAGACGGTCATCGTCGTCCCCGACGGGATGGAAGATGAGCACAGGACAGGGACGAGCGGCATGACGGGGCGATGGCGGATCGTATCCGGCGGTCGGACCCGCCGGGAATCGGTCATGAAGGGGCTCGAAGCTGCTGACGGTGCGAACGTGCTTGTCCATGATGCCGCGAGACCTTTTGCAACGCCCGGGCTGTGTGACAGGCTCATCCGAAAGGCACACCACGGGAAGGGTGTCATCCCTGTGATTGCCGTAAATGACGCCTTGAAAAGGATTGACGCTGACGATGGACCGGTACACGTTGAGAGGGAGGGCCTTTACGCGGCGCAGACGCCTCAGGCGTTTCCCCGTGGGGAACTGCTCGAGGTGCTCCGGGCCAGAAAAGAAGCCTGCGTCGATGACGGCCAGGCCTGGCTGGAATCGGGGCGTAAACTCGAAACGGTGAAGGGGAATCCCGGAAATTTCAAGATAACCTACCAGGAGGATTTTGAACTGGCCGAAAGGATTGCCGGGACGAGACGGTCTTTCAGGACAGGGATCGGGTATGACATTCACCCTTTGACGCCGGGAAGATCACTCGTGCTGGGCGGGGTCGAAGTCGATTCCCCTTTGGGCGCCTTGGGGCATTCCGACGGCGACGCCTTGAGCCATGCCATCTGTGATGCCTTGTTGGGAGCCGCAGGCGAACCCGACATCGGTGTTCTTTTCCCGTCTTCGGATCCGTCGCTCAAAGGAGTCAGAAGCACGAAGCTTCTCGAGGACGTCCTCAAACGCCTCACGGGAAAGAACTGGTCCGTAGAATCCGTTGACGCCGTCATTGTCCTCCAGGCACCAGAGATCGCCCGGGAGATCGCGCCTATAAAGGAATCCCTGAACGATCTTTTCGGCCGTCACGGTTTCCCGGGAACCGTCAATCTTCGTGCGAAAAACGGAGAGAGGACCGGCCCTGTCGGAAACTCGGAAGCCGTCGAGTGCTACGCGGTAGCCACCCTTTCAGGCATTCAGGCTCATCCCGGCTGGACGCCCGAATGAGCCCTCCCGGGAATCCCTCGGTTTCTGGTTTTGCCGCTTGCGTATTGCAAGTGGTAAAGCTACAATTTCGTGCTAACCAGCGTCAGGGAATCCGTTTTCCGAAAGATGCCCAGGGAGAAAACGACATCCGAAAAAAGAGCAGACCGGCATCTGCGTCGGCGGAATCCAGGGCGGCCGGTTGAAGGTGGCTTTATCTTTTGAAGGAGGCGACGTGACATGGAAAAGGACCGTTTTGTCCCCCGGGAGGGGCTGACCTTTGACGACATGCTGCTTGTCCCGGGGTACAGCGAAGTGCTCCCCTCCGCAGTCAAGGTAAAATCCCGTCTGACTCCCGGGATTCCGCTCAATATCCCGATCTGCAGCTCCGCCATGGATACAGTGACCGAGGGGAGGCTTGCCATCGCCCTTGCCAGGGAGGGGGGACTCGGCATCGTGCACAAAAACATGGATGTCGAGGAACAGGTAGCGGAAATCGACAAGGTCAAACGCTCCGAGTCGGGTGTCATCGTCGACCCCTTTTACCTGCACCCTGAGGATC
>JBNGCT010000008.1:0-30782 GCA_049974965.1 Thermovirgaceae bacterium
GAAGGGCTCGAGCCCTTCCCCTTCGTGTATGCACTATGTCCCTGCTATACCGTCTGCGGATCAGTTTTTGAAAATCGTCTGGTCCGAAATATCCGTCTGCATGGCTTTCAAGGCACGTTCGAGAAGCTCCCGCCGGGCAGCCTTGTCCGCTTCCTTCCCCTTGGCCGGATCCCCTGTGGGGTGCGGAATGGCGATACCCGGAACGATCCGGTTCGCTCCAACGGTGAGCATGATCGGCACTATGGTCGCAATCTGTACGACGGGGATGCCTGCAGTTGCCTCGATCTCCCTTACCATCGATGCGCCGCATCGAGTGCATGTGCCTCAGGTCGAGGTCAGGATAGCTGCATCCACACCATCCTTCTTGAGCTGCTCTCCGATTTCCTGTCCGAACCGCTCGGCGTTGGCGACAGCCGTACCGGTTCCTGTGGTGGTAAAGACATAATCGTAAAGCTTCATGTATACGCCTTCTTTTTCCATTTCGCGCATGACATCAATCGGGAGGACCACGTCGGGGTCTTCATTTGCCCAGACGCGATCATAGCCTCCGTGAATGGATTCGAATATTTCCGGAGTCAGGTCATCGATACCCGAGATATCATATTTGCCATAGGATTCCGCCGACGAAACCCTTATCCTGTCCGGGTTTCCCGTGGGAACGACTCCGCCGGAGGAAACCAGGGCAATCGTTGCCTTTGAAAGATCCTTTACCGGCTTGGCAGGCGGAATGCGCTTGAAGACGGGCATTTCATATTCCGTCTGGAACTCGTCCCCCCGTATTTTGGAAAGGAGCATGTCAACAGCCCGCTGGGCACCGTTCTTTTCATGGAAAAAGTTTTTCCTGATCCCCCTGGAAAAGTAGCCTTCCTCTTCGGCCGTTCCCATTGCTTCCCCGGAAACAAGCTTTTTCCCGAGTTCAACCATCCTTGGAAGCGCCTGCTTCATGCCCCTCGCACTGTCGGCGGTTTTCACGATATAGGTTTTGGGGCTGTAGAGCTCGACACCGGGATTCTCGTAATACATGCCTGTCACACTCGGGATTTCCAGTTCTTCCGCGACGGCCGCGCTGATATCTCCGCAGGCGACGCCATATCGTCCGGCGTTGAATGCGGGTCCCGCGAAAAACAGGTCCGGATTCAGCTGCTTGATGTATTCAAGGCATTCGGCCCTCGCCTCATCAGTGTGTTCACCGTAATAGCTGTCGCCGCAGATGACCGTTCCAACGATTTCCGCTTCTTCTCCCAGCAGCATGCCGACCTGCATCGCCGGTCCGACGGCCTTTTTTTCAAGGGAAGGCCCTGCATGAGCCGCTTCTTCGCCACCAAGGCCGGCAAAAAACTGGTTTATGTAACAAACAACTTTCAATGCCATACCGCTCACCTCCCTAGACCCACCGGGCGCCGATCCTGCTGAACCCGAGCTCGTTCGTCGATCCGATGATGGCCTGGAGTTCCACATACATGGATCCGTCAGCCCGGAGGCTTTCTTCAGCGCCGCCTGACAGGTTTGCGATCGCTTCCGGGTAACCTATGACCTTTTCCATGGCCGGCAGTTCGACCATTTCGTTCACGTTGCCCGCAGAAACAAAAGCAGTCATTTCCGGTGTCGCGTCGGCAAGGCCCTGGCTTTTTCCATCGGTCCCGGCGGCTTCATCTGATATGACAACCGTCCTGATGCCGAAATCCTCGCATTTTTTTGCGTTCATGCAAAGGTCTGTGTCCGGGTTTCCATACCCTTCCTCGGAGATGACGACACCCTCTGCACCAAGCATTCTGGCAAGATTCGCGTTATAGGAGGTGGCCCGTTCCTTTCCGGCGAGCCTTGTATCCTCCGGAGTCGGAATCACGCCGAGAAAGTTGAGATCCTTGCCGTGACGGTTGTAAAGTTCCATGACGATGGGATCATTCAGGTGGTAGTAGGTGGTGTTTTTGTCACAGGCTGAAACGCAGTTCCCCGAAACCATGGCACCATCCATTTTCTCGTTGGGGTGGATCAGCGTCGGTACGGTGTGTTTCATGTCCACGCCGTACAGGAAGGTATCGTGAAGCAGTCCCTGGGTTATGGACATGCAGAAGTAGGCGATCTTTGGAAGATCGGGATACTTCTCGTTCTCTTCGGGAATGCTGCCCTTCTCAAAAACTCGCGTCTCGTCAGGTTTTGCATCACGGCACTTGTCTGCAATATACCAGGCAAGCCGGATGCCCGCTATCCTGACGGCTTCCTCATAGGCATGTTTTTCAAGGTCTTCCGAAGGATTGACGGTGAGGACGACGTTGTTCGTCTGGGAAAAAGGATTATACTTCGAGCCGGGGCCGCTCATGTCGATCAGGCCTTCCTGGAAGGCAACGATAGGGCCACAGGTAACCACCGCCGCACCTTTCAGCACCAGCGTCGCTCCTTCTCCCACGGTTCGGGTCTCTCCCACGAATCCGGGAAACACTTCACCCGGCCCATCTACCTTGCACCTCGGTTCGATCACGTCCTTGACCGGAATGATCCGTACGCTCTCACCCGGCCTTGCCAGTTCCAGTCCGACATCTCCAAGCCTCGGATCATCCGATACAACGGCGATCGCCTCATCTCGGTTTACCTGAAGGACTCCGTTCTCAATACCCGTTTCTTCGCCCCATTGGACGTCTTTTACAAAGACGTCTCTCAATTCCAGTCGCACCGAAATACCCCCTTTCGCAGCCTTCACTTCTGAAAAACAATTTTAAACGCTCTCATCCAAAATCCAGTATAAGCAATCAGCCTGCAAATCCTCATGTCCGAAAGCAAGAAATCGACCTGCCCTGAACGACCCTGTTTTGTGCGTTTGCACAATTCCCTGTAGTGTGAAATACTTCTGCCATATCCCGAATGCAGGACACAAGGGGCTTAAAGATCGTTCATGTCACGAAGGGGGGCATCAGCGATGCTTGAAAGGTTTGCACAGAAGATATGTGAGGCGACACATAAAATTATCGGCTATGACGTTCTCATCACGAACGAGGCGGGAATCGTCATCGGTACGAATGACCGATCCAGAATGGGAACTCTCCACGTACCCTCTCTCGAGTGCATGTCAGGCTGCCGGGAGGTATTCACCGATGAAAAAACGGCTTCACGTTTTCCCTCCGTGCGACCCGGTGTGACTCTTCCCATTTCACTTTCAGGGAAATTGATCGGTTCCATCGCCATCGCCGGGAACCACCGGGAAGTAGCGCCCTTCGGGCAACTGGTCGAGAAACACGCCGAGATCTTTCTCAGGGAGCAAATCATCACTGAATCTTCTCTCGCCCGGGAGAGGGCTCTCGAGGATCTTGTTCTCGAAATAGCCTCCTTTGATCCGGACCAGCAGGACATATCCCTTCTTGTCGCGCGAGGGCGCGAGCTGGGTTTTGACCTTGAATGCCCAAGGATAGGAATTGCCCTCGATGTTTTTCGGGAAAACCCTCCGACTGGGGAGCATCCATCACACGAAAATTTTCCCTACAGCCCTTTCAAAACCGATATTCTCGCCGTCATACGATCCGTTTTCAATGAAAGGCAGGATCTTTGCGCGGAATCCGGTGACGGACGGTTCACGGTTCTCAGAAAAGCTGCAAAAGAAGATTTGGAGGATGAAAACATTTTGGAGGAAGAATTGAAGGAAATGTACCTGGAATTGCGACAGAGACTCCGAAAACTCGGGAGCACTGTCTCCATGGGTTCCGGAAGTCTTTCGCGGAAGGCGGAAATGTTGCATCTTTCCTATTGCGAAGCCTGGAACGCCCTGATGATCGGCAAGAAACAAAAGAAATTCCCCGGTTTTTTCGAAATCTCGGATTTTCGCCTTGAGGAACTTTTGTTTTCGGTAAACATCAGGAGGGGAAAATCCTTTACGTCAAGAGAGATCGGCGACTTGAAGCGCCTTCCTGACTGGAATGTCATGCGCGACACGATCAACGCCTGGAAAGAAAACCCCTGCAGGCCCGGAATCGTAGCCGACGCGCTGAACATACACAGGAATACCCTTCGCTACCGGATAGAAAAAATCCGGAACATCACAGGGAGAGATCTCAAGAATTTCCGTGACGCCTTCAGCCTTTACCTCGCCGTGTCTCTTGAAGAGCTTCTCGACCTCGACAGTTGCCGATAAGGTCAGAAACCGCTTTCTAGAACAACAGGAATTTCTCGAACTGCAACACCCTGCGTGCCTCCTCTTCCACGACGAGCCTGCCTTTCAGGTTTTCGCCCTTCAGTCCCACGATTTTTCTGATTCGTTCCTGCTGACTCGATGGGTCGAATCTCAGCCGGATTCTGAAGATATTTTCCTTGTCCCGGCCTTTGGGAAGATCCACCTGGACAAAAAAGAAATGGCTGTTGACATGAATCTTTACGCCTTTTCCCTGGTTGTTTGCACCCAAAATGCCGGCCCCGGAATCGAGTTTCAGATGAAGCGAAGAGCCTTTCGGAAGATCCGTTTCCCCGCGTATGTGCAATTTCGATCCCTTGACGCTGATTTCCGTTATCCCGAGCACCGAAAAACTCTTCTGGGCTTTCGCCGGTTTGGCGGACACAGGGTGTACAAAAAGCGCCACAGCAACAAAGGCAAACACCAAAACAAGAAAACCACACTTTGACACCTTCCCTAAAAAACAGCCTGCCCTCATTTTGCTCCCTCCCTCTTGCTGTTGATTCAACTCTTTTACCTGTTCACAATCCTTTTCCAAAATGCTTTAGGAACAACCGGTGCATAAAGGGAGCTGCGACGACTATGCATCCCATGATGATCCTGTATGCTGCCGTAAAAGAAAGCCATCTGGCCAGGTAGCCTGTAATGACAGGAGACACGAAAAAACATCCCGCCATGAGAAACCAGACCATCGACGTGGCCTTTGGCCTGAGTCTGTCCGGGACGGCATCCCCTATCAGCGAAAGATGCATGGGGAATCCATATCCCATGCCCAAGCCGAAGAAAATCCCCCACAAGACAAATGCAGCGTTGCTTTCCATGAAGGTGCTCCCGAAAAGACACCCGGCAGTAATGCTGAAAGACATTGCTGCAAGTCTGCTTCTCGGCATGACATCCATGAGCCTGAACCCGAAAAGCCGAATCATGACCGCAGTGAATGCCTGTGCTGAAATAAACGCCGAGGCCAAAAGCCCTTTTTCGAGGGCAAGGCCTGCAAAGGACACGATGGCCGCATCCGTCATGGCAAAGAGGACAACGGAAAAAAAGAGTATTCTGAGCTTTTTGTCCCCGAATACCTCCTTGTACGTTCCCCAATCGCGGCGGCTGCTGAAATTCCCCTCCGAACTCCGGAGCGACAGGGCAACCAGAAGACACAACAATGAGGGCAGAACCGGAAGCCAGATGTATATTCCCGGCCTCCCCGTCTTGAGAAGCCATTCAGCAAGGGGAACTGCGGTGACAAGGGGGGCTATGGTCCCTGCCGTAACGAGGGTAAAGGAGGACCCTCTGACTTCTTCGGGAACCGCCAGCGTCTGGTACGTTGTCAGGGCCACGATGAAAAGGCTTGATGCAAGCCCCGTAACGGCCCTGAAGAAAATGATGAACGGCACCGACGGGCCGGAAAAGGCGACTCCGGCACCACTGGCAAGGCACGCAAGGGAGGCCGCGACGAGAACGGGCTTGAATGAGAATCTTTCTACAATACATCCCACGAACGGACGTGACAGCGTCGAGGCCGCAAAATATGCGGAAAGGATCCACCCGATGGTTTCCGGATCATCGATGCCGTAACTTTCCATGTACAGCGCCAGGAGGAAGTAAATATTGCCGAAGGACATAATGCCGAAATTGCCGGCGATGAGCTTGATTAAAAGGCGACGGATTTTATTCAATATGGGGACTCCTTTTTGTGTTTCCCGACCGATCGATCACCCAAAACGTTTTCGGCCGGATGTGATCTATGTGTCGCGTTTCACGTCTTCAGTGCCTTGCACCTTCCCGCGGGACCCGGGAAACACACCTCCCTGCAGCGTAACTTCTGCTGCCTCCAGGGACAAGGAGGTCTTTCCTTCGCCCCTTGTCGGATCGAGCCCTCGCTGTAGAAAGCTGACTGCCGAACCACCGGAAAGACCTTTGCTCCGCCCAGGTGCCTCCCATGCTATAATCCCCGTAAAATGGCCGACTACTCCCGATTTCTCAGGAACCTCCACAACTGTAACGTCCTGGGCGTCAACCCTCCTGTACAGGACTTTGCCTTCTTTGATCTCTGGGCAAAACCCCTGGGGCTTTTATATATTCTTGAAACTCTCCGTCAGCAGGGAAACAGTATTACTCTCCTCGATTGTATCAGCGAAAGCGCCGGAAAACGGAAGACTTACGGACGTACGGCGCCGTTGAAGACGCCGATTTCAAAGCCGAAGCCTTACGAAAACGTTCCACGCAGGTTTTATCACTTCGGAACCGGAAAGGAAGCATTCCTTTCAAGACTCAGAGATCTTTCTCTGCCGGATATCATCCTGGTGACTTCCATGATGACATACTGGTACCCTGGCGTGTTCTGGGCGATTTCCCTCATCAAGGAAGTTTTCCCGAAAGTCCCGGTCATGCTCGGCGGGATCTATGCCCGTCTCTGCCCCGAACATGCCCGTAAAAGCGGTGCCGACATGATCCAGACCTCGCGGCTCGACCTCAACATGATCCGCCCGGCTGTCGAGCTTTATCCGGCACCGGGATACGCCGTCAGCATGACGTCCTTCGGATGCCCCATGAACTGTGGGTACTGCGCCTCTTCATTTCTCTGGCCTGACTACACAGCCAGGACCGTCGAAGAAGTAACGGCCGAGATCAGGCATCAAGTCAAAGCTGCAGCCGGAACCATTCAGGATACGGCCTTTTATGACGACGCCCTCCTCATGGACAGGGAATCCCGTTTTTATCCTCTTTGTGAAAATTTCCAAAGAGATTTCCCGACGATGCGATTTCACACACCCAACGGCCTTCACGTCCGCATGATCGACTCCCTTTGTGGGCAAATCCTCAAGTCTACCGGCTTCAAAACCCTCAGACTGAGTTTTGAAGGCACCGACAGGACTCTCAGGAAAACACAGGGAGAAAAAACCGACCTGGATTCTTTCGCCTCCGCCGTCAACCACCTGCGAAAAGCCGGATACCTGAACGACGAAATCGAGACATACGTGCTCCTGGGTTTGCCGGGGCAGCGTCCCGAGGACATGGAAGGAAACATACAGATCGTGAAAGACATCGGGGTAAAGGTGAAAACCGCGCAATATTCCCCGATTCCACAAACCCGTACCTTTCAGGAAGCAGCGCTCATCACTCCGGAAATCATGAAAGAACCCCTGTTGCAGAACAATACGGTTTATTCTTCATACGTGTCGAAAACCCTCGGGCCGGAAACACTGCAACATCTGAAAGACCTCGCCCGGAGCACCTGATGCAGCATCCAGTGAACATCCCTGTAAAAAAGGCCAGCCCCCGAGGGACTGGCCTCTATGCCAAAGTGGCGCGCCGGACAGGATTCGAACCCGTAACCTTCGGATCCGTAGTCCGATGCTCTATCCAGTTGAGCTACCGGCGCGCATAGCTTGATTCCTTGGCGGTGGGACAGGGATTCGAACCCTGGAAGGAGGTTTTGGCCCCCTTACTCGCTTAGCAGGCGAGTGCCTTCAGCCACTCGGCCACCCCACCTTGTGGCGTGCTCGATCTATTCTATGCACCCTCAATTACTCTGTCAAGGCATTTCAGTCCGCTGTGCCGTCTTCCTCACGGGTTTCTTCACCAACTGTCTCGTCTGCTGTTTCGTCAGGCGAAGCGCGTCCTTCGTCACCGGAAACGGTATTCTCCGGAACGGTGAAATATTCTTCATCGAGGATCTTCACGTCGGCTCTTTCGCGCAGTTCTGTGAAAAACTCCTGTTCATTCTGCTGGGTTTTTTCGCTTTTCAGTATCTGGACGACATCGCCGCTGATTTCTTCATAGGGGAAAGTCCTGGACTCGATTTTTTTGCGTTTCGCGAAAATGAGCACGTTGCCTTCACCAAATTCGGCAGGACCTCCGATTTCATTCATTTCGAGGTCAGCGAATTGCTTCAGTTCACCCGCTTCGAGTTCCTTTTCCGATACGAAAGCCGGGTTATCCAGCGCAACCCAGTCGAGGACGCTTTCTTCGTTGCTTTCCATGACCTCATCCCAGTTATCGCCATTCAGGAGGCGATCCTTTGCGGATTCCGCAGCCTCGACGGCGTCAAAGCGCGCGTAGGTCACCTCGAAACCCGCCGGCTGAGTAAAGAAGAATTCACTGGTCTGGTCATAAAATTCCCTTGCTTCCTCCTCCGACACGACAACCTCCTGTGTCACCTGTTCCAGCAGTTTTTGCTGGGCAAGCCTGAGCTCGATTTCTTCCCGGAGGTCGTCCATGCGTATCCTGTTGTTGTCCATGTACTGCTGGAAGGCTTCCTTCGTTGGGAACTGATCCTCAATCCTCTTGAGGGCCTCGTCGATTTCGGATTTCTCAACTTTTATGCCCCGTGATGCCGTCTCTTTTTTCAGCTCTTCGTAAACCGCCATATTGTCAAGAACGGATTTCCTCATCTTCACGATATTGTCTGCGGTCAGCTCCGTGGAACTGTTTTGTTGCGCCATGTTCCTGACGCCCGTTTCGATGTCGGACATCATGACTTTCTTTCCGTCGATGGAAGCAACGGCTTCATCTCGAGGACTTTGCCCGCTGTTTCCTCCACCACTGCCTCGCATCATGTAAATACCCAGCGTGGACAGAACAAACACTATGGCGACTATCAGCATGATCGATCGTGTCTTGGTTCTCAGCGTGCGCATCAGCACAACAAATCGTCCTCCTTCAAATCCTCAAGCCTCACCCGCGGTTCTCCTTTTCGGGGCAGCGCATCATATCATACGTAGTGTCACCGGGACTGTCAAAGATCAGATTCCGGAAAAAGACGTGCCCGACTTCGTCTGCACCTTCAAGGGTACCGACAACGACACCGAGGATTCCATAACTTGCTTCAGAACCTGTTCTGTTTCTTTCGCCGTTGAGCCGCCGCATTCACAAACAAGGGAGTCATGGACCTGAAGGACCAGTCTCGGCGACCCGCTTTGCATTTCAAGGGATTCGGCAAGCCTGATCATGGCGATTCTCGCAATATCCGCGGCGGTTCCCTGGATCGGAGTATTGATGGCCACTCTTTTGAGGGCATTGTTCCCCCTTCCCTCAACGGTGGTCACTTCCTCAAGGGGACGCCTCCTCCCGAAAAGGGTCTCGGTAAATCCCTTCGATTTCGCCTCTTCGGCGCTGTCTTCAAGAAAAGCACGCACACGCGGAAAGGCGGAAAAATATCGTTCTATCAACTCTGAGGCTTCCTGCCGGCTGATCCCGAGCCTCTGGGCGAGGCCATACTGTCCCATCCCGTAGAGCAGTCCGAAGTTGACCATTTTCGCAACGCGGCGCCGCTCGGGAGATACGTCCTCACCGTTGTCACCCATGATCCACCTCGCCGTCTCGGAATGAATGTCCCTGTCTTCGGCAAAGGCTTCAATCAGTTTTTCTTCTCCCGACATGTGAGCCAACACTCTCAGTTCGATCTGGGAATAGTCCCCCGCCACAAAGACCCTTCCTTCTTCATGTGGTGTCAACGCCTCACGCACCCTGCCGGCCCAGGTCCCGTACGCCGGAAGGTTCTGCAGGTTCGGGTCTCTGCTGCTCAGCCGGCCGGTACCTGTGACTGTATGTTCAAGAATGGTATGAACGCAGCCCGTGGCTGTGTCGACACTTTTCAACAGAACCTGTACGAACCCTGTCAGGACCTTCGTGATCTCCCTGTGTTCCAGAAGCATGCCCGGCAAACCGTTGGGTCCCAAAGGCAATGATGCCAGCTCCTCAAGTACGCTGACATCCGTTGAATAGCCTGTTTTCGTCTTCTTTACAGGAGGATACCCGAGGTGTTCGAAAAGGAGCCAGCTCACCTGTTTCGGCGAGTTCAGATTAATATGTGTTCCCGCTGTTTTGTCGATCTTCTCCTGAATGTCCCGGATTCTCTCCTTGAGTTCGTCCCGAAGGGTTTCCAGTTGTCCGCAATCCACCTTGATGCCGTAGGTTTCCATCGACGCCAGAACAGGAGACAGGGGGATATCGATTTCGTCCATCACCTTTTGAAGCCCCTTTTTACACAGCTCCGCCGACATCGAGGACCAGGCATCGGCAAGATATCCGCAAGCTTGCGGCCCTTCGGTGTCCTTTCCGATGCCCACTGTGTGACTCGGCTTGTCCGGATGCAGCAGGTAGTGAGCTACTTTTGCGTCCCATATCTTCGCTGAAAGGTCACGGAAGCGGGATTCCGCCGCGCAGAGTTCCTTGAAGCCCCACAGGACTATGGGTTCAGAACGTTCTGTGCCAAGTTTTCTGAACAGTTCTTCTGCATTCATGCCCGAGATATCGGCATATTCGCCGTGAGCCGTTCCGGCAAACATGCTTTCGAGCCGAAAAGCACCAGGATACCTTCCTTCGCCCTTCCATGCGAGAAAAACGGGACCCCCGCTTTCGAATATTATCCCTTTGTCCGCTTTCCGTTCCGTCATTACCGGTCCGTCCCCAGGCTCTTTCCTCTTCTCCTGGTCGCCGCTGACGCCAAAGTGTTCCGCCAGTTTCTTCAGGGCAAATCGGTCACAGAGCGCCCCCAGTCTTTCGGCGTCGGTTTCTTTTTTCAAAAGGTCGTCGGGAGCCAGCGGTGAGTCGAGACGTAGCCTGACAAGCTCACGGGAAGCCATGACTTCATCGCGCTGTTTCTGGAGCGCTGCCATCAAGCGAGGTTTCAGGTTATCGAGCGCACTGAATATCCCTTCGAGGCTTCCGTGCCCGGAAAGCAGCTCTTTCGCCGTCTTCTCTCCGATGCCCTTGACACCAGGGATATTGTCGGCCTTGTCGCCGACAAGGGCGAGATAATCAGCCATGGCCTCCGGTTCAAAGCCGTATTCGTCGATAAAACGCGCCCGGTCGTACAGTTTGAAGGTGCTCACGCCCTTGACGGGGCGCATGACCCTGACGCCTTTTTCAAGCAACTGGAACATGTCCTTGTCGGCTGTCAGCACAAGAACATCGTATCCATCCTCCCTGGCTTTTTTCGCCGTTGCGGCAATGACGTCGTCAGCCTCGACGCCCTCTCTCTCGTAAACCTTGAACCCCATGGCAGCGGAAATATCCTTGATGGCGGGCAACTGTTCTACAAAGGTTTCAGGTGTCGGCTGGCGGTTTTCCTTGTATTGCTTAAACGCTTCATGGCGGAAAGTCGGACCGGCGGCGTCGA
The DNA here is from genome assembly GCA_049974965.1 of Thermovirgaceae bacterium. GTDB lineage: Bacteria > Synergistota > Synergistia > Synergistales > Thermovirgaceae > UBA1876. The sequence goes on from JBNGCT010000008.1 coordinate 11,277, forward strand.
AAACGATGCCAACCCTCAAGGGCTCATTTTCATCCAGAGTCTTGAGAAACATGTTTACGAAACCAAGTATCGCCTGGGTCGGCGAGCCGTCCGGTGCGTTCAGTTCGGGCAGCGCGTAGAACGCCCGGTATGCCAGTCCGTGTCCGTCAACGAGGAGAACCAGGTTTTCATTCAAAATGCTCACTCCTTTGATTTCCTCCTGCGGATATAATACTATCACCCCTGGCACTTGACTCGAGGAATTTTCAACATGAAACATTTCAAAAACACCAACACATTCGGAAAGGGTGAAATCCATGATTGAAAATGTCCGGGTCCGATTCGCCCCGAGCCCTACAGGAGCATTGCATATAGGAGGTGCCCATACCGCCTTGTTCAACTGGCTCTGGGCACGTAAAAACAACGGGGCTTTCGTCCTGAGAATAGAGGATACCGACAGGGCCAGATCCACCAAAGAGTTCGAGGAAACGATCATGAAAGGGCTGGAATGGCTCGGCCTCGACTGGGATGAAGGGCCCGTTACAGGCGGGCCGCGGGGTCCGTATCGTCAATCGGAGCGAACCGACCTGTATCACGAAACCGCCAAACGGTTGCTTGACAAGGGGCTCGCCTACAAAGAAGGAGACGCCGTGATCTACTCCATCCCGAAAGGGAAGACCATCGCCTTCGAGGATATTGTCTATGGAGAAATCACCATGGAAAGCGACACCCTCAAGGATACGGTCCTTATCAAAAGCGACGGCTCACCCACCTACAATTTCGCCGTCGTCGTCGACGACTACCTGATGGGCATAAACTGTGTCATCAGGGGGGAAGATCACATCTCGAACACCCCGAAACAGGTCTTGCTCTACGAAGCACTCGATTGGCGCCTTCCGCTCTTCGCCCACCTTCCCATGATTCTTGGAAAGGACAAGAAGAAACTTTCGAAACGCCATGGGGCCACAAGCGTCTACGAATACAGGAACATGGGATATCTTCCCGAAGGCCTCTTCAACTATTTTGCCCTGCTCGGCTGGTCACCGGGAGACGACAGGGAGATTTTCAGTCGGGAAGAGGCGCTGGAGCTCTTCGACCTCAGGAGGGTCACAAAACGAGCCGCCGTCTTCGACATGGACAAGCTTGATGCCGTGAACCAGGTGCATATTTCGAAAATGGACCCGGAAAAACGGGTTGAACTCGTCAAACCTTTCTGGGAAGAGATGGGGCTGAATCCGGCAGAGCACGAAGCTTCCTTTCTCGCCGAAAGTCTCGAGCTTCTTCAGGGACGCGGCAGAACATTGAGGGAAGTCGCAGCCTACAGTGATTATTTCATTTCCTTCGATGTCGTGAAAGGCAGATACGACGGCTCGGATCTCACCGAAGCCCAGAAGGACCTCCTTCAGGGATTTTTCTCGCAGCTTCTCGAAATGGACTCCTGGGATCCCCACGACATGGCCGCTTTCGCCAAAAAATGGAGCAAGGAAAAGGGTCTCAAAATGAAAGATGTGGCCATGCCTTTCCGGATGGCTCTTACAGGTACCAAAGTCAGTCCGGGAATTTTCGAAGTCGCCTCGGCACTCGGAAAAACCGAAACGGCGCGAAGGCTGAAACAGTACGGACTCCTCTGAATAACCGGGATCAAAAAACGGGGCCCCACCACAGATGGGGCCCCGTTTTCCTGCCGGGATCGTCAATTCATCAAATATCAAAACCTTGCGGGACTCCCGTAGAGTTTGAGAAATTTTGCGAGTACCTTCCCCGGGTTATCGTAATCAACGGAAAGTGCATAAATACTTAATGCATGAATGAATTCAAAAGGGTAATCCATCTGGCTGTAGACCTCAAAACCATCCTGAGCCAGAAGAGCCGCTCCTACCCCGCTGTACGAAGAAGGATCTTTCACATCCCCCTCCGCCTGGCTACATGCAATGATCACAGGTTTTCCATTTGTTCCATACCGGTTTCGTATGATTTCGAGAACCGGCGACGGCACATTCCCCGCCCCGAACCCATACAACAGCAGAATCCGCTCTCCCTTGCCGGCATAAGGAACAGATCCGGGCGCGCAGAAGAGCCATCTGACCCTTGCGGCACGCTCCCTCAGGATATCCGGATTCAGGGAAAGGAGTATCTTCAAACTTTCACTGATCCTGTCGAACCGCACCTTGACCGCGAGCTCAGACTGCCTGTTTCCGCCCCCCTGTGCCCATTCAGGGTTGAAAAAAAGCGGTACACTATTGACGGGGACAAACGCATCAGGATGACTGGCACGTGCCTTGTGCACTCTCGCTCCCTGTATCAGCTTCCAGTTGCAGTACACCCAGACTCCGCCGATTTTCGAACACAGCGCCTGGGCAGCGCCCCTGATATTGACCGTTACATCGTCCGGAGTGTAATCCAGTGTCAGCTGACTACCCGTCAGGATGATTGGTACTCCGGCTCCCCAAAAACACAGTGCCAGCCAGGCTGCAGAATACGCCATTGTGTCGGTCCCGTGGAGAACAAGAAACCCGTTGCTGCCACCGGATAAATCTTCGGCGATGATCCTCGTCAACTCATACCAGTGCCCCGGATCGAGGTTCGAGCTGTCAAGCCCCGGCGCGCCCCATGGCTCCCGAAAGAGGATGGACGCTCCTTTCGCGTCGAAAAATTCACGCAGGTAAGCCTTGAGTCTTGAAGCAACCTGCTTTTTCGGCTCCTTGCCGGACACTCCGAAACCACTGGCAATAGTCCCTCCTGTGAGAAGAACCGAAACCTGCTTCATTTCTGTAACCTCCTCAAAAAAGAGGGGCCGACGTCACCGCCGGCCCCTGGAGTTACCTGTTGGCGTAGCTAGTCCTTCGGGTGAATCGCCTGAACGGGGCAGGATTGCGCACAGGCTCCGCATCCTATGCACGTCTCTTCGTCGATGACATGTGTTTCTTTGACCTTGCCCGCTATCGCGTTGACAGGACAGACCTGGGAGCATTTGGTACAGCCAATGCACTTGTCCGGGTCGATTTCATAGGTCGTTTTCTTCTGCTTCGCCGCTTTATTCTCCTCGCCGTTATTTGTTCCCGGCGCGGATGCATCTTTCGGCGGTTCCGGTTTCTTGCCCGAGTCTTTAACTATTTCCGCTTTTCTCTCGTAGGAAGAAAAAGCAAATTCCTCCGTCATCCAGATACATTTGACGGGGCAGATCTCGGTGCACTGGGCACAAAAACAGCACCTGTCCATGTGGAATTCGACCTTCTTTTCCTCGTCGAGTGACGTTATGGCGTGTGCCGGACAAACCCTGATGCACATTTTACAGCCGATACATGTATCCCTGTCATAACCGATCCTGCCCCTGAAATTCTCGGGAATCTCGACAGGAGGGTTGAGCTCGACAGTTCCCTCCTCCGCTGCGGCCAAAGCTTCCTGCAGACTGTCAGGCATGTGCGCTACAGGAAAGGGATTGGTCGCCGGCTTCTTGCTTCCCTGTTTCAAAATCTGGATGAGCATTTTATTGAGCATCTCGACACCACCTTACAGGATCACATCAAGAGTCAAAAGGACCATACCTGCTGCGGCGAGTCCGCCAACCTGGTACCAGTACAGTCTTGAGGCCTGCCAGATCTTGAATCGGCCGAAGGTGGTCCTGATAATGGTCACGCCGAGAACCTGCACGACCAGCACCTTTGCCCAAAAGAAAATGAAATCAGCGATGAAAAAGAGCACGCCGTTAAGTCCGAGAAAGCGGCCCAGAGACCAGGGGAAAAAGAGTGACACCACGACAGCGCACATCGCCAGGGTTCTCAGTGAAAAGGTGACCTTGAACATGGCGAGGTTCCGTCCTGAATATTCGCAGATCAGCCCCTCAAGGATTTCCGTTTTCGCCTCGGCGATATCCATCGGAACCTTCCCCGTTTCCGCCGGGACGACGGCCAGCAGCGCTAGGAGCAGCCCGAGGATTCCAAAGATTCCGGTCCATCCCGCGACACTCCATACAGGCATGCTGACATAGGTTTCCAGGCTGAAGGGATCCCCCGGCATTCCCGACCTGTAGGCAAACCATGCAAGGGATACGATGACGACGGCAAGCGGAAGCTCGTAGCTCATCATCAGCACCATTTCCCTTTGCGCCCCCACATTGGCGTAAACAGAACCGCTCGAAAAACCTCCGACTGCCATTGCCACTGCGGAGAGCCCGAGCAGGTACAGGATCAGGATGAGGTCACCATGCCCCCCCAGTATCGGCTGCAGCGAGCCCATCGGGACATACAGGACAACCATGAGTGCCGTTGCGGCGGCCACCCAGGGGGCCCCGTTGAAAGCCCAGGGGATCGCCCTGCGTGGAACGATGTTTTCCTTCCCGAGCAATTTGAGCACATCGTAGAAAGGCTGGAACAAAGGCGGTCCCATCCTTGACTGCATCCTTGCATGGAAGATCCTGTCGATTCCTTCGAAAAGCAGTGACAGGAGCGAGGCAAAAATAAGAAGCGCCAGTCCCGCCAATATCTTGAAAAGGATCATCATGCTCCCATCACCCTCCTCGTTTTTTCCCTGCACCGATTCAGAAGCTCTGCACGGGTAAAGACCTGTTTCGATCCCGTTTTCCTTTCGGTGACGAGCATCCTTTCCATGCAGGAAATGCAAGGGTCGACACTGTTGATGATAAGCGGGGCATCGGCCAGTTCGTTGTTCCTGAACATGATCGGCCATGATACGGCGTTTGCGTATGTCGGCGCCCGTACTTTCCACCACGTCACATTCTCTTCGCCACCGGTAAGCTTTACCACATGGGTATCATCGCCCCGAGGGGCTTCGATGGAAGAAATTCCCGTTCCTTCCGCCTTTTTCAGGTAATTCAGCAGTTTCGGCAGATTGGGTTCCCACATGAGGTCCCCTTCGGGAAGGCCGTCAAGGCACTTTTCGATGATTTCCAGAGACTGGTACACTTCGAGCACTCGAACGAGGAACCGGTCGTAGACGTCACCGTAGACCTCCCCCGTCAGGTCCTGGGGCACTACAGGCTGCACATCGAGGTCTCCGTATGCTTCATAGGGCTGCGACCACCGGAGGTCGACGCGATGGCCGCTTCCCCGGACGGTCGGCCCAAGGGCACAGTATTTCACCGCATCTTCCGGTGAGAGCACGCCGACGTTTCTCATACGAGCCATGGTGACGGGGTCGTCGGTGGCCACATTGTAGAAAAGGTCAAATTCGTTCTTGTAGAAAGCGATCATATCCCTCAGGACCTTTTCAACCTTCGGGGTAATGTCGCGCCTCACTCCGCCGACCGTTCCCGTACCGTAGTTCACCCTGTTTCCCGTCAGGACTTCCAGAACGTCCATCACTTTTTCGCGGAGGATCATCCCCAGATGAAAGGCGGAATCATAGCCAAAGGTATAGCAGGCGACTCCCGCCCAGAGAACGTGCGAATGGATACGCTCCAGCTCGAGGACAATGGTACGAATATATTGTGCCCGTTTCGGGACGCTGATCCCGGCGGCATCTTCCACGGCCCGCACAAAACACTCGATGTGAGCGAAAGAGCAAATGCCGCAAATGCGCTCGGCAAGGTAAATAACCTGTATGGGATTTCGTTCTCTTGCCATGAATTCAATGCCCCTGTGAATGGCCCCCGGTCTGATCGTCGCGTCGACTATCCGCTCCCCGTCGACATCGAGCCAGGCGGTAATGGGTTCCTTCAGTCCTACGTGGACGGGGCCGATGGGAACTTTATAGGTTTTTCCCGCTCCTACTGCCATATCGGCACCTCCTATGACAATTCCCGGACGTCCGCTTCGGACGGGCCCGTTTCATCCCTGCGCCAGGGCTTGATGTCCTCGTTCCAGTCCTCGGGGAGAAACACAAGAGCCTTGTTGGGAAGTCCGTCAAAGTCAATTCCCAGCATTTCACGCATTTCCCTTTCGCTGTATTCCACGCCGGGAATCCTTTCCCAGAGCGACGGCATGACGGGATCGCTCTTGGGAACTTCCACGGAAATGCTTGCTCCAAGCCTCTTTCCTTTTCCGGCTTCCCTGAAAAGCGCGACGTGATAGTTCAGCGTCACCACGTTTCCGTCATCGTTACCGGACATAATCTGGAAATGCAGAAAGTCGAACTCCCTCAAGGCGTCGACGAGCTCCAAAAAACGTTCCCGGGCAACCTTGAGCCAGAGCAGGTGGTACTGGACTGCATCCTCGAGGCCACCCTTGTATTCCCTCAGCTCCAGGTTTTGCACGTCTTCGCCGAAACGTTCTTCAATGCAGGCGACCACTTCTTTAGGATCGCTGCTTTCCTTGACATATTCAGGACGGCATGTCATTGCGGCGCACCTGCCTTTTGAAGCTCTTCTTTCATTTTCTCCAGCTTGAGTACCGCTTTCGCGGCACCCTCAATGATCGCCTCCGGGCGAGGCGGACACCCATGAACGTAAACGTCGACTGGTATTACATTGTCCACGGGCCCATCGAGATTGTAGGACTTGTAAAAAACATCCCCGGAATTCGCGCAGTTTCCGATGGCGATGACGACCTTCGGATCGGGAACCTGCGCATAGATCCTCTTGAGCCTTTCCGTCATGTATTTCGTGACCGGCCCCGTCACAAGCAGGGCGTCGGCATGTCTGGGTGTTCCAACAAGTTTCATTCCGAATCGCTCGATATCGTAACGGGGAGTGATGGTCGCCACAATTTCTATGTCGCACCCGTTGCAGGAGCCGCTGTTGCAATGAAAGACCCAGATGGATTTGGTAAGGATATCGAGATACCGGTCGAGTTTCATGGCCGTCCCCCCTTTACAAAAGCACCAGGACGGCGAGAATCGAGGCTGTCAATACCATGTATCCGACGTATTCCCTCGTATCGCCGCTGTGCATTTCGACAAGCACTTCATAATAGCCCTTCAGGGCCTCCGTAAAACCCCAGTAAGCGGAACTGGCCGGCACCTGGATCTCGGAGCCTTCTTCCGGAACGACATTACTGCCGTAGAAGATCTCGTCCTGGTCGGTACCTTCCTTGTAATCCTTTCTTCCCAGACTGCGGAGCCAGAGAACAAGAGCCCCGGCGATGGCGAAGAAGATCAGCCAGGTGTAGACATCCCAATAGCCGAACCCGGTATATACCTTGCTCCACATCACAGCCCACCTCCCATGACGGCCGAAATGTATCCGGCCTGGTCGACCAGGGCTTTCGCAGCCGGCTCAACAAGGTTGGCCAGCGACCAGGTCGGGAGCAGTGTCAGTCCGATCACGACGACAGTCAGGATCGACATGCCCACAAGCATCGTCGCCGGAACTTCCTTCACGTTCGCGAAGACCGATTTTGCAGGCCCGAGAAAGGCCGTCTGGAAGACTTTCACAAAGGAAGCAAGCGTCAGGACCGACGTTACCAGAGCGGCAATGGCCAGAATCGGGTAAACGGCGAAGGTGGATTCGTAAATCAGGAGTTTCGATACGAACCCGTTGAAGGGAGGCAATCCGGCAATCGCAGCCGCCGCGATGACAAACATGAATGCCGTATGGGGCATGTTTCTGGCCAGCCCTCCAAGTTCGTTCAGGTTTCTGGTTCCCGCTGCGTAATACAACGCGCCCGCCGTCAAAAAGAGCAGCCCTTTGTACATGGTGTAGTTGAAAAGATGGTAAATACCGCCCTTCATGGCCGTAAAGCCGTAATCCGCCATGGCCTGTGGATCTCTCAGCGCAAGCAGTCCTACTCCGAGCCCCAGCAGGATGTAGCCTATCTGCGAAACCGAATGGTAGGCCATCAGTCGCTTGATTTCTTTCTGTATGACCGCCATGGTGACCCCGATGAACATTGACAGAACGCCGAGCACGATGATCGTCCAGGGCACCACGGAACTTCCGAGGCTTGCGCCGTAGAGCGAGAAGCAGACCCGGAAAAGCCCGTACAGGGAAGCCTGGCTTACGGCCACCAGAAGGCAGGTTACTCCTGCAGGGGCCTCAGTGTAGGCGTCAGGTGTCCACATGTGCATGGGCACGGTGCCGCATTTCATTGCCAGGGCCACTACCAGAAAGACCAAAGCGATTTTTTCCGGATAGCCGAAATTCATCATTTGCGCCACCGCGGCCATGTTCACCGCATTGTACCGCCCGTAGAAAAACCCGACGGCCAAAAGCACCAACATGGCCGCCACTGTCGAGACAACCATGTATTTGAATCCGGCTTCAACCGCCTCGGGTCTGTCCCGCCAGAAGGCGACGAGTCCGAAGGAGGCCACCGAAGCGATCTCCAGAAACACGAAAAAGTTGAACAGGTCACCCGTCAGTTCCATTCCCAACATTCCCGCCGTGAGCAGAAAATACAGGGAGACGAACTTGTCCAGTCCGGAAAAAGGCTCCATAAAGCGCAGCGAGAAGAAGGCACCCGCCAGGGCCGCTATGGATCCGACGACCACCATGAATGCACTGAAAGCGTCGACCTCGAGGATAATCCTGATGGGCCAGCTCAGCCCCGATGGCAAGGTCAGGCTCCAGGATTCACCGCCGAGTACATAGACGGCAACACCTTCCGCCTGGACATGCTGGAAAAGCATGATGCTCAATGCAGTGGTCAAAACCGCAACCGCTACGAACCAGATATTTCGTGTCGCCTTGCCTCCCAGGCCTGCCACGGGAGCTGCAAAAGCGCCCAACAGGGGGACCGCTATTACCAGAATCGGGAGATGTACATTCCAGTTCATCCTCGCAACCTCCTGATCTCCCGCACGTCAAGGGTTCCATAATGCTTGTAGAGCATCATGATCAGCGACAAGAGCAGTGCCGAAGTCGCAAGTCCGATGACGATGGCGGTCAGCGTCAATGCCTGGGGCGTCGGAAACGTCATTGTCTTCACTTCTCCCGCAAGGGTAAACACAGGAATGCTGCCGCCGGTCCTGTACCCCAGTACGATAAGAAGCAGGTTTGCTGAAGCTTCCAGCATCGTGATCCCGATTGCGATCTTTATGAGATTTCTTTCAAAAAGGATCGCATAGAGGCCCAGGAAGAAAAGAATTCCTACGACGAGAAAAGGCGTATTACCTGTCATGGCCGGTCTCCTCGCTTCCTGCCTCTTCATAGAGACGGATTCCTTTGAACATGTACACGACGATCAATGAAAGTCCTCCGATAACTTCCAGACCAACCGCCATATTCATGAGAGCGATCGTTCCGGAACTGTTGAGGACTCCCGGATTCGCACCCGTCGGGACCACTGCCCCGAAGAGTCCACCCTGACCGGCAAGAAAGTTGTACAAAAATGCCGTTGTCAGGCCGGCAAACCCTGTCCCGATGAAAAGAAGGAGCCCCGTTGTCTCGGCCCAGGAATACAAGCCGGGTTTGACAAAGGAAAGCAGCTTCTTTCCACCGTGTGCAACCAGCAGGAGAGCCAGGAACGTTGCAACCACGGCCCCTCCCTGAAAACCGCCGCCCGGCGAGAGATGGCCGTGAATAATGACGTAGGCCCCGAATATCGCGACGAACCAGGCAAAAATGTCGCAAATCGTCCTGACGATGAGAGAGAGAGGTTGCATCAGTCGTGCCCTCCCTTCCTGAAAACAACGAGCACCGAACAGACAGCCGTGAAAAGAACGGCGGCCTCTCCAAGGGTGTCAAATCCCCTGTAATCGAACACAACGGACGTGACGAGGTTGTTCACGTCCCGTTCCTGTTGCGCGTTCTCGATATAGTAATCGTCCATGGGAGCTTTGCCGGCTTCGCCAAAGGGGTGAATGCCGCTCAAGGCACCCCACATTGTTCCGGTCACGACAAGAAGGGCGATCAGAAACACCACTGATTTTTTCATTTGCGTCCACCTCCGCCGCCCTTGCGGAGTACGTTGCATCCCCTGAGCGCAATAATGTAGATGGCCGTTGTAAGGCCCGCGCCAATTCCCGCCTCCGCGATCGCAACGTCTGGAGCCTGGAGAATGAAGAATTCCAGGGACAAAAGCAGGCTGAAAACCGCAAGCGAAATCACCGATGAAAGCAGATCCCTGAACCAGATGGCAAAAAATCCCGCGATAACGATTGCCGCGAGAACCGCTGCATGAACCAAACCATTCATGCCGAGACACCACCTTTTTTCTTTTCGTCTTCGGCAAGCCTGTCAACCACCGCATACTTCGGCAGGACTCCGCTCCTGTGCGCCGCCCTCGCTATTGCGTGGGCACCCGTCGGGTTCGTGATCAGCAGCGCGAAAATCGCGATGACCACATGAACCATCAGCGTTACAAAACGCCCTTCTCCAGTGACAAGAAATTTCTGGACGCCGTAGAGAATAACGGCACTAGACGTGAAAATCGAACCGAAGGTCGTGCATTTCGTCGTTCCGTGAAGCCTCGTGAAGACATCCGGAAACCGGTACAAGGCGACGGTTCCCAGGAGATTGAACAATACGCCAATAACCAGAAAAAGGACAATCAATACCGTCATCACCTACACCCCGCCTTCGATGAAACGTGCGATGAACATGGTGCCCACGAAGGCCAGGCCGGCGTAGACAATGGCGACATCAACCATGACCACAGAATCCGAGACCACGGCAAGAAGGACCATCATCGCAACAACCAGCGTGTTGATCGAATCAAGGGCAACGACCCTGTCGGGTATCGTCGGTCCGGATATGAGACGTCCCGTCATCGCCAGTGCGCTCAAGGCAAGAACCGCGGCGCCCCAGGCAAAGAAAGTTGGAATCATTCGGCTACCCTCCTCGCCCATTTCCCGAAGGAACCGTAAACTTCTTCCTCGGCGGGATTTTCATCGGTTACGAATATCCAGTGAATGTAGAAAAGGTTGCCTTTTTCAGGACCATCATCAACATCTACTGTCAGCGTCCCGGGCGTCAATGTGATCGAATTCGCCAGCATCGTCGACGAGAGGCTCCTTTTGAGCCCTGAATCGATGCGAACGATACCCGGGCGTATTTCTCCGGTGATGACCCGCATTGCAACATCGAGATTCGCCTTGATCATACCCAATAAAAACGGACCAAAGAGGTACACAATAAAGGAAATCCACCGGACGGGGTTCAAGCCCGCCAAAGTCCATGATCTTCCCGGATTCCAGGACCGGGCGGCGATTGCGAGTATGCCTCCGAGAACAATGGCAATAACGATTTCAACCGGATCAATGCCGCCGCCGCTCCACGCCAGGAGCAGGTATGTCGCGGCTGAGAGCAGAAAAATGATCACGCGCCTCACCTCCCTCTCGCAGTTTCAAATACAATTCGCCCACCGCGTAAACACATTTCATTGTTCCCCTTTCTTCCTCAGGAATCATTCCTCCGGCAGGACTGTATCGCCTGGATGGACCTCACCGCCGAAAACAACGCGCAAAAAATACCCGACTTCGGGAAGAAGGCACCATCCGCGGTAGTCGTACGAATGTGGTTCTTCAGGCCTTTTCCCGATTTCAGTCACCTCGAGCACCACGTTTTCCCCGACTTTCAGCCGTTTCCCCGGCTTGAGCATGTCTTCCGGAAGACCTCTTATGCGAAGGTTTTCCGCAAGGCTCCCGTAGGGAAATGAAAAGCCGGCTTTTCGTGCCGCCTCTTCAACGTCTTCATGACGCAGCAGGCTGACCTGGCGAGAACCATGATCATAGTGAGAGTCCCCTCGGACTCCCCTATTCTTGTCGATATTCGCCACTTTTTCCGGTTGCTTTGGATCTTCTTTGCGTTTACTTCTACACACTGACAGCAGAATGCCATGCCGCACCCCGTTTCGGGAATTTCGAATATACATTATACAGCATCCCCCCGACACCAAAACCCTTTGAGCACCCGAAGATTTTTCCTTTCCCGGAATATCCTGCAAATCAGCGTATGAGGTACACAAAGGCGACATTCAATGTCACGGCGTAAGCAACCCAACCCGCATAGGGAATCATGAACCAGCCCGCAACGGCATCGATTTATCTGAATGACCGCAGGGTCAAAAGAATCATGCTGAAAAGAAGGATGATCTCTATACCCGCAATCGCCGGGGCGCAAAGGCCGAAAAAAAGAAACGACCAGAGAAGACAGAGCGAAAGCTGAAAAAAGTACAGGGCCGGCGGGGCCGCTATGTTGCATTCCTCTCTCTTCCTCCATACTCTCCAGGCGGCAAGGGCCATTCAAAAACAAAGCGCCGTCCGGACCGGGGCGAAAACAAAAGAAGGAGGCGTCCAGAAAGGTTTTGCCGGTGTCGGATACCCGGTCTCGACAGAACCTGCCGTTACGAGGGAGCCGACCGCACCGGCTCCGAGACTCAATCCCAGAAAAAGAAAAAAAGACAACGATCCGGAGGGACGCTTCCTGTCTTCAACGGGTATTCTCCCCTGTCGTTTGCCAAGCCGCCTTGTACGACCGTTTTTCAAAAGCCCCGATTCTGTTAGTGTATTTACAGGAATTCCAGTTTGAACATCGTTTTTATCCTATCAGGAAAGGCCTGAAAACAGAATACCATGAGATACAAAGGATTTTTCCCGGCGCTTTTGACTGTTTTGGTTCTCGGCTTCATACTTTATTCAATACTGAACATATTCGGTGAAACTTCTGACTCCCTGCTGGGTCACATCGGAGAACAAGGGATCCGGCTGCATTCTCCCCTCCGTCAGGCACGCTGCGACATTACCAGAGATGCGGAGGAACCCGGAATGTACGTCTGCAGTGATTTTACGGGACCGCAAGGGCTCCTGACAATCAGGCTCTTTTCCCTTGACGAAAATCGCATCGATGCCATTGAATTGTTGATGGACCCTTCAAGGTGTTCCATGAATGCCCTGATACGCGAGATCAAGGAGGACTACCCGGACTACAATCTCCTTTTTGAAGAAGATTCTCTCGTTCTTTTCGTCTCGGACACGGGAGGCGCGAATGGCCCGACCTATCTTGCACTCAAACGGGACACGCCGATTGACCCGTCTCAGGGGGAGCTGTTTCTTGTTCTCATGACGGAAGAAGCCCGCAGATCTTTCGAAAACGCCCCGGCGCTGGAATAAAAAAGACCTCCCGAAAATTCCCGGGAAATGTGTTTCGGGAAAAACGTGCTCTTGCGCTTTCTCTTTACTGCTTTATCATAAGATGGCAAGGCACCTTGCAGTTCTCTGATGAAACCGGAGGGGGAACCCCAAAAAAGCGGGTGACGCATATGCCGGAAGGTACTATTCGAGTCGTCATCGAAAACATAACCCCGTCCATAGACAATGGACGCTTCCCGATCCGAAGGATCCCGGGTGAAATTGTATCTGTCGAAGCAGACGTCTTTGCCGACGGTCATGATGAGATACGGGCCACCCTTCTCGTCCACCGGGGACACCGGGACACACCCCCGCATTGGGAAGAGTATCCAATGACTCCTGTCGGCAACGACCGCTGGAGGGCCTGTTTCACGATCACCGACATGAGACGGCACAGATACGCCGTCCGTGGCGCCATCGACAGATTCGCAACACTCTCAAAGGATTTCCTGAAAAAACTTTCCGCCGGTGAGGCCACGACCGTCGATCGGGACCAGATTTGCGCCGTCATCGAAAAGGTCGGCGAAACAGCTCCCGTTCACCATCGGCAGTCGCTCAAGGCCTTTATTGAAAGGCTCGCCGGTTCCCCGGACCTCGAAACAATACCATCAATCCTTGAACAAAAACATCTCCTGGACCTGATGGCGAAATACATGGGCAAAGGTTCTTTCGTTACAGAACCTTCCCCGCCTCTTGAAGTCGATGTCGTGCGCCCGAAAGCACGTTTCAGCAGCTGGTACGAGTTTTTCCCCCGCTCAACCTGCAACGGGAAGCGGGGCGGCACGCTGAAAGCCGCCTGCGGTCGGCTTCCCGAAATCGCCAGGATGGGTTTTGATGTCGTTTATCTTCCCCCGGTTCACCCCATTGGCGTCACGGACCGCAAGGGACCGAACAACACCCTTCCCGCCCGCACCGGTGACCCGGGATGCCCTTGGGCCATCGGCTCCGCCGAGGGGGGACACAAGGCCATCCACCCGGGGCTCGGAACCCTCGAGGATTTCAGGAATTTCGTCCAAAAGGCCGAAGACCTGGGCATGGAAGTTGCCATGGACCTCGCTTTCCAGTGCTCCCGTGATCACCCCTATATCGATTCCCATCCCGAATGGTTCAGCTGGAAGCCCGACGGCAGTATCCAGTATGCTGAAAACCCGCCGAAAAAATACCAGGACGTGGTCCCTTTCAACTTTGAAACGTCAGACTGGAAAGAGCTTTGGAAGGAACTGAAGGAAGTGACTTTTTTCTGGATGGACCAGGGCATCCGGATTTTCCGTGTGGACAACCCTCATACGAAACCTTTCCGTTTCTGGAACTGGCTTATCGGTGAAGCAAAAAAACATGACGAGAACGTGATTTTTCTCGCGGAAGCCTTCACCAGGCCAAAAGTAATGCGGCGACTTGCACGGGAAGGGTTCACACAATCCTATACATATTTCACCTGGCGTAACAGCGCCCGGGAGATGCGCGAATATCTCGTCGAATTGACCGAGACCGAGCTCGTCGAGTACTTCCAACCGAATTTCTGGCCGAATACGCCGGATATCCTTCCCGAATTCCTCCAGATAGGCGGTCGGCCGGCTTTCGTCATACGGCTTGTGCTCGCAGCAACACTTTCTTCATGTTACGGTATGTATGGACCTCCTTTTGAGCTGCTTGTTTCCGATGGCCTGCCCGGTCGCGAAGAATACCTCAATTCCGAAAAATACGAGATACGGGACTGGAACTGGGATCAACCGGGGAATCTCAAAGACCTTGTTTCCCGGGTGAACGCCATCCGCCGCGAGAATAAGGCTCTGCAGTCCACCCGGAACCTGAAGTTTCTGGACACAGACAATGAGAACATCCTCTTCTTCTTCAAGGAAAGCACTGACGGGGACAACCTCCTTCTCACAGGCGTCAGCCTTGATCCATTCACGCATCAAAGCTGTCATGTCAATCTTCCCCTTGAGATGCTCGGCATCGAACCGAAACAGTCCTATCTTCTCCACGACCTTCTGGGGGATGAAAAATTCGTCTGGCAGGGTGAAACAAATACGGTGGGCTTCGACCCGGCCGTTTTGCCTGCGAGGATTTTCCGCGTTCACCGGCGCATGCGCCGCGAAGAAGATTTCGACTACTTCATGTGATGCAGGAGAGGAAACAACATGATGAATGAGAACAACCAGTGGTACAAGGACGCAGTAATCTACCAGGTTCATGTCAAGGCTTTTTTCGACAGCAACAATGACGGCATCGGCGATTTCGAGGGCCTGATACGGAAGCTTGATTATCTGAAAGACCTCGGCGTCAACACGCTCTGGCTTCTTCCCTTTTATCCGTCCCCGTTACGTGACGACGGCTACGATATCGCCGATTACAAGAACATCCACCCGGACTACGGCAGCCTGCGCGAATTCCGCAGGTTCCTCCGCAAGGCTCACGCGATGGGTTTCCGGGTGGTAACGGAGCTCGTCATCAACCACACTTCGGACCAGCATCCCTGGTTCCAGCGGGCAAGGAAGGCCAAACCGGGTTCAGTCTGGCGGGATTTTTACGTCTGGAGTGATGATCCCAACAGGTTTTCCGATGCGAGGATTATCTTCCAGGATTTCGAAACATCAAACTGGACCTACGATCCTGTCGCAGGAGCCTATTACTGGCACCGCTTCTATTCCCACCAGCCCGACCTGAACTTTGACAACCCGCGGGTTCGGCGGGCTGTTCTGAAAATACTCGACCACTGGATGGATATGGGCGTCGACGGCTTCCGCCTCGACGCGGTTCCATACCTCTTTGAAAGGGAGGGGACAAACTGCGAGAACCTTCCCGAAACTCACCAATTCCTGAAAGAACTCAGAAGCCATGTGGACGAGAAATACGGGGACCGGATGCTTCTCGCCGAGGCAAACCAGTGGCCGGAGGATGCCGTCAGCTATTTCGGGTACGGCGATGAATGCCATATGGCATTTCATTTTCCCATCATGCCGAGGATCTTTATGTCCCTGTGGATGGAGGACCGTTTCCCGATCATGGATATCATGGAACAGACACCGCCGATACCCGACCTGTGTCAGTGGGTGATGTTCCTCAGGAACCATGATGAACTGACTCTCGAAATGGTCACCGATGAGGAACGTGACTACATGTACCGCGTGTACGCCCGTGACCCGAGGGCCAGGATCAATCTCGGCATACGAAGACGGCTTTTTCCGCTTGTCCAGCAAAACAGGCGACGCGCGGAACTGCTGAAATTCATCCTCTTTTCCCTGCCCGGTGCCCCCTGCCTGTATTATGGTGACGAAATCGGCATGGGAGACAATTACTTCCTCGGGGACAGAAACGGCGTCAGGACCCCCATGCAATGGTCCCCCGACCGCAATGCTGGCTTCTCGAAAGTGAACCCCCAAAAACTCTACCTGCCGGTCATCATGGACCCCGAGTATCATTACGAAGCCGTGAACGTCGAAAACCAGGAGAAAAACCCATCCTCCTTCCTGTGGTGGATGCGGCGGGTCATCTCCATGAGGAAACAGCTCAAGGCACTCAGCAGAGGGGACATGGAAATCATCAATTGTTCCAATCCGAGAATCCTGGCATTCATACGGAACTACGATGATGAACCGGTCCTTGTTGTCGCCAATCTGTCGCGGTTTTCGCAGGCGGCGGAACTGGACCTTTCCGAATACGAGGGGTATTTCCCTGAAGAAGTCTTCAGCGGCAACGCCTTCCCCAAAATCGGTGCAAAACCATATACCCTGACAATGGGTTTCCACGACTACTTCTGGTTCAAACTCAGGAAATCACGTGAAAAGGCCTTTATCAAAGAGGAGGGAATGGAGATACCTCATCTCGAAATACCACGCTGGCAGGACTTCCAGAGCCCGGCCGTAATTCAGAGGCTCGAAAAACAGGTTCTCCCTTCCTATCTCTCGAGATCCAGGTGGTTTGGAGGAAAGGCGAAAACCATTCGCGGTGTCTCCATAGAAGAATGTATTCCCGTCCCGAAAACCGCATCCCGCGTATATTTCATGATTCTTCGCGTCATCTATACGGAAGGCGCTCCTGAAATGTACACCGCTCCCGTTTCCTTCGCGACGGGCGAAGACGAAGCAGAGCTCCGGAAAAACTACCCCGAGACACTCATCGCGGAAGCGACAGCAGAGGAAACGGAGGGCGTGCTTTATGACGGCATTCACGATCCCGTTTTCCAGTCTGCGCTGCTTGACCTTCTGATGAAGCGCAAAAGAATTCGGAACCACAAGGGGGCCCTGTGTGGAATCCAGGGCAAAGAAGCGAAAAAGCTCAAGCTGCCGGATCGCCTTTCTTCGAGGATTCTCCGTGCCGAACAGAGCAATTCTTCTGTTCTTTACGATGAATGGCTGTTTTTGAAGATGCTTCGCAAGGTCGAGGAAGGCATCAATCCCGATCGGGAGATCAGCCGTTTCCTCACCGAAGAAACCCGCTTCCTCCATACACCGGGTTACGTCGGAGCCCTCGAGTACAATGCTCCATCGCTGGAAAAGCCTATAGTACTCGGTGTATTCCAGGAATATGTGCCAAACCAGGGGAGCGCATGGTCCTTCACTCGATCTTCCCTCGACCATTTCTTCGATGCCGTCCTTTCCCAGACAAGCTCAGCCCCTGAAAGAAGGGGAATCTTCCCTTCCGGGATGGAAGAAATCCCTGTCCCGCAGGAACTTGTCGAAACGGCCGGAGATTTCTTCTTCGAAATGATCGATCTGCTTGGACAGCGGACCGCGGAGTTACACCTTTCACTGGCCTCGGACACGGAGAATGCCGATTTCAAACCGGAACCCTTCTCCAGGCTTTATCAGAGATCCATTTACCAGTCCATGAGGAGCCTCGTCTCTTCGGCTCTCAAGACCCTGCGGCGAAGACAGAAAGCCCTTCCCGAAGGGGTGGCGGAAAAGGCAAAACTCCTGCTGCAGTTTGAAAAGACCGTGCAAACATTAATGGAAAAGATCACAAAAGAGAAAATCAGGACCCAGAAAATTCGTATTCACGGCGATTATCACCTGGGGCAGGTTCTTTTCACAGGAAAGGACTTCCAGATTATCGATTTCGAAGGCGAACCGATGCGTCCACTGAGCGAACGCCGCCTGAAACGTTCCCCCTTCCGGGATTTGGCCGGCATGCTCCGGTCCTTTGACTATGCCGTCGCATCGGCCATGAAAGAACGACTCGCCGTGCGGCCACAGGATGAGTCCCGCCTTCTTCCCTGGAGAAAGGTGTGGGTCACTGAAGTCTCCAGAACATTTCTGGACGGTTACAAAAAGACTGCGGGCCCAGCCTCGTTCATTCCGGATTCCGATTCAGCGGCACTGGTCCTTCTTCACGCTTTCCTGCTTGAGAAGGCGTTTTACGAGGTCAATTACGAATTGCACAACCGCCCGGGCTGGCTCGACATCCCGATAACGGGGATACTGGAAATGATTCAAGACGCCACGAAAAACGGGACGCCACCAGGAGGTGGACAGTAATGAAACAGGATGTTTTCAAAAACACGCTCCTGACAGAAGATGACATTTACTATTTCAGGGAAGGAACGCATTCGCGGCTCTATGAAAAGCTAGGAGCCCACGTGACCACTGTTGAAGGAAAGAAGGGAACCCATTTCGCCGTGTGGGCCCCAAACGCCAGGCGGGTCACTCTTATCGGCGATTTCAACGGCTGGGACGGCGAGCGGCACGAACTGATCCAGTACTGGCCCGATACAGGAATCCGGGAAGGTTTCATACCGGGGATATCTCCCGGGACTTCCTACAAATACCGCATCGAATCGGAAGCCGGGATCCAGGACAAGGGAGACCCCTTTGCGTTCTTCTGGGAGATGCCGCCTGGAAATGCGTCGATCGTGCAGGATCTCGACTGGAAATGGTCCGACGGGGATTGGCTCGAGTCAAGGGAAAAGGCCAATGCTCTCGACTCGCCGCTCTCGATTTACGAAATCCACCCCGGATCCTGGCGACGCCCGCCGGGGGCTAGCGACGGCTTCCTGAACTACCGCGAAATGGCCGACGAACTCATCTCCTATTTACGTCAGACAAACTTCACTCATGTAGAGTTGCTTCCCGTCATGGAGCATCCTTTCTATGGCTCCTGGGGATACCAGACCCTGGGATACTTCGCCCCCACAGCCAGGTACGGGACGCCCGAAGATTTCATGTATCTCGTCAACAAGCTTCACGAGGCAGGATTCGGAGTCATCCTTGACTGGGTTCCTTCTCATTTTCCCTCCGACGTCCACGGACTGGCGCAATTCGACGGCACCTATCTCTACGAACATATGGACCCCCGGCTCGGCTTCCATCCGGACTGGAAAAGTTCCATTTTCAACTACGGCCGAAACGAGGTCCGGTCATTTTTGACGAGCAGCGCCAATTTCTGGATCGACACATACCATGCCGACGGCCTCCGCGTGGACGCAGTGGCTTCCATGCTTTATCTGGACTATTCCAGGCAACCAGGCGAGTGGATCCCCAACAGGTACGGCGGCAGGGAAAACATCGATGCCATCGAATTTCTCAAGCAGATGAACCGGATACTCCACGAACATCATAAAGGCGT
>JBNGCT010000009.1:0-30072 GCA_049974965.1 Thermovirgaceae bacterium
CAGGATTACTACTCCCTGACGGGCCACATTTTCGCCGTTGCACCTCTCGTGGTTTCTGAAACCTTCTTTCAGGCCCTTCCGGAGGAATACCAGAAAGTCGTCCTGGAAGCCGGCAAGCAGTATGAAACGAGCGAGCGCGCCGCCACGGAAAAGCAGGATGTGGAAATGCTGAAACTGCTCAAGGAAACGGGCATGAAGGTCAATACGCTGACCGAAGAACAGAAGGCCATGTTCGTAGAGGCGACGGCACCTGTGTATGAAGAGTTCGAAGATGTCATCACTCCGGAGGTCATGGAAATCATCCGGGAAGGACAGAAATAGCACAGAAGACGACAGGATTTTTCCCAAACCAGTGAATCTGTCAACGGGGGTCAAAAATGTTTCGACTAGGAGAAATCTACAACAAGATCGAGGAAAACCTGCTGTACGCTTCCTTGATATTCACGGTGACGGTGATCTTCATCCAGGTCGTGATGAGGTACGTTTTTTCAAACTCCCTTTCCTGGAGCGAGGAGGCAGCCCGCTACGTGTTCATCTGGCAGACCTGGATAGGCGCCAGCTATGCGGTGCGCAAAAAACGGCACCTGCGGGTCGAGGCCCTCGTTGACAGATTTCACGGCGTGTCAAGAAAATTTATCGAACTGGTGGTTCTTTCGCTCTGGATCGTTTTCGGGTGCTTCCTCATCTACAAGGGCTACCAGCTGACGAAGCTCATTTACATGAGGGGGCAGATTTCCGCGGCCCTGGGGATCTCCATGGCGATTCCCTATGCGGCTATTCCCGTAGGCAGTTTTTTCATGACATCGAGACTTGTCCTGGAAGCCTTCCACGTTTTCACGGACAGGGAAATGGCAGGCTAGGAACATGGATATCGCCCTTTTGATTGGCCTTTTGTTTCTCTTTTTGACGCTGAGCGTCCCCATCGGGATCTCCCTCGGCCTGGCAACCATGATCACCATGATCTTCACCAGCACCATACCGGTGATCATGATCGCCCAGACGGCCTTCACGGGTATCGATTCCTTCCCGCTTCTGGCGATCCCCTTTTTCATGCTTGCGGGATCCTTGATGGGCTACGGCGGCATCTCCAAGCGTATCGTTGACTTTGCCGAAAGCCTCGTCGGGTTCATGGTGGGCGGTCTTGCCATGGTGACCGTCACGGCCTGCATGTTTTTTGCTGCCATTTCGGGTTCGGGGCCTGCGACGGTTTCGGCCATCGGGTCTTTCATGATCCCGGAGATGAAAAAGAAAAACTACGGGGGCCCCTTCGCGGCGGCCCTGACGGCGGCGGCGGGTTCCATAGGGGTTATCATCCCGCCGTCGATCCCCTTTGTCATCTTTGCCGTCATATCGGGAACGTCGGTCCTGGAATTGTTCGTGGCCGGGATCGTGCCGGGCATCATGCTGGGGATCGCGCTGATGACGTTGTCGTATTTCGTCGCCAAGAAACGGAACTACCCCAAAGCCGACCGCAACTACGGCCTCAAGGACGTTGCCACGAGCTTTGTGGGGGCCTTCTGGGCGCTTCTGGTCCCCGTCATCATCCTGGGGGGGATCTACGGCGGGATATTCACGCCGACGGAAGCGGCCGTCAGCGGGGTCGTTTACGCCCTTTTCGTCGGGAAGTTCATCTACAAGGAACTGAACGTCATAACCATCAAGGCGGCCTTCATGGACGCCCTTGTCGTCAACGGTGCGACGACCTTCATGCTGGGGCTTTCCCTTGCCTTTGCGACCTACCTGACCATGGAGGAGATACCCATGAGGATCGGGACGTGGATCGTGAGTGCATCCAGCACCCCATGGATTATCCTTCTTATGATCAATGCCATGCTTCTGGTGGTCGGATGCTTCGTCGACAATATCTCGTCCATGATCATCCTTACCCCCATCTTCCTTCCGGTCATGAAGAAGATCGGGGTGGACCCCGTTCACTTCGGGCTCTTCATGACCGTTGCGTTGGCCATAGGTTTCGTCACGCCGCCATACGGCGCCAACCTCTTCGTGGCGTCAGCCGTATCGGGCGAGAAGCTGGACAGGATATCGAGGAATATTTTCCCCTTTGTCTTCGTGATGCTTTTGTGCCTGGTCCTTTTCGTGTACTTCCCCGTTTTCAGCATGGGGCTGGTGAACCTGCTCATCAGGGGCTAGAAAACTGTTACGAAACCCGGGAGGGAGTTGATTGAGCCGGATGCGTGTCAAGAAAGTCTTTGAAAACAGCGAAAACAAGAAGGTCATGGAGATCAATATCCTTCCGTCGAAATATTGCAATTTCAACTGTGTTTTCTGTCCCCTTGGACCGCAGGGAACACAGACTGATGAATCTTACCGGTTTGAATCAACGGACGATTTTTTGTCTTCCCTTGCCGCACAGATTGAAGAAGAGCAACCGGAAATTCTTTTCCTGAACTCCATGGGGGAATCCTTCGCCAATGACCAGCTCGGGGAAGTCATTGCCCTTGCGAGAAAGAAGGGTGTGGAAATCAGCCTCTATGGAAACGGTTACCTGTTGGGCTACCAGGAATATGCCAGGCTGGCGTCCCTGTGCGATGAAGTGACTGGGGAGATCAAGGCGATAACGGAAGAGGGTTTCCAAAAGCTTCAGAGGCCGATGAAGGGTTCCACGCTGAAAAAATATTGGGACCACATGCTCCGTTTCCGCGAGGGCTACAAGGGAAAGTTCACGATAGCCCTTTCGATCATTAGGGATGTGAATGACGACGTCGAATCCATCGAACGTATCGCGGGGTACCTGGAAAAACTGAAAGTGGACAAAGTGCTCCTGGAAACCTTTGACGACGGGAAATTCGGCAAGGCATTCGGGGTTTCCGAGAACAAGATGGAGATGGCAAGGCGAGTGCTCATGAAAAATCCCTGTAACTTCGTGGTCGACTTTTCCTGACAAAACACCGGGAAAATACGGAGGGCCGGGAGCACGTGCGTCCCAGCCCCCTGTTGTTTTGAGTCTCTCCAACATGCAGCGGAAAAAACGGGACCGGTGGGGAGGATATTGGAAAGGAGAGCCCGAACGGTTGCCAGATAAAGAGGCGCGCACGCCGGTTATTCCTTCGACCTCGTTGGCCTTATACTGGTAGTGGTTGCGAACCTTCAAATGGCGGTTTCCGCGAGCATGGCGAGGATTGACCGGAAATTTCCTGGCGGATGCCCAAGCAGGCTTCTGGCCATATCGGTATCTCAGACAGGGGGTGAATAGTGGATGTCGTCATCCAGCGGGAACGTTTACAGCATACGGTTAAGGAGTCTCTTGCCGTTTTTTTTCATCACCTTCGGGCTCGCGTGGGGCATACTGGCTCTGTACATGTTCTTTAACGAAACCATGTCGGGGCTCTTCGGGGTTCTGAGCGGCAACCATCCCCTGTTTTTTCTGGCAGTCTATGCACCCGCCATCGCGGCCGCAGCAGTTATTTCCCGCAATGCTGGAATCCGGAGCCTGGGAAGATACGGGGCACGCCTTTTATACTGGCGATGCACGCCATATTGGTGGATGTTCCTGGTATTTGGAATACCGGCCGTTTTTTTTGCGGCAGCCGGGCTTCAGGGGGAACTGTCCGGATACAGCGTTCCCTTTGACTCCCCAGGTGCTTTCCTGGCAACTGCTTTTTTGATGCTTGTCAAGGGGCCCGTTGAAGAGCTGGGCTGGAGGGGCCTTGCATTACCCCTTCTGCAGCGGCGCTTTGCCCCTTTTTGGGCAGGACTTGCCCTGGGCATCATATGGGCCGTTTGGCATCTTCCCGCTTTTTTGCTGGGCGGTACCCCCCAAAGCTCCTGGGCGTTTGCCCCTTTCTTTATTGGTTCAGTTGCCGTAAGCGTTATCATGACGTCACTGTTCAACGCCTCGAGAGGCAGCATCCTTCTTCCGGCACTCTTCCATTTCCAGCTCATCAACCCGCTTTGGCCGGATGCCCAGCCCTCCGATATGTTCCTTTTCACGGCCATTGCGGTTATTGTCACCTGGGTTGACCGCAAATCCATGTTCAGCATCAAGGGTGCTGCGAAAAACGTCATACCGGCAGAAAGCGGTTGAGGCCTCGAATTTTTTTGGGGCGCGGCTTCTTGTTGAGTCCATGGCATGACATGAAACACGGTCCGGATTTTGGGATTCCCTCAGTTTGCAGGAAAACCTGGGATAATGAAGAACACGAAGCCACGAGGTGCAGCAGAGCTTTTTGTATGAAATGTGAAGAAGTAGAGGGCCGGGACGCATGTGCGTCCCGGCCTTGTTGTTTTCCAGAACTGCAATCTGCATGCGGGGGTTATTTCAGGAAAATCGTTTCCAGTTCCGCTGCGGAAAGCTGGTTTTTGGCGGAGATCCGGCGTTTGCCGCCGGAAACCTTGGTGGCGATGCATCCCGCTGCGTTGGCACAGCTGCCGCCGGCTTTTTTGTACCCGCTGCAGACACGGAGCACGTCGGGGGAAATCTCGTCGATGAGGACGATGCGACCGTCCCCGCCCTTGAGCCGTCCGAGTTCGATCTTTCCGTCCAGAACGTGAAGCCCGTGGGCGGCGAATTCGTCATAGATCACCGAGGCGATCTGCTTGACGAAGTCCTTGACGCAGGATACTTCTTCTTCCGTCATTACTCCCGCGCCGGTGAGGGACTCGAAGGTGATCAGCGTGTCCACTTTCCCTTTTGTCCAGGCCTCAACGACCTGGGGAAGGTCTGAGCAGGGCCTGACGAAGGGGTAGCGCCTCCAGAAGCTGCCCATGGCGCTGTTCCTCCAGGTCCATTCCAGGTTCAGCAGGGGTGAAGAGCCGGGAAATTCAGGGGCCTGCTGGGGCATGGATATGGGTGTGGCGGGCTCGACGATCATGGTGTTGTCGGCGATGGTGTCGATGTAGTGGGTGGGGACGTCCTGTTTCGCCAGGAGCCTGAAGAAATAGGTGGCAAACTTGCAGGCCACGGCGCCCTTGCACGGTATCTCGCCCACGACATCGTCATAGCCGGGGTCGAAGACGGGCTTGCCGTCCTTGTCGAGATAGCCTGTTGCCCGGTCGGTGAACACGAAGGCGTACTTGCCCTCGTATTTTCCGGCGGGAACACGGTAGATATCCTTTGATTTGCCCGACGACACGAAATTCTCCCTGGTGAGTACCTTCTGCAGGTCCATTTTGTGCCTCCTTCCGACACGCCACACTTTTGGCATATGAGCTCATTGAATGATAGCGGAAAAGGGGTGAAGTGCAAGGCCTGGCCCAAAAAATCGGCCGGTAAGGTTCGGGGCGTTACAAGTTGCCGAAACTATGCAAAAATCGAAACAAATGAAGGTTCCCGACAGGTGGCAGTCGAGAGGAGGTGGTTTGAGATGGCCTGGTTCACCCTTGGAAGAAAGCTGGACCCGCGTTATAAAACGAATCTATGGATTGCCGTCGCATCAGTTGCGGTCGTGGTTTCCGCCTGGCCTGCAACGGGCTCCTTTGCGTCAGGGCTCGGCCTGGGCGCGGGCTTTTTCCTCTGCTGGGCCCTGGCGCGGGAAGTCGACCCGTTGAACGATCTGTCCGCCTTTGTTTCGGCGGCCCTGTTTCTGGTCTTTTCACCCTTGTATGACGGGATTGACCTTGCAGTGCTTTTCTGGGTGCTGCTTCTGCTTCGGCTCATGTCGGGGATCTGCGGAAAGGTCCCTGCCGCTTTCGATTTCGCGGCACTCCTTGGTCTGTCAGGGTATCTGGCCTGGTCAAAGGAAAGCCCCCTATTCCTGATTTTTCTCGTGGCTTCCTTGTTTTTTGCCCATTGGAGGTACGGGGGAAGAAGACAGACGGGTACCGCCCTGCTTGCGGCGATTCCCCTTTCCGTTGCCGGGGTGTTGTTGCGGCCGACCTGGCGGGTGGCTCTTTTGCCTGGCGTGTCGATGGCTTTCGGTGGAGTTGCCGCGACGGTTCTTCTCGGGTTTGCGGTGGCAGACATGAGAAGAAGGGAACAGACTGCTTCGGATGACCTGGGGAACCCCCTGGACATGAAATGGGTCGCCCTCGCTGTGGTTTTCCTGGTTCTCGTGCTTTCCGCGTTTTGGGCATTCGGCGGCGTGACTATCATGACCCGGTTGAATCTCTTGGCTTCCCTTGCGGGGGTTTTTTTCTTTGATATGGTTGTGTGTTTTCGGGAAAGGAGAAGTCCATGAGCCTCCTGAAGGAAAAAGCCAGGGAGGTAAAAGAAGAATTTGACCAGGTTCTCAAGGGCCGTGGCCATTTTTTGGAGGCCGCGCTGCCCCTTCTTGTTTTCCTGATCCTTTCAAGCTTCTGGCGGGCTGATGTGGCCTCTGGGGCGGCCGTTTTGGTGGCGCTTTTTTACGTGGCCCGTGACTTGAGAAAAGGCAAATTACCCGTGTACTCCCTTGGGGGATTCACCGCCCTTCTGGCGGGACTCGCGGCCTTCCGGTTCAGCGGCAGGACAGGGGATGTCCTGCTTTCAAGTCTCCTCTCAAACCTGTTGCTACTGGGCCTCTGCCTGCTCAGCGTGCTGGCGAAACGGCCGCTGGTCGCCTGGACGAGTTACCTGGCCCGTCATTACCCACTTTCCTGGTACTGGCATTCCCGCATCCGGCCTGCGTACAGCGAGGTGACGCTCCTCTGGGGCCTGTTTTTCGGCGCCCGGTTCCTGCTCCAGGTCATGTTTCTCAGTTCGGGCCGGGAAACAGCGCTTTTTGCCTTTTCGATCCTTTCGGGATGGCCCGCCATTCTCGTGCTCCTGGTGGTGAGTTACCTGTACGGGATCTGGAGGCTCAGAAAGCTCCATGGCCCGAGCGCGGAGGAATTCCGGAGGGGTGATCCGCCGCCCTGGAAAGGACAGCAGAGGGGTTTCTAGGGCCTCTGAAAGGGCTCTTGAGGGTGTGGGCTACGCCGGACGAAAGGGTCTTGCCATGCCAGAACAGGTACCTGTCACCCTGACAGCGGCGCAGGGCGAGGATAAGATACAAGGCCGCCGCCAGGTTCCTCAGCACGACAAGGAGGGCGAGCCAGGGAGCGGCCCTGCCGACGGATCTTTCCCGGTGGATGACCCATGCGGCAAAAAAGGCGAGGCCTACATACAGGTCGACCAGGGTGACCTTGCCCCAGGCAAGGGAACCGATGACCCGGCCTTCTTCCACGAAACCCCCGCGGACGAAACCGTAGAGCACGGCACCCAGCATGACAAGAAGCGCAGAAAGCGCGAGGATCCTCAATCCCTTCAAAAACAGCACACCCTTTCTCCTTTGAAATGATGTCAGAAACCATGAATGATGTCATAATATCATTGTGTATATTCATATAAATATACATGGCACATTGCAGTACGGTAAAGTTATCAAGGAGGGGTGAAAATGCAACCGCTTGTGACGATTTTGCTTGTCGTGTTTCTTTACATGTCCGGTTTTTTTCTCATCGCCGTCATCCGCAAGGACAATTCCCTTGCCGACATCGCCTGGGGCGGAGGCTTCGTGATCATCGCCTTTCTGTCGTTTTTTCTGGCACCGGGACACGCCGAGGCCAGGCAAGTCCTGGTCACGGGCCTGGTGACCCTTTGGGGCCTGAGGCTTGCCATCTACATACATTTCCGGAACAAGGGCAGGGGCGAGGATTACCGGTACGCCAAGTGGAGAAAGGAGTGGGGCAAGTATTTCCTCATCAGGAGCTTCCTGCAGGTTTTCATGCTCCAGGGGGCATTGATGGTGTTGATCGCTTCGTCGGTGATCTTCATCAACCTG
Organism: Thermovirgaceae bacterium; assembly: GCA_049974965.1. Classification (GTDB taxonomy): domain Bacteria; phylum Synergistota; class Synergistia; order Synergistales; family Thermovirgaceae; genus UBA1876. Next base: position 7,701 of record JBNGCT010000009.1, read on the forward strand.
AACCCGGCCCCGGGACTTTCAATATTGGACGGCATCGGCCTGGCCGCCTGGTGTGTCGGTTTCTTTTTCGAGGCCCTAGGCGACTTCCAGCTCTTCCAGTTCAAGAAGGACCCTGAAAACAAGGGCCAGGTTATGCGGTACGGCCTTTGGAAGTACACCCGTCACCCCAACTATTTCGGTGAAGCCACCATGTGGTGGGGGATATTCCTTATGGCGCTGGCGTTGCCCGGTGGTTTCATTGCCCTTTTGAGCCCCCTGACGATCACTTTTCTTTTGCTGAAGGTCTCGGGGATCCCCATGCTGGAGAAAAAACTGGCAGAGAGCCAGCCTGGGTATGAAGAATACATGAAGAGGACAAGTCCATTCATCCCCTGGTTTCCGAAAAAGGGAACCGCCGAATGATTGCTGTTGCACTGGCCGAAAGGGGGCTGGTTCCTGAAGCCCTCGTCCGGTTCGGCATACGGCGAAGGCTCCGGAATGTCCGGGATCGCTTGTACGGGGATGGACTTCGCGACGGTAATGGGGCCGCCCGGTTCGCTCAGCAACTGGCCCGCGGGCCGGCTGCTCTGGAGCAGGACCGGGTCAACCGCCAGCACTATGAACTGCCGCCGGAATTTTTCGCCGCCTTTCTCGGAAAATGGAGGAAGTACAGCTGCTGTTACTGGCCGAAGGGCGTGACCGACCTTGACGAGGCCGAGGAAGCCATGCTCGAACTGACGGCGGCCAGGGCCGGGATCGAGCCGGGCCAGTCTGTCCTGGACCTCGGGTGCGGCTGGGGTTCCTTTTCGCTTTGGGCGGCTGAAAGGTTTCCCGACATCACGGTTCACGCCCTTTCAAATTCAACGGCCCAAATTGAGCATATACGCCGTCAGGGTTTCCTCAGGGGCCTTCCCAACCTGGCTGCCGAAACAGCAGATGTCACGTGTTACGAGACCTCAAAAAGATTCGACAGGGTCGTTTCGGTAGAGATGGTGGAGCATATCCGAAACTGGCGGGACCTCATGAAAAGGGTTTCGTCCTGGCTGAACCCGGGAGGAAAGTGTTTCCTGCATTTTTTCTGCCATAAAGAGTGGCCTTATCTTTTTTCCGATGAAGATCCCGCCGACTGGATGGGGTACCATTTTTTCGCGGGGGGCATGATGCCAAGCTTCGACTTGCCGGTGTATTTCAATGAAGCCCTCGAGGCAGAAGCTTCCTGGGCCGTCAACGGCAGCCACTATGTTCTGACGCTGGAAGCCTGGCTCCGGAGGTTGGAGCATAACCGGCACGAGGCGAGGCAAATTCTGGAGAAAACATATGGTTCCTCCTGGAGGGTCTGGGAAAACCGGTGGCGGATCTTTCTCATGGCCTGCAGCGAGCTTTTCGCCACTTCCGGCGGTGATGAATGGTTTGTGGCGCATTACCTCCTGAAAAAGGGGCGTTTTGATTGATGATGAAAAAAACCGCCCCCCCGGTTCGGACCATCGACGGCCGCAGATTCCGGAATGCTTTTGTCGCCGGGACCCTGGCGCTTGAAAGCCGGAGGACCTATCTCAACAGCATCAACGTTTTTCCCGTGCCCGACGGGGACACGGGAGACAACATGGCCTCGACCTGTCGTTTCATCATCGACAGGGTCGAAGCAACAGGGTCCATTGTGTCCACCTCGGCCGCCATGGCGGAAGCCGCCCTGGAAGGTGCAAGGGGGAATTCGGGGATCATCCTGACGCAATTTCTCTACGGGCTTTCCAGGGCGCTGGAAAACCGTGACGAAGTTGACGCAGCGACCCTGGGGAAAAGCCTGGCCGAGGCGATTCCCCATGCAGAACAGGCCGTTCACAGGCCCGTCGAAGGGACCATCCTGACGGTGATGCGGGATTGGACAGGGAACTTCGAGGAGTCGAGCCGCCGACAAGGCGATTTCGCGTCCCTGCTGAAGGGTTCCCTTGAGGCGGCACGGGCTTCCCTTCTTGACACACCGAGGAACCTGGAAATTTTGGCCCGTGAGCATGTCGTTGACGCCGGCGCGCAGGGCTTTGTCGATTTTCTGCAGGGGGTTGCGGACTTCCTCGAAAAGGGGAATCTGAAAGATCTGAGAGGGAACGGCCCGCACGTTTTTCCTGTTGAAACCAATGAGCATGGCATGGATGCCCTCCCGGCATATCGGTACTGTGCCGAGGCGGTCGTGGCAGGGGGGCGATTGTCGAGAGAGGACCTGGTGGACGAGCTTGAGGGGTACGGGGATTCCATTGTCGTAGGGGGGCATGAAGGGAAGTACCGGATTCATCTTCATACGAGCCGCCCCGATGACCTTTTCGCGAGACTGGCAGCCAGGGCCGGCCTGAATGTTCAGAAAGCCGAGGACATGTACAGGCAGGTGGAGACAGTGCGAAAAGGGAAAAGGCCGACAGCCTTGTTGACGGATTCCGCATGCGACCTGCCGCAGGAACTTATGGACCGCTACGGGATCCACATGGTGCCCCTGAAACTTTCTGTCGGAGGCAACTCCTACCTGGACAAGGTTTCCATAAGCCCGCGACGGGTTTATCAACTCATGCAGGATACTGACATCCCAATGACCACTTCGCAGCCGGGTATGTCCGATTTTGACCGCCTCTATTCCTTGCTGGGCTCCCACTTTGATTCCGTGATCGCCATCCACTTGTCGAGGGCCCTGAGCGGGACCTGGAACGCCAGCATGAAGGCGGCAGCGGGGACGGAATACAGCGGGAGCATACGGGTCATTGACAGCCGGACCCTTTGCTCCGCCCAGGGCCTGATTGTCCTGCACGCAGCAAGGGCCATAGAGCAAGGAAAGACCGCGCAGCAGGTGCGGGACCTTATCGAGCGAACCATACCCAGAACCCGGATTTTTGTCAGCCTGAGTACACTGGAGTACATGGTCAGAGGCGGGAGAATCCGGCCCCTGACCGGTCGAATTGCGGGGGTTTTGAACCTGAAACCCGTCATTACCGTCGATTCTGAAGGACGGGGTGCCCACTTCGGGAGGCCCGGCAGCGAACGGTCGAACCTCAGGAAGATGGTCGAGACCTTCGAGAACCTTCAACAGCGGCGGGGTTTGCTGGATTATGCCGTTGTCCACGCTGCTGCGCCCGAGAAGGCGGAGAAACTTGCAGAGGAGTTGTCGAGCCGTTCCGGTCTTCAGCCGGCCTATATCACGGAAATATCACCGGTGATCGGCATCCATTCGGGGCCGGGCTCGGTGGCGGTCTCGCTGATCCTGGAAGACTGAAAATCCCGATACCGAGAGATTTCGTGAGGCTGTGTCCAGGCATGGTCCCGTTTCTCCTGTGAGGTACATGAGCCGGCCGGGCAAGCGGGTTTTGCCCACAAACCATGCTTTGAGAGTGAGGGGGAAGGAGAATTGAAGAAAATCCTGGTTGCCTGTTTTTTGGCGTTGACGGCGCAGGCTGTCCTTTGCCTGCCTGGTTTCGGGGCGGGGTTTGCCCTCTATGACTTCGGCGCCAGGGGAAACGCCCTTGGTGGTGCCATGACGGGAAAGGCGGACGACCCTTCCGCCCTTGCTTTCAACCCGGCCGGGATAACCCAGATCAGCGGCGAGGCCTTCATGACAGGCATCGGATTCCTGATGCCCTCGGCGACTGTTTTCGAGACATCCACGGGCTCGGCGGTGGACCAGAAAGACCATACCTTTGTCCTCCCGCAGATGTACTACACCAGGCAAATGGGTGACAGGCTCTGGCTGGGGATGGCCGTCATGGCGAGGTTCGGCCTCGGCACGGACTTTCCCGAAGACTGGTTCGGCAGGTACAGCAGCTACCGGGCGATGCTCAAGTCCGTTTCAGTCAACCCGAGCCTCGCCTGGAAGGTGAGTGACCGGTTTTCCGTCGCCCTCGGGGTTGAAGCCCTCTGGCTGGAATTCGACTCGAGAAAAAAGGTGCCCACTCCGTATGGAGACATCGACCTTCGCCTTCTGGGAGACGACATCGGTTATGGATGGAACCTGGGGCTTCATTTCAGGCCTGATGAAGCTACACGCATCGGACTGCACTACCGGAGCGAGGTGGACCTCACCGTTTCGGGAAACGTGGATGCCTGTGCCTCCACTTTAGGTTCCGATTCCACAGGGGCCTCGGCGGGACTCACGCTGCCGGAAATGTACATGTTCGGCATCAGCCGGCAGGTGACACCGAAACTGAATGTGGAAGCGGGGGCCCTTTACACCAGGTGGAGTTCCTATGACTCCCTGGTCATAAATTTCGACAAGAGTCTTTATGGTTTTTTGCCTGCGGAAGTTCCCTCCGAGAAAAACTGGAACGACGTCTGGAGGTACCAGTTGGGCATTGAATACCGGCAGAGCCCCGAGTGGACCTGGAGGGTGGGGTACACTTACGACCAGTCGCCCATTCCCGACGCGCGTGTTGACTACATGGCCCCTCTCAACGACCGGCAGCTGTACTCCATAGGCTTCGGGTACACCAGGGGAAACGGCACCTGGGACTTCGCCTACACCTACCTCGTGGCCGACGAGAGGCGTATTGCGGCCAGACCCCTGGAGGGCATCGTCGATTCAGGGACCAGGGACCTGGACACCCACATCTTCATGTTGAGCTATACCATACGGTTCTAGGCCGGGAGGTTTTGTCATCCGGGAATGACGACGGAAGGGAAAGCTTCGTCCAGGTGACGGGTTCGCGGTGTATGGAGTCTTCCAATACCCGCGATGTGCCCTGTACCAGGACCTAGGGGTGCGCTTCGTGCGAAAAGTCCTTACAATGGCAGGAACCCCGTCGCGCTTTCGGTGGTGTTGTCCTGGTCGGGGTGCCCTCTTTCCTGGAAGTGAACCTGCATAATACTGGAGTTGTTGATTATGACGAGACGGATTGTCGTTATCGGAGCCGGGGGTGCTGGTCTTGTGGCCGCCATTGCCGCAAGAAAAGCAGGAGCTGAAGTCCTGCTCCTGTCGAAAACGACGTGCCGCGGTTCGGCCACATGTACCGCCTATTCGGCGGGGATCTTTTCACTCGCTTGTTGCGGCCTTTCTCCTGAGGACCATTATTCGACGACGATGGAAACAGGACGGTATCTGAACGACAGGTCACTTGTGAAAATACTGACCGAAGAAGCCGAAAAGACGCTCCGGATCCTCGCCGACTGGGGTGTCCACATTAAGATGACCAAAGGGACGGCCTCGGTTCGGAAAACGGCGCCCAATCCGATCATGGGCGGCGCCGGGTTCCTGGAAGAACTCTCCCGTATTGCCGGGAACGAGGGCGTCAAAACCAAGGATTGGACCGTAGCCACATCCCTGCAGCTCGAAAAGGGCCGGGTCACGGGTGTCAATGTCCAGAACTGGCGGACGGGAAAGAGCGAGAGCATAGGCGCCGGTGCCGTCATACTTGCGACGGGTGGAGGCGGGAGGATTTACAGCCATACGGACAACCCCGACAGGATTACCGGAGACGGCTATGCCCTGGCACTGAAAGCAGGCGCGGACTTCCGCGATATGGAATTCGTCCAGTTTTATCCACTTGGATGGGATGAGCCCGGATTCCCGCAATGGATGGCTGACCTCGGGCTGGTGGACCACATGAGGATCACCGACTCGAAGGGTGAGGATTTCCTGAAAAAGGCACTGCACGATTGGGGTTATAAAAGCGGCAGGGAAGGGAACTACTACGCCCGTGACAGAAGCGCCCGGCTCGTAGCGGAAAAGGCGAAGGCCGGAGGCGTTTTCGCACACTTCGAAGACCTTCAAAAAGGCAAGTGGCAGGATCCGGACTTTCTCTATTCCCTGATTCTTGATACGAGATATTTCAAGGACGTCAGGCATCCTTTGCGGATGGCGCCGGTGGAGCATTATTTTTGTGGAGGTATCGAGATCGACGGCTGCGGTCGGACAAAGGTGGACGGACTTTATGCCTGCGGGGAGGTGACCGGCGGTGTCGACGGGGCCAACAGGGTTGGCGGAAACGCGCTGGCCAACATCGTCGTATTTGGTTACAAGGCAGGCCGGGCGGCCGCCTGGGAGAGCCTGGATGTACCGGATACAGATGTCCTTTATGAAGCCGCTGAATTTCCCTGCGTCGCGGACAATGGCGAAAGGCCCCGAATCTTGCGCAGGGAGCTGCAGGAAAAGGCCTGGGCCGCCATAGGCCCCATCAGGCGGGGGCGGGAAATGGAGAAATTCCTCCAGTATCTTGCGGATTTCAGAAACAGGAAAATACGCATCGAAACACCCGTAGACCGTCTGCTGGCAGTGGAAATGGAGGGCCTCGTTACAACGGCTGAAGAAGTGGCGAAGGCCGCTCTGAAACGGAAGGAAAGCCTGGGGACGCACTGGAGGGCGGACGGTAAAGAAACGGTGCAGTAACAAGAACAGGTATTGCTTTCCGGTGGTAGCGTGATAACATGTAAGTGCAGGCAAAGCCTCGAAATGTCGAAACCTGCAAAAAGGAAATTGTGAACCCGTTTTTTGAGGAAGGTGGTTTCGATGAAACGTGTAATCGTTGCCATCGATGGAAGCAAAGCCAGCGAATATGTGATCGAATACGCCCTGCATTATGCCGAGAGGGAAAAAGATGCGGAACTGGTGTTTTTCCATGCCATTGAATCGTGGGAGAACAAGCACATGCAGTACAAGGGGCACGCGCTCCACCTCCCGCCATCGGAAGATGACGTCCGCGAGCAGTTTAAGCAAATCGTCGAAGATGTACGGGAAAAAGTGAATTCACCTGTGACGTCCTACTCGGTGGAGGTCAAGGCCGGCATTTCCTACGAGGAAATTGTTGACTTCGCGACGAAGCATGATGCGTCGATGATCATGATCGGACACCGCGGAATCAGCGGAGTCAGGCGGTTCCTCCTTGGCAGCGTTGCGGCAAAGGTTGTGGCTCATGCCCCTTGCAGCGTTTACGTGCACAGGCCGAAAGAGAAGGCATGATCGGGAAACGCCGGCGGAAAAAGGGAAGGCAAGGATCACCGACAAAAGCGGCAGGCGGCGGCCGGAAAGGTTGTTGTCTGCCGCAGTCTTCTCAAAAGATACCAAAAGACGGGACCCGGGGATGGTAAAATGTGTGCAAGAGCAGTTTCTTTAAATAGATAAGAGGGTGATCTGATGTCGAAGAAATTGAAAGTCCTGCTCGTTGTGGCTGGCGTGGTGGTTGTTCTTGTCGTGGCGGCGATGAGCATCGATTACGGGACGGGGCTCGTCCGGGACAAGGTTGCGGAAGCCGTGCGGGACAGCCTGGGTTCCGAAGTTACCAGGGGTTCTGTCACGGGAAACCCGTTCAGGGGATACAACCTGTCGGACATCGCCATTGCGACTGATGGCGAGGAGGTCTTGACGGCCGAGCGGCTAACCGCAAAGGTTTCGATTCTGTCCTTTCTGACAGGCGGTCCTCCGGTGTCGATGGTGGAGATCGCCGGTTTTCATTCCGATGTTGAGAGGATCAACCGCCTGATTTCCAAAATCGAACCCGGCGAAGAACCGGGCGAAATCCCCGTCAGCAAGGTGCGCATCGTCGACAGCACTTTTGATTCAAAATGGGCGAAGATCAGCATCAGAGACATCCTCCTGGGCTTCGACGGGGAAAGGATACGAACGGAGCTGGATATTCTGGTCGACGATTTGCCGGTGAAGGGCGAGGCGAACCTTGAGAATGCTGACAATGCCTGGTCCGTCACCGGGATGGATATCGACATTGGTGACGGCAATCTGAAGGCGGAAGGCGGGCTTGTGCCGGAACTGTCCGTTGAGGGAAACCTTGAGAACCTTGATATCCCATCGGTCATCGCTTTTTGGCCGGAGGCGGACCCCGCTTTGTACAAGGGTTCTTTTTCGACGGGATTCACCGCCGCGGGAACCTGGCAGGATCCGGATATTTCGGGGCAATTGGAATACGCCGGCGAATTGCTGGCAGGGATTCCCGTTCAGAAAGCCTCCGCAAGGTGGCGGTTTCGGTCTAACCGCCTGGACGTGGCGGACCTGGACATGCAGTTGTTTGGGTTTCCCCTTTCGGGAAGCGTGGCCTTTGCCTTCGATCCTGCAGCCCCGCCGAGGATGATGGTGAAGCTTGAAGGATCGGCGGCGGACCTGGAGGCTTTGGCAAAGGTGTCGGAAAAGCTGGAGGGAATGACGGGTACTCTGGACACCTTCTCGGTGGACCTTCAGGGGCCTGCAAACAGCCCCGAGGGTCGGATCGCCTTTGAAGCGAAAAAACTCGGGTACAAGGGTTACGCCGTGACGGATACGAGCATCGATGCAAGTGTAAAGAGCGGGAACATCGCCGTCAGCGGGAAGAGTGTCTTTGAAGGAGCGCCACTTGCCTTTGGCGGCAACGTTTCGAACTTCATGACGCAGCCGGCGGCAAACCTTTCCGGGACGCTGCGGTCGTTGTCTCTGGAGGCGGTAGGCAAAATTGTCCCTGCTCTGGAAAAGATGAAGGCTTCGGGCAGGGTGAACGCGGACTACAAGATCGCGGGGCGGGTCCCGGACCTTGCCGTTTCGGGCAAGGCCTGGTCGGAAAAAATATCTGCCATGGAACATGACATGACAGGTGTTTCCACCTTTTTTGACTACAATGTCAAGGCGGACACCCTTTCATTCACGGATATGAAAGCCGGCTGGAATGGGACTGCCATTTCCGGAAAGGGGACGATTGGGAAGGTCTCCTCGGAGGAACGGACCGGTGACATCCAGGTCCGGGCCGGAAATCTCGACTCGGCATTTTTGGCTGGTTTCCATCCGCCCGTTGCAGACTACAACCTCAAGGGCAAAATGGCCGTGGAGGCTGAAATCAAGGGTGCACTGGCAAACCCGGCCGTGAGGGTCAGCCTGACGTCCCCCTCTTTGTCCGTCCTGGACAGCTACAGCTTCACGAATTTCAAGGCGGGTACGGAAATTGCGGGCCTGCCGGAAGGCATACCCTCAGACATGAGGCTGGACATTTCGGCTGATTCGGCGACTGCAGCGGGCGTGCGACTCCAGAACGTCAAGGCCGCCCTCGGCAAGAAAGACAAGGTCATCACCATTACCGAAGGCTCTGCGGCCGTCGGGGACGGGAACGTGTCGGCAACCGGGACGGCGACGCTGGCTGAACCGGCGGAAAAGACGGTGCTGGATCTTGCCGTGAACATCTCGGCGGTCAACCTCGAAAAGGTCACGGCTAAGGGAGGGAAACCGCTTCCCGCTGCCGGGGTGATAACCGCCGATGCGAAAATTTCGGGAACCGTGGAAAACCCCGGCATTGTCATCGACGCTTCGGCGCCCTTTGTGGCAGCCTCGGGTGTGAAGGTCGACAATTTGAAGGTGAAGCTCGCCGGTGACATGAACAAGCTCACCATCGAGGAAATGTCGGGCAAGGTTGGTGAAGGTTCCATCGCCGTCACCGGCGGCATCAGGCCGGCCCCCTTCGCCGCCGACCTTGACGTCAAGGGAAAGAACCTTGACCTCAGGCCCATGACGAGCCGGTTTGAGAAACTCAAGCCCTATGACATCACTGGGGCCATGGACCTGGTCTTCGAGGGGCATTTCGAGGAAAACAAGCACATCGGAACCGGGAAGGCCACCTCGGCTTCCGTGCGTTTCATGGGAATGAATTTCACCGACATATCGCTTCCCTTCGAACTTCTCGATGACAGGCTCGTTTCCTCAGGCGGAACGGCAAAGCTTTATGGAGGGCAGGTTTCCAACAAGGGGACCGTGAACCTGACCAGCATGGGCTTTACCGATGAGGCCGAAGTCACGGGGACGGATGTGAACGCTCTCCTCAAGGATGCCTTCGAGCTTCAGGGCAACATCACGGGCTCTGCCGACGTCTTTGCCAAAGTGTCCGGCACCTTCGGGAAAGATGGGCTCAGCTACAGCGGCAAGGGGCTTTTGAAGCTCGGCCGCGGTGCGGTCACGGGCTTCAAACTCGTGGACATCGCAACCGCCGTGTACGGGGCGAAGGGAGTCAACTACTCCTCGGTCTATGCCCCGTTCAACCTTGAGACCGGCCGGATTATCCTGAACAGCGACACCCTGGTGAAAGCGCCGGTGAACGACCCCCTTTACAGGCACTTTTCCGCAACTGGACCTGTAGGGCCGGGAAACAGCCTCAACCTTGACTGCAGCGGCAAGATGAACGTGAAGGTCATTAACGCTGTTTTGGGCGGTGCCGCCGGCGGAGTGGCAGGGCTTTCGGGCGCACAGAACATAGTAGGTGTCCTTGAGGGAGCCTTCAAAGGTGCCGGTACCGGGATGCAGGAAGACGACTTCAGGGACGTGAGTTTTACCCTGAAGGGCACCTTCGACAAACCGGGCATCTCGAATGTCAAGATATCCTCTCCGGAGAAACAGGAGGGCGCACCAGTTCCGGCAACCGAGCAAAAAACCCCTGTGGAGCAGCTTCAGGAACAGGCGATCCAGCAGGTGATTCCGCCGCAGAAGAATGCGCCGGAGACTGAAGAGGCCAAACCTTCGTCGCCACTTGAACAGCTGAAGGAGAACGTGTTGCAGCAAGTGATTCCAGGGAAGGAGCAGGCCCCTCAAACAAAGCCCCAGGAGCAGGTGGAAAAGCAAGAGGCTCCTGCAGCGGAGGAACCTGCTGTCGAGAAGGAAGTCGTTGAGGAAAAACCGCTGGAAGAACCTGCTGCACCGGCTCAAGCTCCGGTGGAAAAGGCAGAATCCGCTGATGCACCGGATACAACAGCTGACGAGCAAGCTGTAGAGAAAAAGAAGGAAGAACCTTCAGAGGAGCCTGCAGAAGAACCCAAGGAAGAACCTGTGGAGGAACCGAAAGAAGAATCGCAGGAGGAAGTGAAAGAGAAACCTGTAGAAGAGGAATCAGCAGACGAGGAGGGCGGAGAGAGCGTCGAGGAGCAGGTCAAGAAAAAGTTGCGCAAGATCCTGGAATAATGACGCCCGAGGTCACGGCAGAGCAACGTCTTGTCCCTGCGGGTGAATCGCATGGGGGCCGTGGTGGAATTTTGGCCACGGCCCGCTTGTTGTGATCCGGGTCGAGGGGCCACCAATTTCTTTTTCCGCGTGAGAGGTTTTCCGTTTTGGAGCCGTATTGTGCTGTGAAAGGTCTTCGAAATTCAGGGGATGCATATTCTGATTGCTGAAAAAAACCCGGAACATGCGAGGTGTTCTATGAAATTCACAATTTATCACTCCGGTAAAATCAAGACCATGGCGGAGGGAGAGCCAGAAGCCGAAGCCATGATGATTTCCGGGGAACGGATCCTGGCGGTCGGGTCGAATGTCGAGGTGAGTTCGTGCTTTGCGCCCGGACCCGTGGAAAAAGTGGACCTCCAGGGGAAAAGGGTCATCCCCGGCCTTATCGATTCCCACCTGCATTTTCTTGATTACGTCCTCGGCAAGAACGACGTCGACCTTGCGGGAGCCCCTTCCATTAAAAGCGTCGTCTCGACGCTGGAGAAGGCGGCCGCTGCGAGGCCCCGCGGCTCCTGGATCCGGGGGATCAATTTCGATCATTCCGTCTTTCGGGAAGGCCGGATGCCGACACGACAAGATCTCGACGTGATAGAAAACCCTGTCCTGATCACCCGAATCTGTCGTCACGCCCACGTGGCGAACACAAAGGCCCTCGAGGCGGCGGGGCTTCTGGAGCGGGACGATTTGCCGTCGGGTTTTCTAAGGGAAGAAACGGGCCGCCCAAGTGGAATCATCCTGGAGACGGGTCTTGAACTTTTGATCCGTGCCATGCCGGACCCCTTCGAGGACCAGGCGCTGCTTTCGAAAAACCTCGACAGGTGTCTGAAGGAGTTCTCGGGATACGGCATAACCTCAATAAACCCGACTTCGGCGGAACATATCGGTGTGCGGGAGTCCCTGGGGATATACCAGGAGCTCGAAAGGCGGAACCGTCTCCCGCTCAGGGTTACCGTGCACTTTAACGAACTCCCGAACCTGGATATCCGTTCCTTTTTCGGTTCCCCAAAAGTCCGTTACGGCGGGCTGAAGCTGTTTGCAGACGGCGGCTTCAGCGCACTGACGGCGGCCTTGAGCTTCGATTACATGAATGATCCTGGAAACAGGGGGGAATTGAACTATGAAACGGAGGACCTCTATGCCCTGGTTGAAGGGGCCCATGGAAGAGGCATTCAGGTGGCGGCCCATGCCTTGGGCGACCGGGCGATAGACCAGATGCTGGATGTCTTCGAGCGGGCTGGAAAGATCCACGGTCCTGCTGAAACAAACAACAGACTCATACATTGTTACGTTGTACGGCCCGACCAGCTCCCAAGGATGAGGGCGCTGGGGCTTATTGCGGACATACAGCCCGTGTTCCTCGCCGACGAGGTGGACATAGCCGAGGCCCGCCTGCCTGGAGAGTTCAAACCTTATTCTTACGCATGGAAAACCCTTCTGGACGCGGGGATCATGATTTCGGGCAGTTCGGACTGCTGTGCCGCCCTGCCGGATCCCTGGCTCGGGGTTGACGGAGCCGTCAACAGGGTCAGGGGGCTGGAGAGGACACCCGCCGGCGGCTGGCATCCGGAACAGAAACTTGACATCGACCAGGCCATGGCTCTTTTCACGAAAAACGCGTCAATCGCCATTGGAGCCGCGAAAGAGGTGGGCAGCCTGGAACCCGGCAAGCTGGCGGATTTCGTTATCCTGGATGACGACCCCTGGACGGTTGACCCGGAAGAGCTCAGGCATGTACGGGTGAGGCAGACCTTCTGTTCGGGGGAATGTGTCTTTACAAGGGAATAAAGACCTGCTGCCTGTGCGGGTTGCCGGAAATGAGGAATCCGCAAGCTTTTTGAAGTGCCTGGAACACGTGACTGATGAGGTTCAGACACGAATGCCTTTGCGGGTTTTCAGGTGAGAGATGATGATGTTCATGTCAACCTTCACGAGACCGGGCAAAGTGTAGAGTTCATTTTGTACGAAATGATCGAGTTCCTCGGTAGATGAAAGCACGGCATGCATGTGAAGCCGGGATGCTCCCGTCATCTGGTAGAGATCTGTGACAAACTCGGTCCGGACGAATTTTTCGATCATCCTTGGCAAGGCGTCAGGTGCGGCTTCGATATCGAAATAAACGGAAATACTCCGCCCGATTTTCACGGGGTTTACGATTATTGTGTATTTCTCGATAATCCCTTCAGTTTCCAGCGATTCCACGCGAAGCTTCACCGCTGTGCGTGAAAGGTTGACATGCTTTGCGATATCCACATAGGACATGCGGGAATTTTCCGCCAGCAGGTCAATGATGGTCTTGTCGATGGCATCCAGGCTTTTGATCTGTGTCATAAGGATCCTCCCTTTGCGGTTATTTCAGGAATACCCCCCCGTATGCCAGGGCCAGGACAATCAGTACCGCCGGGTGCAGCCTGAAAACCGACAGACCAAGAACGGTTGCAACTGCAATGATGCATGTTTGTATTCCCGTAAAGGATGTCCTGCTCATCATCAAAACCACCTGGGCGACGAGGATTACAACAACGGGCCTGACTGCCGTCATCATGCCTGACATCCATGTGGTTTCGGAGAACCTGGCGTAGAAACTGATCAGAAGAATTGCTGCAACAGCTGAGGGGCCGATGTTCGCTATGATGGCCACCAGCGAACCAACGATGCCGCTTACATGATATCCGATCAAGGCGGCCATCTTTGTCGCGATCGGTCCGGGAAGCATGTTCCCGAAGGCAAGGGCATCCGTGAATTCCTGCATGGTCATCCAACCGTACCGATCCACAACCTCTATACGGATAAGAGGAATCGAGGATGGCCCTCCGCCAAAACCGAAAATACCCGGTCGCAAAAAACCCATGAACAAGTCCCGATAGATGACCAAAAATTCAAGCATAAGCGTCCCGCCCCTTTACCGGACAGTGATAACCATGCAAAATGATACACAAAAGCATGCATAATGCAAATCAAAAAATGCACAAAGCAATAAAAAAACGTCAATAGTTTTCATATCATAAGCTTGGACAAATCGAAACGCAAATGCTACAATCTCTGTAATTTTCTAGAGAAGCATGTTGATAACAAGATGGTCGAACAGTATAACGGAAGAAAATAAAGGGGCGAAAAAGGTGGATTTCGATTTTCTGAATTACCCTTACCCATCGCAGCGGATGGTGACTTTCAGCAGGAAAGGCATTGTTGCGACCTCACAGCCCTTGGCTGCACAGGCTGGTCTTCAAATGCTTCAGAAGGGCGGCAATGCCGTTGATGCGGCAATTGCCGCCGCAGCATGCCTGACCGTTGTTGAACCCACATCAAATGGCATTGGGGGAGATGCCTTTGCACTGGTGTGGGCGGGGGGCAAGCTGCATGGGCTGAATTCCAGCGGGCCCGCCCCTGCAAGCCTGTCGCCCGGGGCATTGCATTCAAGGGGACTAAAGGAAATGCCCAAATTTGGTCCCATCCCAGTCACAGTGCCGGGGGCTCCTGCTGCCTGGGCCGCGCTTTCGGAAAGATTCGGGAAACTTCCTTTTGAAGCGCTTTTTGGACCTGCCGTGGAGTATGCGGAAAAGGGTTTCCCGATTTCTCCGGTTCTCGGAAAGCATTGGAGCAGGGCCTGGACGCGTTACGAAAACGAGATCGACGGGGAAGCCTTTGCTGAATGGGGCCGTGTTTTCGCCCCGTCCGGGCGAACTCCGCGGATCGGTGAGATGTGGAAGTCACCCGATCACGCAGACACTTTGAGAAAGATTGCCGCTTCAGGGGCACGCACTTTCTACTCGGGGGAAATCGCGGAGCGAATCGACCGCTTTTTCCGGTCCAGGGAAGGATTTCTGACGAAAAAGGACCTGGAGAGGTTCAGTCCCGAATGGGTTGAGCCCATCCACGTATCCTACAAGGGGTACGATGTGTGGGAGATCCCTCCAAACGGTCAGGGGCTGGTGGCCCTCATGGCTTTGAACATTTTGTCGGCAATGGATCCGGGCGCTAAAGATGAAGAGGCCGCTTTCCACAACCAGATCGAGGCCATGAAACTGGCTTTTGCAGATGGCCAGGCGCAGATAACGGAACTTTCAGGAATGAAAGTCCGGGTGGAAGACCTTCTATCAGGAGCATATGCAACGGAACGACGGAAGCTGATTTCCCATGTTGCCGGCGAGCCGGCGCCAGGCTGGCCGCATGCGGCCGGAACGGTTTATCTGGCTGCAGCAGACGGGGAGGGGACCATGGTTTCCTTTATCCAGAGCAACTACATGGGCTTTGGTTCGGGGATGGTTGTGCCGGGAACCGGAATAGCCTTGCAAAACCGGGGGCATAATTTTTCCCTCGACCCGACCCATCCGAATGTCCTGGAGCCGGGCAAGCGATCCTACCACACGATAATTCCGGGGTTCTTGTCGAAGGGGGGAATCCCTGTCGGTCCTTTCGGTGTGATGGGCGGGTTTATGCAGCCTCAGGGACATGTCCAGCTGCTTTTGAACACCATCGACTACCATCTGAATCCGCAGGCCGCCCTGGATGCGCCGAGATGGCAATGGGTCGGCGGCAGGACGATCGTCCTGGAAAGGGGAATTCCGGGTCACGTTGCGGAATCCCTCCAGCGGCGTGGCCATGATGTGCAGGTAGCGGTGGGGAATGAAACTTTCGGCAGGGGACAGGTGATCTGGAAGGATCAAGAATCCGGCGTACTCTGTGCCGGTACGGAATGGAGAACCGATGGAGCCGCTTATGCCTGGTGAAGCCGTGTTTCATCGGGCGAATGATGGGTTGCTGCGATCGGCAATACCGGAGACCGGTAATTGGCTTCGCAGGGGTGAAATGGTTCCAGCAAAATGCGCTTTTTCTGAACAAGTGGGGACGCAGGGGATAAATCATCGACCACAAGAGGCTATCCCGGGAGGAATCAATGAATTCGCGGACGGCAAAGAAGCTGGATCAGCTATGGGAAAAGGAACAACTTGACGCTTTTGTCCTTTTTTCACGGGAGTACGACAACCGGCCCAATGTCCAATACCTGAGCGGCTTCAGCGGATCCGCCGCAGCAGTTGTCCTGATGCCGGAGAATAATTACCTTGTTGTCGATTCACGGTATTTCGTCCAGGCGGAGGAAGAATCTGATTTCATCATAGGCAGGATTCCAGGCCGCGATCCGTGGCCGGTGCTGGCAGGTATTTTCGAGCAAAACCGGGTGCGGACCCTCGGGTTTGAAATGGAGAAGCTCACCGTCGACTGGTTTCGTAGGCTTGACTCCCTGGGGGTTTCACTAAAGGGGTATGAAAACTTTTTCAAGTCACTGCGATCCGTGAAGGACGAAAACGAGTTGACGCTGATCAGAAAATCCTGCGAGATTGCCTCCAGAGCCTTTAACGACGTGTATCCGCGTATCGAACCGGGTATGACCGAAGCCGGCCTGGCGGCGGAATTGGCTTACAGCATGCGGAAATTCGGCGCTGAAAACCTGGCGAAAGGTCATTTCGTGGTTGCTTCGGGGGTAAGGGGAGAAAGACCTCACGGAGTTTTCTCGAACAAGGTCATTGAAAAGGGCGACTTCATCACCATGGATTTCGGGGCTGTCTACAAGGGGTATTTCAGCGATATCACACGTACCGTCGCCGTGGGCCCCATAGACAGCCGGCTCGAGGAAATTTACAGTGTTGTGCTCGAGGCCAACAGGATCGGAATAGAAGGAGCCGGCAGCCGGATTTCCGGCAGGGATCTTGATGAAAAGGTGAGGAGTTATGTCTTTTCCCAGGGTTTTGGAGAATATTTTACACATTCCACGGGGCACGGCATTGGCCTGGAACTCCATGAATTCCCGAACGTCAATGTTGCGAATGACGAGTACCTGCCGGTGAATTCGGTCATTACCATAGAACCCGGGATATATCTTCCGGGCATTGGGGGAGTCCGTATAGAAGACGACGTTGTCATCGGGGAATGTGGGTGCGAGGTGCTTTCCTTCGCGGAAAAGGAACTGGTCATTCTCTGAATCAGGAGAATAAGAGGGCTGTGAATGAAGGGGGGACTTGTAATGAAAAGGGCTGCTTTGATAGTGATTGTTGCCGTCTTCTGTTTTGCAGGGCTGGCAGGTGCGGCTTCGGCGGAGAAGGTTCTGACGGTGGCCCAGGTGGCGGATGTTTCCACACTTGATCCGCACAAGGCAAACGATGTTTATTCGGCGAACGTCATGAAGCAGATCTACAACAACCTGGTAAAAATTAACGATGAAATAGAAATTGAAGCGGATCTTGCCGAATCCTGGGAAAACCCGGACGAGAAAACATGGATTTTCCACCTTCGCAAAGGGGTCAAATTTCATAACGGCGACGAATTGACGGCGTCCGATGTCGTCTTTTCCATTGAACGTCTGATGTCCCCTGAAATGAGTGCTCCGGGCGCATACCTTCTCCAGGAAGTGGATCATGCGGTGGCGGAGGATAAGTACACGGTAAAAATCGTCACCAAAAATCCCTTCGCCCCGCTTTTGAGCAGCCTGGCCAGGTACGAGATGGCGATCCTCAACGAGAAGACGGTAGAGGCGGCCGGTGAGGATTATGCAAAGAATCCCGTCGGCACGGGGCCTTTCATGTTTGAAAGCCGTCATTACGGGGACCGGGTGGTTCTGAAGAAATTCCCGGACTATTTCGAAGGTGCGGCGAAAGTGGACCAGGTCGTTTACCGTGCCATTCCCGAGGATGCCACGAGGGTCATTGAACTCGAATCCGGCGGTATCGACATCATGTACAACCTGCCTCCCCAGGAATACGAGCGTCTGAGTGGTGCCGAAAACCTGCAGATCTATGAGACGGTCGGACAATCAACCCTGTACATTGGAATGGACCTGACCCATCCTCCCTTCGATAATCAGAAGGTCCGGCTGGCCATGAACTACGCCGTTGACAAACAGGCAATAATCGATGCGGTGTTCTTTGGGAAGGCGGATCCATCATATGGGCCAATCTCACCCAGCATCTGGGGCTTTGACCGGTCACTCGAGCCTGTGTATCCATACAATCCGGAGAAAGCCGCCGAATTGCTGAAAGAAGCCGGTTTCGGGAATGGGTTTGACTGTGAACTCTGGACCGATCCAAGGACGGAACGAAAAAGCGTGTGCGAGATAGTTCAGGCTTACCTTTCGCAGATCGGCATTAATGCAGAAATCAAGACCATGGAGTGGGGTTCCTTCCTGAACGCTACAAAGAAGGGATCAAAAGCGCTTTTCGTTCTGGGCTACACTGGTACGGGTGACGCAGATGGAGGGCTTTTCCCAAGATTCCACAGTTCCGCTATACAGGCGTCGAACAGGGATTTTTACAGTGACGAAGAGACCGATGCCCTCCTTGAAAAGGGAAGGACTACCGTCGACATCGCAGCAAGGCAGCAAGTTTACAAGGAACTCCAGGCGAAACTGATCGAAGAAGCGCCAAACATTTTCATCGCCGTGCCGAAATTCATGTCAGCGAGCAGGGAGAATGTCGTTGGTTTCGTGCAGTATCCGAACAACATCAATCCGCTATACGGTGTAGATATCGCACAGTAGGAGAAAGGATCCGCGGCCCCGCAGAAAGACCCTTTTCACGGGGCCGCGGGTTGCTCATACCTGAAAACACCAGATCACCTGTCAGTGAGGGATAGACTGAATGCTCAAGTATATTTTGAAGAGAATACTGATGCTGATACCGGTACTCCTGGGGGTGTCGATCCTCATTTTCGGGATCATGAGACTGGCACCGGGGGACCCTGCGGAGGTCATGCTGGGCCCGACAGCCTCACAGGAAGACGTAATCCAGCTTCGGGAAAACCTCGGGCTGAACGACCCGATCCACATTCAGTATTTCCGCTTCCTGACAAATGCAATGAAGGGTGATTTCGGCAGATCCCTCAGGACAAACACACCGGTTTTCGAGGAGATCAAAAGCCGGTTCCCCGCCACTCTCACCCTGGCAGTTACCGCGATTCTCCTTTCAGTACTCATTGGCTTCCCTCTGGGTGTTATAGCGGCGTTGAAACAGAACACCTTTTCGGATTACCTGAGCAGTTTTCTGGCGCTTGTCGGATTTTCGGTCCCGAATTTTTGGGCCGGTTTGATGCTGATGCTTTTATTTTCTGTTATTTTCCCCATATTGCCGTCTTCAGGTTACGGAAGCTGGAAAAACCTTGTCCTGCCGGCCTTCGGACTCGCGATCCAGACTATTGCCGTCATCGCCCGGATGAGCCGTTCCAGCATGCTCGAGGTAATCCGGCAGGATTACGTCAGGACTGCAAGGGCAAAGGGTTTGCCAGGGAAAGTAGTGCTTTTCAGGCATATCATAAGGAATGCCCTCATACCGGTGGTTACCATATCGGGGCTTTATTTCGGACATTCCCTCGGGGGTGTCGTCGTAACCGAAACTGTCTTCTCCTATCCGGGAATCGGCAGGTTGCTTGTAGAAGCCATACGCTCGCAGGACTACCCGGTCGTCCAGGGTGGAGTCCTTATCTTCGCCCTGGGAGTGGGCATTGTGAACCTGCTGGTTGACATCATCTACGCCTTCCTCGACCCGAGGATAAAGGCCCAGTACCATTAGCAAGGCGGAAGGCAAGGGAATGAGCATGCAGACAATGAAGAATGCTACGGAACAGCGGGTCGAAGGAATTCTCAAGGGCAAACGGCAGAGTCTCTGGTCGGAAGTCTGGCGAAGGCTCAAACAGAACCGGATGGCCATGGTGGGCCTTTCCGTACTGGTGATCCTGGTGATTTGCGCGATATTTGCACCCTTGATTGCTCCCCATGATCCTCTGAAGATGGATGTTCTGCACAGGCTGGAGCCCCCATCCGCAGTGCATTGGCTGGGTACCGACAATTTCGGGCGGGACATTTTCAGCAGGATTGTCTACGGAAGCAGGATCTCCCTTTACGTGGGATTCATTGCGGTTGGCATCGGTGCGGTTTTCGGGGGGCTTATCGGCGGTATTTCCGGTTACTTCGGCGGAAAACTGGACAACTTTATTATGCGGATTATGGACGTATTGCTTGCAATTCCCCAGATTATTCTCGCCCTGGCGATCGTAAGCGTTTTCGGAACAAATCTGACAAATGTCATGATAGCAGTAGGTGTCAGCATATTGCCCAGATACGCAAGAGTTGTCAGGGCCTCGGCGCTTTCCGTGCGGGAACAGGAATATGTCGAGGCAGCCAGAGCTTTGGGGGCAGGGGATCTTTCAATAATTGTGGAAACACTGATCCCGAATTGCATGGCCCCGATCATCGTCCAAAGCACCTTGGGAGTGGCCAAGGCCATTCTTTCAGCCGCGACCTTGAGCTTTCTCGGTATGGGAATCCAGCCTCCGACCCCGGAGTGGGGTTCCATGTTGAGCGCAGGGCGGCAGTTTCTGAGAAATGCCCCGCATATCACCATTTTCCCCGGATTGGCGATAGTCATTGTAGTGATCTCGCTGAATATGCTTGGGGACGGCCTCAGGGACGCCCTGGATCCCAGGTTGCGGCAGTAGAGGGGAGCACGGACCTGACATGGCAGATGCTGTTTTGGAAGTGAAAAACCTGGAAGTGGTGTATGAAACCTTCGAGGGTGTCGTAAAGGCCGTCAACGGCATCAGCTTGCGCCTGAACGCGAGAGAGACTCTTGGTCTGGTGGGGGAAAGCGGTGCGGGGAAGACAACGACGGCTCTGTCAATATTGAACCTCGTTCCCAAACCGCCCGGAAGGATCAAGGCGGGCAATATCCTTTTCCAGGGGCGGGATCTTCTGCGTCTTTCGGAAAAGGAAATGAATACACTCAGGGGAAACAAGATCTCAATGATCTTTCAGGATCCCATGACATCCCTCAACCCGGTGGTCCCGGTTTCCACGCAGTTGACCGAGGTGATACAGGCCCACACGCCGAAAACGCGGGAGCAAGCGAGGGAACAGGCTTTGCGAATGCTCGAAATGGTTCAGATACAGCCTGAACGCATGGATAATTACCCTCATGAGTTCAGCGGCGGTATGAGACAACGGGTGGGAATCGCCATGGCGCTCGTATGCAGCCCCAGTCTGCTGTTGGCTGACGAACCGACCACGGCGCTTGACGTGACAATCCAGGCTCAGGTTCTCAACTTGATGAACGACCTGAAAGACGAACTGGACACGTCGATGATCATGATTACCCATGATCTGGGTGTTGTCGCGGAGATTTGTGACAAAGTGGCCGTGATGTATGCAGGAGAGATTCTTGAGCAGGGGACGTTGGAGCAGGTATTCGGAACCCCCCTGCATCCCTATACAAGGGCCTTGTTCAAGTGCACCCCCGACATAGAGGCGGAAGAAAGCACCATAAACCCGATCGAAGGACTGATGCCGGATCCGATCAACCTTCCGGAAGGATGTTGCTTCGAACCTCGCTGCCCGAGAGCCATGCCCGTATGTAAAAAGATAAAACCCAGGGTCACTGACCGAAACGGCCAACAGGTGATATGCCATTTATACAGTGAAGAAGGAGCCATTGTCCATGCCTGATGTACTCCTCTCCGTGGAGAACCTGAAAAAATATTTCCCCACCCCCAAAGGTGTCGTGCGTGCCGTCGATGATATCGGGTTCTCGATAAACCGGGGAGAAACCCTGGGTCTGGTGGGGGAGTCTGGATGCGGAAAATCCACCACCGGTCGAGTGGTGATTCGGTTGATAGATGCCACGGGAGGGACGGTTCTCTTCAACGGTGCAGACATCAACAAGTTGCCCGGCAGGCAACTCAAGAAACTGAGGCGGAAAATGCAGATCATCTTCCAGGACCCATATTCGTCTATAGACCCGAGGAAGAGTGTCGCCCAGATCATTGCCAAGCCTTTCAAGGTACATCATCTCGGTACAAAAAAAGAGATCGAAAGCAAAGTGGATTATCTCATGGGAAAGGTTGGATTGAGCTCCAGGCTTTATAACAAGTACCCCCATGAACTGGACGGCGGCAGACGGCAGAGGGTGGGTATAGCGAGGGCGATAGCGCTGGACCCCAGTTTTATCGTGTGCGATGAACCCGTCTCCGCCCTCGATGTTTCGATCCAGGCCCAGATCCTGAACCTTCTCCAGGAACTGCAGTCAACATTGGGCCTGACGTACCTTTTCATCTCCCACGACCTTTCCGTAGTGAAACACATCAGTGATCGTGTGGCCGTCATGTACCTCGGCAAGATCGTTGAAACGGCGCGGAGCCTGGACCTTTTCAAAAACCCCGCCCACCCCTACACAAGGGCTTTGCTTTCGGCGATTCCAGTCCCCAAGCTTCACAGGCGCAACCGGGAACGGATCATCCTCGAGGGGAATGTCCCGAGCCCCATCGACCCCCCTCCGGGTTGCCTCTTCCAGGGCAGGTGTCATGCCGCAATGCCCAAGTGCCGCGAAATTTGTCCTGACCTGAAAGAGATTTCACCAGGCCACCAAGTGGCCTGCAATCTTTTTGACTAGGTGAAGGGGGCGAAAAAAGCGAAAGGGGCCACTGCAGTGGCCC
>JBNGCT010000010.1:0-27944 GCA_049974965.1 Thermovirgaceae bacterium
AAATACCGCATTTGCTGTGTTGTCGGAACCAGGCCGGAAGCGATAAAAATGGCACCGGTCATACGCGGCCTCTCGGAAAAAAGATGGGCCGATCCCTTTGTCCTGGCCACTGGCCAGCATACCGACATGTTGCACCAGGCACTGTCCTGTTTCGGCATATCAGTTGACCGGGATCTTTCGATCATGAAGGAAAACCAGACACTCGATTACGTGACATCCTCGGTGCTCCTCAAAGTCGGAGAAGTCCTAGACGAGATCAAACCATCCCTTGTGCTCGTTCACGGGGACACGACCACGACAATGGCTGCCTCAATGGCTGCTTTCTACAGGGGGGTGCCGACGGGCCATGTGGAAGCGGGTCTGCGGAGCGGGAACATCAGGCTGCCCTTTCCTGAGGAATTGAACAGGGTTATCGCGGACAGGACGGCGTCGCTGTTTTTCGCACCCACCGAAAGGGCGAAACGGAACCTCGTCGCCGAAGGCGCCCCGGAAGGAGCGGTCTTTGTTACCGGCAACACGGTCATCGACGCCCTGAAATGGACGCTTGAACACTCGTCATCACCTGATGACAGCAGGCTCGGGGAAATACCCGCAGAAGGAAAGGTCCTGCTCGTGACGGCTCACAGGAGGGAGTCTTTCGGGAAACCCCTCGAACGGATAACCGATGCCGTTGCCCGTATAACGGCGACGCACCCGGACCTGTGGACGGTGATCCCCATGCACAGAAACCCTGAAGTCCGGAAGGTCTTCAGAAGAAAACTTGGCGGGCAGGAAAGGGTCCTCCTTTGTGACCCGCTGGATTATCCTGATTTCGTCTGGATCATGAAAAGGAGCACGCTGATTTTGACCGACAGCGGGGGCATACAGGAGGAAACAACCTGTTTGGGGGTGCCGACGCTGGTCATGCGGGATGTTACAGAGAGGCCCGAAGCGGTGGAATATGGAACGGCCCGCCTCGTCGGCACTGATGATTCGGTCATAGAAGAGACGGCTGAGATGGTATTATCTGGAAAGATGGATTCGAAGTTTCGAGGCGGGAAGGAAAACGAAGATCCTTTTGGAAAAGGGATGGCCTCGGGAAAAATCATTGACGCCCTGACGGGTTTTCTTGTCGCCCGGGGAAAAGACGCTTCTTGAAGGGCCTTTTTCACAGAGACTCGATTGAGGTGATAGGTGTGCAATACAAGATGGTAATTCAGGGGAAACCCCGTCTTTCCGGGAGTGTACGGGCCCAGGGAGCCAAGAATGCGGCGTTGCCGGTGCTTGCGGCGGCACTTCTGCTCAAGGGGCAGACCATGGTGATCAGAAGGGTTCCGAAACTTCACGATGTCTTCACCATGGCGGACCTTTTGCGGCATCTGGGGGCGGAAGTCAGGCACGAAGACGATGTCATGACTGTTTCGGTCCCCGATGAACTCGCATGGGACACTCCGAAAGCCCTTGTCAGGAAAATGAGGGCCTCATCCCTTGTCCTGGGACCGCTGCTCGCCAGGGCCAAACGTGCAGTATTGCCCCTTCCCGGAGGCTGTGCCATCGGGAGCCGCCCCATAGACCTCCATCTGAAAGGGTTGTCAAAACTCGGCGCGGACATACAGCTTGAGCATGGAGCCGTCCATGCGAAAACCGATGGTCTCAAGGGAGCGAAAATCTACCTTGACTTCCCTTCCGTCGGTGCGACGGAAAACATCATGATGGCGGCGGCTTTTGCTGAAGGGGAAACGGTCATCGAGAATGCGGCGCGGGAACCCGAGATTATCAATCTGTCGAACGCGCTGGCTGCGATGGGGTGTGAAATAGAGGGGATCGGAACCGGAACGATCCACCTCAAGGGCAGGGATTCACTCGAGGGGACTACTGTGGACATCATCCCGGACCGGATCGAAGCGAGCACCTTTCTTCTGGCCGGGGCAATTACGCGGGGAAAGGTTACCGTTACGGATGTCATCCCCGAGCACCTCGACGCCATCATTGCGAAACTGGAAGAGACAGGCGTCGGCATCGAGGCGGGACCTGATGCCATCACCGTCGATGCGTCGGACCCCCTGAAGAGCGTATCCCTGAAGACGCTGCCATATCCGGGATTTCCCACGGACGTGCAGCCCCAGTTCACGGCCTTCATGGCGACGACAAAAGGCACAAGCATCATCCAGGAAAGCGTTTTCGAATCACGCTTTTCCCACGTGAGCGAATTGAAACGGATGGGAGCGCAGATCGAGCTGCAGGGCAACACCGCCGTCGTGACGGGAACGGACCAGCTGAAAGGGGCGGATGTCCGTGCGACCGACCTGAGGGCGGGCGCAGCCCTGGTGCTGGCCGGGCTGGCTGCCGAAGATGAAACGACGGTATACAGGCTCGGACACTTGTGGCGCGGATATGAGGCATTCGATGATAAAATCCGGGGTCTTGGAGGAAACGTACAAGTAGTCCCTTCCGATGAGAACGGTGAGCCGAAGTGGTAGCGAGTGAAGGGGCCTTCGGAGGTGTCTGGTCGTGTGGTTGAAGAAGATCGTTCGCAAGGGGCTGAATGACGTCGAGAAATACCGGTACGGAAAACCCGTTGCCGAACTTCAGAGAGAACTTGGCCTGGAACGGGTGGTTCGGCTTTCTTCGAATGAAAATCCCTGGCCCTTGCCTGAAGCAGTATGCGAGGCCCTCGAATCGAGCCTCAAGGATGTGCAGCGCTATCCGGATCCGGGTGCTTTCCAGCTCAGGCGTTTCATAGCCGGACAATGGGGCGTCTCGCCGGCGGAAGTGATTCTCGGCTCCGGCACAGAAGGTCTTCTGCACAACCTGCTGCACACCATTATCGACCCGGGCGACCAGATCGTCTTTCCGGTGCCCACATACCCGCTCTATCGACTGGCGGGCATTGCCGCGGCAGCAGAATGTGTTCCTGTGGAAACCGGACCTGACGGAGGATGGAGCGTCAACGAACTGGTGGCGGCGTGCACGGAAAGGACCAAGGCTGTCATCATTTGCAACCCGAACAACCCCACGGGGAAGATGCTTCCCAGGAATGAGCTCATCCAGTTCGCCTCGGAACTCGAAGGTATGGGAATCCTCCTGGTGGTGGACGAAGCCTACGCCGAATATATCGATGATCCCGCCTATCTTTCGGGAATCAGGCTTTTTCACCAGATCGGACGGGTGGTCATCACCCGGACTTTTTCGAAGATTTACGGCCTGGCGGCCCTGAGAGTGGGATATGCCATTTCCCCGAAAAGCATTGCCGACGCCTACGACAAGATCCACCCGGTATTCGAGGTCAGCAGGATCGCCCAGAGAGCGGCTCTGGCGGCCCTGGGGGAAGCCGAATACATCAGGACTATCCGCCTCAGGACCATTGAGGAAAGGAACCGGTTGCTGAAGGAGCTTCTCAAGATCGGCGTGCATGTGGAAAATACCTGCGCAAACTTCGTGCTCGTCAGGCACCGGGCTGCCGAAAGAATCTACGAACTCCTCCTGCGCGAGGGTGTTATCGTCAGAAGGGGAAGCGATCTGGGTTTTTCGGGATTTCTTCGGGTTACCGTCGGAACACCTGAAGAAAACGATACGTTTCTCGAGGCGATGGAGAAGGTGCTGAACAAGGTTGAAGAGTGATCTTTCACCTCCTGAAGCAAAGCTGGCGGGTGTGAATGTCACCGCCTTCGTCGGTTCCGCAGGAACCGGAAAAAGCCAGAGAGCACAGCTTGTAGGGCTCAACCTTGGCATTGACTATATCATTGATGACGGCCTTGTGATACGAAGAGGGCAGATCGTCAGCGGCAGAAGTGCCAAGGCGGAGAAAAACCAGGTCAGGGCGATTCGACGGGCCCTCTTCCAGCTTGATGACCACAGGCAAACCGTAAGGTCCTACCTTGACAAGGTTCGGCCTTGTTCGGTGATGATTATCGCCACATCGGACGAAATGATTTCCCACATTGTCGAGAATCTCGGCCTGCCGGTTCCCGAAAAAACGATACGTATCGAAGAAGTGGCGTCACCGGAAGAGATACTGAATGCGCAGAAGGAGCGGAGCCTGAAGGGCCAGCATGTGATTCCCGTTTCCCATGTCCAGGTCCGCAGGAATTTTGCAGGCAAGCTTGTGGGACGACTCCGGGTCCTCTGGAGCGACAGGGGGGGGCATGAAGGGGAGAAAACGATTGTCAGACCGCCGTTCAAGTTCTACGGAGATCTGCATATCGACCCCCTGGTGGTCGAGCAGATGGGCCGATTCATCGCGCTTCGTTCCCGGGGTATCGCAAAGGTGCTGGGCTTTGAGGTCAGACCCTCAGAGGACGGGATTGCCATATCTATTTCGGTAAGGGCGGTAATCGGCGAACGAACCCTTTCAGAAACGGGCGCCATGTTGCGGGAGCGGGTTTTCAAGGCCGTTTCCTATTTTACAGGTCTTGATGTGAGGCGAATCGATGTGCATGTACAAGAGGTGGAAATGTGGTGAATATGCAAGGAACAAATCCTGTCGGGTACGAAGACCCGGTTCTCGAGAAAAGGCGGGAGGCCTGGCGGCTTCTGCAGGAACTGGCAACGGGCTGCCTGAAGTGTCCACTCGCCGAGGGGAGGAAAAGCGTCGTCTTCGGTGAAGGCGATCCAGATGCGGATGTGATGTTCATCGGCGAGGGTCCCGGTGCAGATGAAGACGAGCAGCGACGGCCCTTTGTCGGCAAGGCGGGAAAGCTCCTCTCGAAAATCCTTGAATCGGTGGATATTTCAAGAAAAGAAATTTTCATTACCAATGTAGTGAAATGCAGACCTCCTGGGAACAGGGTTCCCACGGTGGAAGAGATGACCACATGTGATGAATATCTTCAGGCGCAAATCGCCCTGATAAAACCGAAGATCATCGTGTGTCTGGGGAGCACGCCGACCAAATGGATACTCCGGACGACGGAGGGGATAACGAAAATCAGGGGTCGGTGGTTCAACTGGCGAAACATATCGGTCATGCCCATGTTCCACCCAAGTTATCTTCTCAGGAATGGGTCAAACAAGTCGGGAAGCCCGAAACATCAGACCTGGCTGGATATCCAGGAAGTCAAAAGACGCTGGGAATCACTCGGGAGAAACTCTCATGAATGAACTAAAAAGCATGGAAAGAAAAACGCCCGCTCACGTGGCCTTCATCATGGACGGGAACGGCAGATGGGCGTCGAAGAGGGGCCTGCCACGGATACTTGGTCACCGGGAAGGTGTGAAAGCCATTGAGAGGGCTGTCAGATTCGGTCTGCGTGAGGGTGTTCGCTACCTGTCCTTCTTCGCATTTTCGACGGAAAACTGGAAAAGGCCGGTCGAAGAAGTTGAAGGCCTGATGAAACTTTTCAGGCAGCAAATCGCCGACAAATCGGCGGAGCTGGCGGAACAGGGGATCCGGCTGAGGTTTTCCGGGAGAATCGGCGAATTCCCCGACGACTTTCAGGAGCTGGTCGAGCTTTCGGAAAGAACCACCGCATCAAATGACCGCATGCAGGTGATCGTCTGCATGAATTACGGGGGACGGCAGGAAATCCTCGACGCCTTCGGGAAAGCCGTCCGTGACGGAGCCTCAAAACTCGATGAAAAGTCTTTCAGGTCTTATTTGTATCTTCCCGATGTTCCCGACCCCGATCTTGTCGTGCGAACGAGCGGTGAAATGAGGCTCAGCAACTTCCTCTTGTGGCAGTCAAGCTATGCGGAGCTTTATTTCACGGATCTTTTGTGGCCGGATTTCCATGAAAGCGATTTCGAGCATGCCATCGAAGCATATTCGCAAAGGACGCGACGTTATGGATCTGTCTAAAATACTGAATCGAGAGGCATTGACACGAACCGGAAGCGGCGTATGTATCGTTCTCGCCATTCTCGGGGGCATCTACATCGGAGGCCCTGCCTGGTTTTTGATGAGTTCGGCCATAGCCCTGGTTTCGCTTGAGGAATTTTACAGGATGCTTTTGGGTTCTTTCCATGTTTCTAGGGGTGTCGGGTACGTGGCTGCGGTGCTGATCCTCGTCGCTTCCCATTTCAACGCGACCAAAGCCGTGCTCCCCATGTTCTCCCTTTGCGGCTTTCTCGTTCTTTTCGTGGAAATCGTGCGAAGAAGTCTTTCCGGGCACAGTTTCGGCATACAGAACATCAGCGGCACCCTTGCGGGGGTCTTTTACTGTGTCTTGCCCTGGAGTTTTCTCATTCTCCTTCGGAATCATCCCTGGGGAATTTTCCTTCTCGTTACGGTGTTCGCCTGCACCTGGGCCTGTGATGTTCTCGCCTACGTCGTTGGTTCATGCTGGGGAAACACTCCACTGGCTCCGGCCGTCAGCCCGAGGAAATCGATAGAGGGATTCGTGGGCGGCCTTGCCGGGAGCCTCCTCTGCGCAGGGGCCTTGTCCTACCTTTGGGAAATCCGGCCTGTTCCCCTCCTTCTGATCGGTTTGTTCTGCGGGACCTTCGGTCAGCTGGGGGACCTGGCGGAATCCCTTATCAAAAGGGAAACAGGAAAAAAAGATTCGGGCTCGGTCATTCCGGGGCATGGAGGCATGCTTGACCGCTTTGACAGCATTCTCGTCAATGCCTCGCTGGTGTATCTGTTTTTTGGGGTCTTGTGGTCATGAGAGGGGAAAAGCCGGTACGGATCGCCCTTATCGGGGCCACCGGCAGCGTTGGCAGATCGGTGGTCCAGGTATGCAAGGCCTTTCCTGAACGGTTTGTTCTTCATTCGATGGCGGCCTGCCGAAACGGAGAGGGCCTTGTTGATCTTCAGAAAGAGACCGGCTGCAGGGTTCTTGTCCTGGCAGGTGAAGATCATCCCGGAATCTATGGACGGAAAGCCCATGAAAAAACCAGATGGATGTGCGGAGACGGGGCACTTGAGCAGATGGCGACGGACAAAAACATCGATTCCGTCGTTGCCGCCTCTTCGGGAGTCGCCGCCGCGGGCGCCATCATTGAGGCGTTACGTGCCGGGAAACGGGTATGCCTTGCGAACAAGGAAAGCCTCATAGCAGCGGGAAAGTGGATTACCGGCGCGGTCCAATACGAAAACCAGCTTCTGCCGCTGGACAGCGAACACAACGCGATCTGGCAGTGCCTCGGCAAGACCTGCAACTGCGATGATGCGCAACGGATTATTCTGACGGCATCGGGCGGTCCGTTCCTCGACGTGTCCCCCGAACGGCTTTCGGAAGTCACCCAAGACGACGTTCTCAGGCACCCCGTGTGGTCTATGGGACCGAAAATCACAGTGGACAGCGCGACGATGATGAACAAGGGGTTCGAGACCATTGAGGCGGGATACCTCTTTCAATGTGAAGCTGACAGGATTTCAGCAGTCATCCATCCTGAATCCCGCATTCACGGCATGGTTGACTTCCGGGATGGAACAAGGCGGATGGCCGCCTTCGCTGCGGATATGAGGATCCCGATTCTCTCCGCCCTCGCTTACCCGGACACGTTGCCATGTCCCTTTGAAACCTGTCGGCACGGAATGCCGACGGGATCTGAAAAGTTGAGTTTCAGGGAAATCGACATGAAACGCTTCCCCTGCTACCGTCTCGCCAGGGAGGTTTTTGAAAAGGGGGGCGGACATCCTGCCTTCCTCGTTGGTGCCGATGAAGAGGCGGTGAGCCTCTTTCTGCAGGGGAAGATCCCCTATCGTGACATTCCGGCGCTCGTTGAAGCAGCGCTCCGGGACTACGACGATACTGCCCCGCGGGGCTGGGAAGAAGCTGTGGGTGTTGTCGGGCAGGGCAGGAGGGCCGTTCAAAAGAAAATGGAAGAGACGGGAAAACTCTGGAATCAAGAGGGGCGGGGCTGACAGATGCTGACGAGCTTGCTCTCATTTATTGTCGTCATTGCGATTTGCGTGATCATACATGAATCTGGGCACTATCTCACGGCTGTTGCAAACGGTATACAGGTTCACGAATTCGCCTTCGGCATGGGGCCGGTCCTCTGGCAACGGGCGGAAAACGGGATGCTCTGGTCTGTCAGGGCGATTCCCGTCGGAGGCTTTGTCCGGCTCGCCGGCATGGGTGAGGAAAAAGAAGGAGAAAGGGTCCGCCCCGGTGCGTCCTTTCTTGAGAAGGGACCATGGAAGCGGCTTGCCGTTTTGGCGGCAGGCTCCATGGCCAATATTCTCCTCGCCCTGCTACTGACGGCGATCCTGCTTGCGGGGCACGGCGTTATCGACATGGACAGCACGAAAATAGGAGGTGTCCTCGAAGGATACCCTGCCGAAGAGGCGGGCATCCTGGAAGGGGACGAAATCGTCGCCGTCGATGGTAACGAGGTTGGAAACTGGTCGGAAATGTCCAGGGAGATACGCGGCAAGACTGAAGCAGAGCCGGTGACGTTGAAGGTCAAAAGGGGGTCGGATGTTTTCAATATTACCACCATGATTCCCGTTGACCCGGAACTGGGATACCCCCTTTTCGGCATCCAGCCAGCCAGGGTGACCTACGGGCCCGTCGGGGCGGTCTTGAATTCGGTCAGTTATATATGGGATTTCAGTCTTCAGATCGTTCAGGGTATCTATACATGGATTGTCGGTAAAGCGGACGTCGAGATCACCGGTCCTGTGGGGATTGCGGCAATGGCCGGAGAGGCCGCAAAAAGCGGTATCTGGACCTTTGTGTCCTTCCTTGCCATGATCAACCTGCACCTGGGAATTCTCAATCTTCTCCCCTTTCCCGCCCTCGACGGCGGGCGCCTCATCCTGGTGCTCTTCGAGATCATTTTCAGAAAACGCCTTCCCGAAAGATGGGAACAGTACATTCATCTCGTCGGTTTTGCCCTTCTGATCGCCCTTTTGCTGGCTGTAACCTGGAAGGATATCATTCGCCTGATTCCTTCAAGCAACGGGTAGGGGACACCATGAAACAAGGTGGACGAAACAAAAAAACCCTTCGTATCCAGGGGATGGATGTCGGAAACGGGGCGCCCGCAAGGGTGGAAAGCATGCTCAAGAGCCCCCTGAATGAAAAGGCTGAAGCCTTCGAGGAGATGGATAAACTGGAGGCCGTTGGCTGTGAGCTCGTCCGGGTTGCCTTTCCCTCGAGTGACCTTGCCCCGGACCTTTCAAAACTGCTGAAACGGACGAACATTCCCGTCATGGCCGATGTCCATTTCGATTTCGCCCTTGCTATCGAAGCGGTCCGCTGCGGCGCGAGATCTGTCCGCATCAACCCCGGAAACATGGAAGACAAAAAGGGGTTGCGGGAACTCATCCAAGCGGCTTCGAAAGAGGGGGTCGTGCTGAGGATCGGCGCGAATTCCGGATCCCTTCCCGAGCGGCACCTGAAGCGCTGGGAGGGCGACAACGGAGCGGCACTCGCCGAAGCCGTCGCCGACCAGGTGAGTGTCATGGAACAGGAGGGGTTTACGGACATCATCCTTTCGGCGAAATCCACCTCTCTGCAAGATACGGTCAGATCGAACCTCATGCTCGCGGAGCGTTTCCCTTATCCCCTGCATGTGGGGATCACGGAAGCAGGACCGGGAAGATGGGGTATTGTCAAAAGCTCCTGCGGGCTCGCCCAGATCCTGTTACAAGGAGTTGGAGACACCCTCAGGATCAGCCTTACGGGACCTTCGACGGAAGAGGTGCTTGTCGGACAGGCCGTTTTGCAGCATCTGGGTGTGCGGCGATTTCGGGCCGACCTCGTTTCCTGCCCTGCCTGCGGACGGAAAAGAGTGGACGTCGAAAGACTCGTCAGACTTCTCGAGCCCCATATGGACAGATTTCCGAAACACTGGACCGTTGCCGTCATGGGTTGCGAAGTCAACGGACCGCGTGAGGCGGCCCACGCTGATTTGGGTATCGCCGGTACAGCGTCGGGAGTGGCCGTTTTCCGGTACGGCAGGATTGTGGAACGGTGGGATGCCGACCAGGCTGAAGACAGGTTGTCATCTTTCATCGAATCATGGCTGGACGGGGAAAACCCTTCTGTCTCGCGCAGAATGTGAGGATGGCCCCAAAGGCCGGGTCGAAGGGCTGATTGACAGGCGGGAATGTGTCGATATAATGATATCCGCTTTTTCCTCGGCTTGAGGACATACATCGAGGGTAGGGGGCTTGCGATATGTTGCCGGTGCCTGAGAAATATGCGTTGACCGTAGGGAAGGGAGAGGGCTACAAGAAATTGAACGCCTTCGATGCCGCCTTGCTTGACGCGGGAATAGGAAACATGAATTTGCTCCGCGTCAGCAGCGTTCTTCCCCCAGGATGTGTTTTTGAAGACGGGATTGATCTTCCCCTGGGTTCGCTTCTGCCGGTAGCCTACGGGTCAATTACCAGTGATGTGGAGGGGGAAACCATTTCAGCGGCCATCGGCGTCGGTGTCCCGGAAAACGACGGGGATTCGGGCATGATCATGGAATTCTCGGGATTCTGCGAAGCCGACGAGGCGGCAAGGAAGGTCGAGGAAATGGTCCGGGATGCCTTCGAGATGCGGCAGGTCAAACTCAGGGAAGTCAAGGTCAAGGCTGTAGACCATGTCGTGGAGAATTGCGGTTCCGTCATTGCCGCATGCCCCCTGTTTTACCCTCGCGGGTAAAGGGGAACCCGATTGGAACGGTTGGTGAAAATGGAAAAAAGAAAAGCCGATATGTGGCTGACTGAATACCAGACTCCCGACCTGAGACTCGGGCTCAGGATGAAAAGCGTCCTCAGGAACCTGCAGACGCCGTACCAGCATCTTCTTGTCGTCGACACGGAACAGTACGGGCGGACTCTTGTCCTCGACGGGGCGATCCAGCTGACCGAAAAAGACGAATTCACCTATCACGAAATGATGGTCCATGTGGCGATGTGTTCCCATCCGGAGCCCTCCGACGTCCTGGTCATCGGTGGGGGGGACGGAGGGAGCATCAGGGAAATCCTCCGCCATGATAGCCTCCGGAAGGCAGTGCTCGTCGATATCGACGAAGAGGTGATCAAGGCTTCCAGGGAATTTTTCCCCGGTGTGAGCTGCGGCCTTGGAGACTCACGTGTCCAGGTGAAGTCCATGGATGCTCTCGAGTTTATCAAGGGACGTGAATCCTGCTTCGACGTGATCGTGGTGGACAGCACGGATCCGGTGGATTTCGCAGAAGGGCTGTTCAGGGAACCTTTCTACAGGGACGTCTTTAACGCCCTTCGGGAGGATGGCATGATGGTGGCGCAGACGGAATCCCCCTTTGCGGAACCTCGCCTGCTTCGCGAAGCCGTTGCTGAAATGAAGAAAGTCTTCCCACTGGTCAAGGTCTTCTGGGGAGCCATGCCGACCTATCCGACGGGCATGTGGACCTACACGATCGGTTCGAAGACCCGGGACCCCGAGAGTACCCTTCGGGAGGCGCCCGGCGGAACGAAGTACTACACAGGTGCAATTCACAAGGCGGCCTTTGCGCTTCCGCCTTTTGTCGTGGAACTTCTTGAAGGGGAAGGAGATTCCTGTTGAAAAGGTTCCTTGGATCGAAGGGCCGGCTTTCGGGCGCCGACTGGATCATTCTTGGGGCGCCTCTTGATCTGACGGTCTCACGGCTTCCGGGAAGCCGCAGAGGCCCTGAAGCGATCAGGGAAGAGTCGGGGCATCTGGAAACCTACAGCATAAATGCGGGGCGGGACCTGGAAGAAGTGTCTTTCATGGATATCGGTGATATACTGCTCGACGGTAGAGACCTCGCAGAATCTCTGGATGCCATTCGCCTCGTAGCGCAGCGTTTTTTCGGCCAGGGGAAAAGGCTTTTCACCTTCGGGGGTGAACATCTGACGACGCTTCCCGTCATTGAGGCGGCGGTGAAAGGTCATCCGGATCTCAGGGTTGTTCACTTTGATGCCCACGCCGACCTGAGGGATGCTTACCACGGTGCGAGACTGACTCATGCCACCGTCATGAGGCGCGTCGCCGAAGGGTGCCTCCAGTCCCCGAAAAACCTTTATCAATTCGGCATCCGTTCCGCCACCAGACAAGAGCATGCCTGGGGAAGGGAAAGGACGAACCTGATCGCGGGAAGGATTCCCGAAGCCCTTGAAACCGTTCAGGCTTTGCTGCAGGGGCATCCGGTTTATGTCTCCATTGACATCGATGTGGTGGACCCGGGATTCGCCCCGGGGACGGGAACACCCGAACCCGGAGGCATAGGGCCAGGCGAGCTTTTTGAAGCCGTTGAAATTCTCGGTCGCCTTGATATCATCGGTGCCGACATCGTTGAGGTTTCCCCGCTACTGGATGTAAACGGAGTAACGGCGGGCCTTGCCGCGAAAATCTGCAGGGAAAGCCTGCTTTTCTGGGGCAGGTGATGAAACGATGGAAAAAGCAGAAAGCCTCGGACGTCACATCCTCGTAGAAGCCTCAGGCTGCAGGAATGAGGCTCTGAACGATCTTCCCGGAATCCGGCAGGCCATGATCGATGCTGCTGTCGCGGCGGGCGCAACCGTCCTCGATGTCTCTTTCAGAAAGTTCGCCCCCCAGGGTGTCAGTGGTGTGGTGATTATTTCTGAATCCCATCTGACGATTCATACCTGGCCGGAGTACGGATACGCCGCGATAGATCTGTTTACATGCGGGGACAGAGCGGAACCATGGAGGGCTTTTGAAGTTTTGGCCGGATTTCTGGAAGCCGACCACGTGTCGACGATGGAGTTGCGACGTGGTGACATCAACAATTTGGGAAATACCGGAAAGCCAAAACGGGAAGCCGTTTTTTCACACGGCTGCGCTGCAGGATCAGGAAGCGGGGTTTGAGCCCCGCTTCTTTTTTCCACGATTTCATGCACCAGAGGTTTCTTGCGGGTATACTGTAAGTGAACTGCACGAAACCAAAAGTTTATTCCAATTGGAGGGGAGCCCGAATGGAAGAGAAGCAGAGCGCCTTTTGCGTAACATCGGAAATCGGGCGATTGAAGAGGGTTATGCTGCACAGGCCGGGGAAGGAACTTGCACGGCTGACCATCGACAACAAGGATGAATTGCTCTTCGATGACATCATCTGGGTCGAGGAGGCCCAGAAGGAACATGACGCCTTTGCCGATCTGCTTCGTGACAACGGGACGGAGGTCGTGTATTTCAAGGACTGCCTTTCCTTTATCCTGAAGGACAAGGAAATCAGAAGGGGCCTGATTGACGATGTGCTCGCCCTGGAGGCCCTCGACATTCCGCTTGCCACGGCACTCGAAAAGGAACTCATGGAGATTCCCGCCGATGAGCTTGCAGAGGATCTGATTGCCGGACTCACGAAGGGGGAGGCCCTGGAGCTGTTGAAGCCTTGCACCAGTCTTGTGCTGGACTCCATGAACCTTCACGATTTTCTGATCCGGCCTCTCCCGAACCTGTATTTCCAGCGTGATCCCTTCAGTCTTGTTCAGGACGGCGTTATCATAAGCGCCATGAATTTCGACGCCAGAAAAAAGGAACCCCTTTATGCCAGGTATATCTTCGAGCACCATCCATACTTCAAGAACCTGAAAGTGTTTTTCGGCAACCAGAGCAGGGACACCTACCCCTACCATATCGAAGGAGGGGATGTCCTGGTACTCTCCAAAGACGTAGTCGCAATAGGCATCAGCCAGAGAACGGCTGCCGGGGCCGTTCAGATCGTAGGGAACAGGCTTTCGCAGAACACCTCCGTGCGGACCGTTCTTGCGGTGGATATCCCCAAAACGCGTTCAGCCATGCACCTTGACACCATATTCACCATGGTCGATCATGATGCTTTTACCGTTTATCCGGAAGCAAGGCGCTCCATAGGAATATGGGAACTGCAGTACAGCGAAGACGGGACACTGGAATCAATACGGGAACACAGGGACCTTGAAACCTGCATCAAAAAGACCCTTGGGCTGGAAAGGGTCCGCTTCATCGAAACGGGTGGAGGAGACCCCATCGCGGCGGCCCGGGACCAGTGGAACGACGGAACGAACACCCTGGCGATCGCGCCGGGTGTCGTCGTGACCTACCGGAGGAATGTTACCTCAAATCGTGTGCTCCGGGAAAACGGCATCAAGGTTTACGAAATCCGCGGAGCGGAACTGGGAAGGGGCCGCGGCGGGCCCCGGTGCATGAGCATGCCGATGGCGAGGGACGACAGAAGCTTTTGATCATGATCTTATAACCTGAGATACGGCAAAGGAGGATGAAACAGTGGCTATCAATCTCAAGGGACGTCACTTTCTCACGTTGAGGGATTTCAGTCCGGACGAGATCCGGTATCTTCTGGACCTTTCAGCATCGTTGAAGCTGAAAAAGCGTGCGGGCATCAGGGGCAACGCCCTTGATGGCCAGAGCGTCGCTCTCCTTTTTGAAAAGCCCTCGACGAGGACCAGGTGTGCATTCACCGTGGCCTGCGTGGACGAGGGCGGCCACCCGGAATATCTTGGAAAGAACGATATCCAGCTGGGGCACAAGGAAAGCGTGGCGGACACGGCACGAGTGCTGGGGAGAATGTTTGACGGAATCCAGTTCCGCGGGTTCAGTCAGGACACTGTGGAGGAACTGGCAAAATTTTCCGGAGTTCCCGTCTGGAACGGTTTGACGGACCTGTACCATCCGACTCAGATTCTTGCGGATTTCCTGACGATTCAGGAGAATTTCGGTTTACTGAGGGGCGCGCGGCTCGTCTACCTCGGCGATGGTCGAAACAACATGGCCAATTCGCTGATGATCGGATCGGCAAAACTGGGGATGCATTTTACCATTGCCTCCCCGAAGTCGCTGTTCCCGCAGAGCGAACTGGTTGAGGAGTGCAGGGCCATTGCAGGCGAAACCGGTGGGTCCATCTCGTTTTTCGAAGATCCGAAACAGGCGGTCCAGGGTGCTCATGCCATCTATACCGACGTCTGGGCCTCCATGGGAGAAGAAGAAAAACTGAAGGAACGGATCGCCCTGCTCGAGCCCTACCGGGTGAACGCTGAACTGATGGCCGCCACCGGACTCGAAGATACGGTCTTTTTGCACTGCCTACCGGCAGTGAAAGGCAACGAGGTGACCGAAGAGGTTTTCGAATCGAAACAGTCGAAGGTTTTTGACGAGGCGGAGAACAGGCTCCACACTATAAAGGCTGTTATGGTTGCCACTATCGGAAACCTTTGATACCTTATTGGGGTATAAAGGGTTCCGAAGGGAGTGAACGCCATGTCACAGACTGGTGAACGGCTTTTCCGGTGCGCCGTGTGCGGAAACGAATTTCACGTCGACGCAGCCGAAAGCGACGTAAAATGCCCAAAGTGCCGTTCACGGACAATGATCCTCCTTGAAGGGGAATCAGTGGGGAAGAAATCCGGTTGCGCACCTTCGGGGTGAGGCATGTGAAGGCCGCCCGTCGGGCGGCCTTCACATGCCTGTTAGACAAGAACGGTAAATACGGGTTTCGTCGAATAAACGCTTTTGAGGCCCGAAAGGGCCTCTACAAAGCGTTTGACATCCTTTGAGGCACCCCTGAGCACGATGACTTCGAAGCAGTGGTCATGATCGATATGGACATGGGTGGAGCAGATGATGATGTGACCGAAGTCATGCTGCAATGCCGTCAATTCCTGGGCGGTATCATGGGAATGATGGTCGTAGGTGATGGTAATCGTTCCGTAGACGCTTTCGGTGTCAGCTTCCCAGCATGAC
This sequence comes from Thermovirgaceae bacterium, assembly GCA_049974965.1. GTDB lineage: Bacteria > Synergistota > Synergistia > Synergistales > Thermovirgaceae > UBA1876. The sequence goes on from JBNGCT010000010.1 coordinate 15,567, forward strand.
TCGGCGACGAAGCCCCTGATGAGGTACCGGAGCGCTTCGGAGCGGTTTTTGTGCCCGGTGGTCTCGATCCGGGCATCGAACTCCTTTAGAAGCGACTCGGGCAGTGATACGCTGAATCGGGCGAGCTTTTCCATACAAGACCTCCTTTTGAAGGACAGGGCCGGGCCCGCAAAGACCTTGAACAGGACCTTTTCATTATCCAATGGTCCGGCGTACCGGGCAAGCCGGGACGTTGTTCGACAATCCGGAACGTTCACGGGTTCTGGAAGAGAAATATCTCCCGGAATTCATCCAGAAGCCCGGGTTCATCGAGAACCCCTTGGAGTTCGTCAAACCGGCACAAGGGCCGCGAACGCATGATCCTCCCGGCCCGGGCTTTCCCGATCCCTGGGAGGGTTTCCAGTTCTTCCATGCTGCAGCGATTGATGTCCACAGGTGACGGTATTCCAGTCACCGACCTGCTCCCGTGATCCGTCACGACCACGTCAATGACATCATTTTGAGTCACCCTTGAGGATGCGATACCTGCCAGGAGCGGGTAGCTTCCCAGAGGCCTTCCAAAATGCCAGCGGCCGCGTCGCTCTTCAAGCTTTACCCGTTTCAGCACCGTTCCTGTTGGCGCCACACGCCTCAGCATGGAGGGGTCAACTTCCTCCCGCACCCATTTTTTCCATTTCAGAAAGCTTTTTTTCTTCGCACGGGAAGGATATCCTTCGAGAAGTCCTGCCAGGGGCGCTCCCGGAAACAGCATGACCTGCCTGATATTGATCCGACGGACCGTGAGATCTTCAGCGAGGAGACCTTCAAGAAAGCGGCGGTTCGCATCAAAGGTGTGACTGTCTTCACCTGCGAGTCCCGCAAGGAAGTTCAGACCGGGAAGAAGCGAGGGCAACCCCCGCTTCCTTTTTTTCCAGCCGCCGGCTTCGTTGATCAGCCGGACAGCGAGCTTCGCACCTTTTTCATCGACTTTCAGGTTGTTCAGCTTCCGTACTTTCGGATCAAGGCTTTCTATGCCGAGGGAAAGCACATCCCCCTCGGTGTTCCACCGACTGATCTCCTCGAGGGCGGCAAGGGATTCGTCCGGAAAAGATGCAAGGGTCAAGGGGTTGCAGTTGTCCGTATGAAGGACCTCGATGGTGTCGCAGGCGTCGCGGACGCCTGTGTAGAGGTCCCTGAGGCTTGCCGCCGACGGGCGGATACCCGATGGGGTGTCCACGCCACCCCAGGAGAGGATGTTGGAACACCTTCCGAACCGGAATGCAGTAATTCCAACCTTTGCCAACGCTCCTGCCTCTTCCGCGATATCAGCGGCAGGCCGCTCTTCGTAGGATGAGTGAAAGCCCTCGGAGCAGAAACTGCAGTGACCGTTTTTCCGGTCACATCCCCGTGATAGCTCGAGTTCAGCCATGATCCATGGATAAAAGGGGTGGGATGTGACGACCGGGGCTCCGGAAACGGCCCAGCGCCGCAGATCCTGGTAGGTTCGTTTTTTGGTTGGAACGTATTCACCCGTCCGGAGGTAGTGGTCGAGGACTGCTTCGGGATCGCCGGTGCAGAGGCAGTCGACACCTTCTTCGCCCAGATCCATCGCCCGGCTCCCGCCCTTGAGGGCATACCCGTGACGAATGGGACCCCCGAGAAAAAGAGGCCCCTTTCTCGGCAATGATGCCATTTCCCTGATTTCACGCAATGTCAGCGGAGACCCTCCCCGATAGCGGCCCGGAACGGTCAGGCCGGCTATGACTGCGAGGACATCGGCCTCCGCGACAGCATCGCCGCGCGGCATACGGCGCCATTCGTCAGCGCTGGTGTAGCGGGTTTCAAAGCCGTGAGTCGCCAGCACGCCGAAAAGATAACGCACATAAGGCGATATATACGGGGGGACTCCGAAGCAGGCCGGTTCGTCTACATAGCCGTCAACAAGAAGCGCCTTTTTTGCCACCGTCATCACCTGCCTGGGACGTATATTCCGTAACATCGGCTGTGTTAGAATATCACGTGATGATTTGACGGGAAACATAAACATACAGTTTGGAGATGGTGCCCTTGCAATCCTTTTACAGGGATCCCGGCATGCTGGCCGTAACGATCGAGGAATGGCTTGAGAACAGGTTGCGGAGTTCGGGCAGGTGCGGGGGGGTGGTCGGCCTCAGCGGGGGAATTGATTCAGCCGTGGTGGCGGCCATGTTGAAAAACGTTTGCCGTTGCGACATGCTTGCGGTGATCATGCCCTGTCACAGCCTCGAGGAGGACGTCAGGGATGCCTACAGGGTGGCACGGGCCCTTGACCTTCCGCACACGCTCGTGGACCTTACACCGGTTTACGAGTCCCTGACGGAATCTGTTTCCATGATTCAGCAAAGTTTTGACAGACTCCCGCTGGCAAACGTCAAACCGAGATTGCGAATGACGACGCTTTACCTTCTGGGGCAGCAGCACAAATATCTCGTTTGCGGAACCGGAAACAAGGCGGAGCTGACGATCGGGTACTACACGAAGTATGGTGATTCCGGAGTCGATGTCCTCCCCCTTGGCGACCTCCTGAAGGGGGAGGTTCGAGAAGTCGCCCGGTATCTCGGCGTCCCGGAAGAGATCGTTTCGAAACCTCCTTCAGCGGGGCTTTGGAAAGGACAAACCGATGAAGGAGAGATCGGCATGGATTACGACATGATAGATTCCTATCTCGCCGGAGGAAAGGTTCCGGAAAAAGTGCGGCGGAAGATCGAAGCCATGCGGGACAGGTCTTCCCACAAGCGGGAAATGCCCCCTGTCTGCAGGATTGACACGAATGCCGAAAAACACCAGAGGTGATGGAACATGGCTGGACATTCGAAATGGGCGAACATCAAGCACCGCAAGGCTGCGCAGGACGCCAAGAAAGGCCGGGAATTCCAGAAACATGTAAAGGCGATCATGGTCGCTGCCCGTGAGGGCGGCGCGGATCCTGCGATGAACGTTCGTCTGAAGGCAGCGATAGACAGGGCAAAATCTGTAAACCTGCCTTCTGATTCGATTGAAAAGGCAATCAAGAAAGGGACCGGGGACCTCGAAGGCGTCCGTTACGAGGAAGTCGCCTACGAGGGATACGGTTCCGGTGGGATCGCTGTACTGGTGGAAACGCTGACGGACAACAGAAACCGGACGGCATCGGAGATCCGCCACCTGTTCAGCAAAAACGGCGGGTCCCTGGGCGAATCAGGGTGCGTTTCATGGCTTTTTGAACGGAAAGGAATCCTTTTTGTCAGCGGAGAGGGCCTTGACGAGGATGAGCTGCTGGCCGGCTGCCTTGAGAGCGGTGCAGAGGACCTGGGGAAAGAAGATGGCGGCTTTACGGTGATGACAAAACCTTCCGTGCTTTCCGATGTCCGGGAGAAGCTGCAGGGTTTGGGCTACACCGTGGAAAAGGCCGAACTTGACATGATTCCGAAAAACTATGTCAAGGTGGAATCCAGGGAAGAGGCGGCCAGAATCCTCAGGTTCATGGATACCCTTGAAGATCACGATGATGTCCAGAACGTGTACTCGAACTTCGATATCGCTGATGAAATGATCGAAGAAATCGCTGGCTGAACCATGACACTCTGTCTCGGTATCGATCCAGGTCTCGGACGGCTCGGTTACGGGCTGGTCAAAAGTGAGGGCAGCACCTGCAGGGCGCTGGACTTCGGCGTGATAGAGACGAAAGCGGGGAAAGCACTGCCGGAAAGACTTTCGCTCGTTTATCTGAGACTCCGAGAAATCGTGGAGGGGAAAAGGCCCGGGATCCTCGCGGTTGAAAGGCTTTTCTTCGGCCGAAACAGAACCACCGCGGAAATGATCTATCAGGTCAGGGGGGTGGTTCTTCTGCTGGGTGCGCTTCATGGAATCCATGTGATCGAACCGACTCCGGGCCAGGTGAAGACCGCCGTTTGTGGAAGCGGTCTCGCGCAAAAACGGCAGGTCCAGCAAATGGTGCAGCGGATCTACGGCCTTCCGGCGATACCGACCCCGGATGATGCAGCCGATGCCCTTGCAGTGGCCCTTGCCGGAATCATGATCAGCGAATTTGAAGACCGGACGGGAGGGGGCGCGAAAGATGCTCCGGTATCTTGAGGGAAAGGTTACCGAAAAGAATGATGAAGGTATCAGCCTCTCCGTCCAGGGCTTCGGTTTTTTTGTTTTCTGTTCGAAAAGCGTTTTTTCTTCTGTGGAAGAAGGCCAGCAGCTGAAGATATACACCCATCTGCAGGTCGCGGAAACGGGTTTCGGCCTTTACGGTTTCAGGGAAGAAGAGGAAAGAGAGCTTTTCCAGCTGCTTCTGACCGTCAAGGGTGTTGGAGCGAGAATGGCCATGTCTTTTCTCAGGAATCTTGACCTCGGGGAAATCGCCGAGGCCATTGCAACATCGCAGGCCCACATCCTTGCGACCGTTCCCGGTGTCGGCAAGAAAACGGCCGAACGGGTGTGTTTCGAGTTGAAACAAAAAATTGAAAAATCGGCTTCTTCGTCCCTCCGGCCGATGCTCGGCGACAGACAGGTCACAAAGACGGTGCTTGATGCGCTTGCCGGACTGGGATTTTCGCAAGGCGAAGCCATGCGTGCCGTGGCGACGGCTTCCAGAATGGAACCTGACGCGGCCCTTACCGAAGAGGCCCTGTTGCAGGCCGCGCTTAAGCAACTGCAACACCGGACGTAAGGAAAAGGAGTTTTTTCGATGACTGAGGGTTCCGGACGGATCGTCGACATGTCCAGCAAGAGCACGGAAGAGGATTCTCCGGGCATCAGGCCGGTTTCCCTCGGCGGTTTCGTCGGACAGGCGGAGCTCAAGGCGAAGCTGGAGATTTATATAAAGGCCGCAAGGATGAGGGGCGAGCCTCTGGATCATTGCCTTTTCTATGGGCCCCCGGGATTGGGGAAGACGACCCTCGCGGGTATCATCGCCCGGGAAATGAAAGGTCAGATACGGATTACATCGGGACCCGCTCTTGAAAGGGCCGGGGATCTGGCGGCCATCCTTTCGAACCTGCAGCCCATGGACGTCCTTTTTATCGACGAGATTCACCGTTTGTCGCCGGTCGTCGAAGAGGTCCTGTATCCGGGCATGGAGGACTTTTCACTCGATATCATCGTGGGGAAGGGGCCGATGGCGAGAAACATCAGGCTGACCCTTCCTCCCTTTACGCTTGTCGGTGCGACGACCAGGCTGGGGCTTATCACGTCCCCGCTCCGGGCCCGTTTCGGGATCGTGGAACAGCTCAACCTTTACAAACCGGAGGAGCTGCAGGAAATCGTCATGCGCGGTGCCGACCTGCTGGGCGTGGAAATTACGGATGAGGGGGCGAGGTTAGTCGCCGAACGGGCACGAGGGACGCCGAGAATCGCGCTCAGGTTGCTCAAGAGGGTGCGGGATGTGGCAGAAGTGAGGGAATACGGGGCCATTGAAGCCTCCCTGGCGGAAAAGGCCCTGGACATGCTCGGCGTCGACAGCAGGGGGCTGGATGAATGTGACCGCCGGTATCTGAGGGTTCTGGTCAACCTGTTCGGCGGCGGTCCCGTGGGACTTTCCACTCTTTCTGCGGCGCTCCAGGAGGAAAGCCAGACCATCGAAGATATTTATGAACCTTTCCTTATACAGCGGGGATTGATCGAGAGAACGCCGCGGGGCAGAAAAGCCACATCGAAGGGGTATGCCTACCTTGGTGTCAAGGAGCCTGAAAACGACTTCATGCAGGAAAGGCTGGAACTGGCGGAGGATGAAGAAAGCTGAAGCAAGAGGTGACGAAACATGATGCAGGGAATCGGAAAGACCTTCTTCCTCGTCGGCGGTATCCTGGTTGCCTTGGGAATCATCTTCATTCTTGCAGGCAGGCTTCACATCCCTTTCGGGAAACTCCCGGGCGACATCGTGATCAGAAAAAAGAATTACGTCGTTTTTTTCCCCCTCCTGTCGATGTTGATCCTGAGCGTCCTGTTGACCCTGATAGTCAATGTCATTTTGCGTTTTTTCCGGTAGTTTTCAGATCTTGAGCCTTGCATGGCGGGAGGATTCGACATGATGTTCCGACGGATGACAGTGTTGCAAAGGGTTTTTGTTCTTTTTGCTTTTCTTGCGGCAGGTGCTGTGGCTTTCAGGTTGACAGTGCCGGCCTGGGCCGCAGAAAAACAGATCCGTATCGGGGTGGCCGTCAACCAGACTGGCGGGACCCTTTCGTCGTCTGGAACAATGAATTTCAAAGCCGCCGACGGTAAAAACCTGAGCCGAAAGGGAAGTGTCCGCCTTTTAACAGACCGTTCGGGGAACTCCGTCATCGTCGGAAACGCTTCACTCCGGCTGCCGGTCGAAATCACCGGGACGGGGCTGCTCCAGTGGGGCGACCATCCGTACCGCGGCACGCTGCGGCTCGTCCGGGGAAGAAACGGCTTTACCGTCGTTAACCTACTCGACGTGGAGAACTATTTGCGCGGAGTGCTCAAGATGGAGGTCAACCCGGCCTGGGATTTTGAAGTCCTCAAGGCGCAAGCGATCGTGGCACGGACATACGCCCTGAGGAATCTCGGGAAACACGGAAGCGAAGGCTACGACCTGTGTGCCATGCCTCATTGCCAGGTTTACCGGGGGGTGAATGCCGAGGATACGCGCTTGACGAAAGCCATTGAAGCCACGAAAGGCATCGTGGTTTCCACTGGAAGCGGTGCGCTTGCCGTCACCCCCTATCACGCGGACAGCGGCGGGTACACGGCGAATGTCGCCGATGTCTGGGGAGGAAACATTCCCTATCTTGCCTCCCGGCCCGAGCCCTTTGATTATGAATCCCCCTACTCGAACTGGCAGGTATCCCTGGGATTTCGGGAAATTGAGGAGGCCCTCAAGCCGAGAGGCCTCAATGTCGGAAATGTGACGGAAATCCGCGTACTTTCCACGGACCGGGCCGGACGCGCCGTGTACGTGGGAATCGTCGGGGACAGGGGGCGGGCGAAAATGAAAGCGAGCCATTTCCGGATGGCCCTGGGGAGTTCGAAAATAAAAAGCACCTATTTTACCATCGAGTCCGGCGGACGCACCCGTCCCCAAAACGAAGAATCCCCTTTGCCTGAAGGCGGCGGGGCCCCCTTGACCGCCTACGATGAGCGGGCATTGACGGCAATGATAGAAAGAGGGGTTTTCAGTTCCGACGAATTGATGGACATGCTGCTGAATCCCCGAAAGCGGGGAGACTACCTTCGTCTGGCCTTTCAAAGGCAGAGCGGGGTCAGACCCGAAACGAAGGATAACCCGAAAGGTTTCACATCAGGGACCGTCACGATCCGGGGAAAAGGATGGGGTCATGGTGTCGGCATGTCACAGTGGGGTGCAAAAAAAATGGCCGAAGAAGGATGGGATTACAGGAAAATTCTCGGCCATTATTATCCACAGACCCAGCTGAAGCGGCTTTATCGCTGAAGGGGGTCGCAGGTGCCCTCGGAAGGGACAGGGGTGAGGTTTGACAGTGGTCGGCGGTCGGCATGCTTATGACATCGAAGGATACAATTATGACCTGCCCGGAGAACTGATCGCCCAGAACCCGGCCGAACCCAGGGACGCATCGCGTCTTCTGGTATTGGACCGCGGTTCGGGAAGGATCGTACATTCGGCCTTCGAAAACCTTCCGTCGTTTCTGTCCCCGGGGGACATCCTTGTCATGAATGACACGAGGGTGTTTCATGCAAAATTTCAGGGATCGAAAAAGAGCGGCCGGGCTCAAGCGGAGCTTTTGCTCCTGAAACCCCTCGAGGGTTCCGAAAACGAATGGGAGGCCCTGATGCGTCCCGGCAGACGGTTCAAACCCGGATCGGTTGTGGTTTTGTCTGATGGAACGGAAGTCCTTGTTTCGGGAGCCGAAAGCGAAGGGACCAGAAAGGTCGTCTTTCCGGAAGGCTGCGACGTCAGGAGGCTAATGGAAAAAATCGGAGAGGTTCCGCTTCCTCCGTACATAAGAAAGACCGAGGCTCCCCCGGAGCGATACCAGACGGTTTATGCCGAAAAAGCGGGTTCGGCGGCCGCGCCGACGGCGGGGTTGCATTTCACGGAAAAGGTTTTCCGCAGTCTCGGGGAACGAGGGATCGAGACGGCCTTTTTGACACTGCATGTCGGGTTGGGGACATTCAGGCCCGTCAAAGACAGGGACATCAGGGATCACAAAATGCACGAGGAATACTGCAGCGTCAGCGACGAAACCGCCGGACGCATAAACGACGCCAGAAAACGCGGGAAAAGGGTCGTGGCTGTGGGAACGACAGTTGTAAGGACCCTGGAAAGCCTTGCCGACGAATCGGGAATGGTCAGGCAAGGAAGTTTGTGGACGAAGGCGTATATATACCCCGGTTACTCCTTCAAGGCCGTTGATGCCATGGTGACCAATTTCCATCTGCCTAAAAGCACGCTGCTTCTGTTGGTATCAGCCTTTGCGGGGCGGGATCTTGTTCTGAAAAGCTATGATGAGGCGGTTCGCCTGCGCTACAGGTTTTTTTCCTTCGGTGACGCCATGCTGATCCTGTAAACAGTCAATGGAAGAGGTCAGTTTCCTCACTCGTTGAAGCTGCTCCACAGAGAAGGGTTTTGCCTTCATCCTTCAGTCTGTGCTTGATGCAGTCAAGTTCTATGGACACACCGATGCCGGGCCTCGAATCGACTTCAAAAATGCCGCTTGCCTTTATTTCCTTCAGTGCTCTGTAGGCTGTCCTGTCGGAAATCCCGACCATCGAGGCGATTTCGTTAAAGCAGTATCTTTTCCCACCCGAGATGGCATTCTGAAGAAGGCATCCCAAAAGGAGAAGTCTGGCTCCCATGGAAAGATGAAGGGTCATGATGTTGGCAATGGGAACCAAAAGGTCCTCGGGAAAAGTCCCCGAAATAAGCGGATGACGCTCTTGAGGGATGGAATTGGAAGGGAGGACATTTTTGTTTCGATGCCCAAGCCGTTCCACCGTTTCCTCGAGTGTCCGAAGGATCACCTGGATGTTCTCACCCCCACCCATTCCTGCAGCACCCCCAGCATATGTAATCCTGTCAACTGTCAGATATGCATCTGCCTCCTGTTCGGAATCTTCCTCTTTTGCTGAATCTTTGTCAAATTGAAATCTGTTGAAACCCGGGTCACCCGAGCGGAGCGAAAGCTTGCTTGACAGTTGCGCTAACCTTATATCACTATGAATGAAGAATGTCCTTAAACATTGCCCATGCCGTCATTTCCTCTACGTTTTCCTTCGATATCGGCTCGTGTCTTCGAAGCAACCGGGAGAGGGCCCTTTTCGTGAGTCAGCTGACTTCCGGGAAAAAACCAAAGTGGTCAGGGGAACCGCTGTTGTCCCAAACGACACGTGAAGGAGGAGATTCACATGAAGATCGGATTTATCGGAATCGGGATCATGGGGAAGCCAATGGTGAAAAATCTCTTAAAGGCGGGGAAATCGGTCGTTGCCTTTGACATCGTGGAAAAAGCCCTTGAGGAGGCCCTTCAGGCGGGCGCCGAAAGGGGATCCTCGCCCGAAGATGTTGCCGGAAAAACGGATGTCATCATCACCATGCTTCCGAACTCGCCGCATGTGCGGGAAGTCATATGCGGTGAAAAAGGAATCCTTGAAGCCCTCACGCCCGGGAAGATCGTTGTGGACATGAGTTCCATCGCACCGATTACCTCCCGTGAACTCTGTGCCCTTGTAGAGGAAAAGGGAGCGGACATGCTTGATGCGCCGGTAAGCGGGGGACAGGAAAAGGCGGAAAAGGGGACCCTCGCCATCATGGTCGGCGGAAAAGAAAGTGCCTATGGGAAAGTGAAGGACATTCTCGATCTTCTCGGAAAGAGCACCCTTGTGGGGGAAAGCGGAGCAGGCCAGGTGACAAAACTCGTCAATCAGACCATCGTCGGCGTGAATATCGCTGCAGTGGCGGAAGGCATGGCCTTTGCGAAGCGTGCGGGAGTGGACCCGGAACGGGTTTTCCAGGCGATCCGTGGAGGGCTGGCGGGGAGCCAGTGTCTTGATGACAAGGCTCCCAGAATGTTTGAGGAGCGGTATGATCCGGGTTTTCGGATCAACCTGCATATCAAGGACCTCAATAATGTCCTGGAAACAGGCAGAGGGCTTCATGTTTCCATGCCGCTGACCGCAGCCGTCATGGAAATGATGCAGAACCTGGCTGTCAGGGGGTTTGAGGGGCTCGATCACGGAAGTCTCGGGAAGTATTACGAACTGATCAATAATACGTCTCTGAAACGGTAGAAACGGGCCTCCTACATGGCAGGGCGCGGTTTGAAGACCGCTTTTGAAGTGAACCGCCCGGTCTCGTGAAATCCCGCCTTCAGAGGAATCAGCGGGCGGCACTTCGGGAGACAGGGGTGCGTTGCCCCGGTGAGACCTGGAAGGACGATCGGCGTGAGGGGGGGTATAAGCCGTGCCCCTGCAGCAGGATGTCCGCGCAGGGGTTTTTGTCAGAAAAGCCCTGCGAGTGCATAATAGACGGTGACGGGAAGCAGCCCCAAAGAAGAAACAGGGGGTGATTCGTATGTGGAAATGGGGAACACTCGTGCCTCATGCTCCCATTATCGTCCCTGAAGTCGGCGGCGCGAGAAGCAGCGATTGCCAGTCTTCGGTTCGTGCCATGGAGGAAGTGGGACTAGTAACCCGGCCGTTTATTCCGTCCTTTCTCCTTGTCCTTGACCCGCATGCACCTTTCGCGGGCGGATGTACCGTCCTTTCAGCCCGGAACTACTCGGGTTCCCTGGCGGATTTCGGCGTCCGTTCTGTAAGCGTCGAAGCCGATGGAGCAGGTACGGAAGGTGAAAGACTTGTGCGAGAGCTCGGGCGCTCCTTCCCACTTGAATTTGTCGAAAGAGGGACATTCACTCTTGATTACGGCGCCGTCGTCCCGCTTTCATTCCTCAGGAAAGCCTGGGGCGGGATTCCCCGGATGCTGCTCATGAATCCCATCGGTCTCGGCTACGAAGAGGCGTGGAATTTCGGCAGGGCCCTTGCAGGGTATGAAAGTGAAAATAACTGGGCTCTCGTGGCAAGCGGCGACCTCTCCCACCGTCTTTCTCCCGGCGCGCCGGGGGGGTTCCATCCTGATGGACAAAAACACGACGAGGCTCTTTGCGAGGCCATGGAAAAAGGCACCCCGGAGCCTGTTTTTGAGCTTGGGGAAGCGGTCATTTCCAGAGCCGGCGAATGCGGGTTGCGGTCCGCGCTGACTTTCATAGGCCTTGCCGGCGGCAAAGGGATACGGTTACTCTCCTATGAGGCTCCTTTCGGAGTCGGGTACGGTGTTGCCCTCTGGAAGAGCCCGGAGGAGGGGAAACAGGAACCATCCCGAAATGAAACGGTCAATGAACAAAACGAGCCTGCACCGGATCAGACCGGTGACTCCTGCACAACCCTCGCCAGGCGTGTTCTCGAGCAATACCTCGAAACAGGCGTAAAACCTGAAGCTGAAGGACTGCTTAATGAAACGGGAAAAGGCCTCCTTCGGGAGAAAAAAGCCTGTTTCGTCTCCTTGAAGAAACCCGACGGAACGTTGAGAGGCTGTATCGGTACCATCGAACCCGTCAGGGACAGTCTTGCCCAGGAGATAGCGGAAAACGCATGTGCCGCGGCGACACGGGATCCGAGATTTCCCCCCGTCACGCGGGAAGAGCTTGAAGAGATCATTTTCTCCGTGGACGTTCTTTCAACCCCGGAGCCCATAAGTTCCACAGGAAAACTTGACCCCTCGAAATACGGGGTCATCGTGACGAAAGGGCCTCTTAGGGGGCTCCTGCTTCCGGATCTTCCGGGGGTTGGGACCGTTGAGGAACAATTGGGCATAGCCATGAGAAAAGCAGGAATAACGAAAGCTGATCATGTCCAGATCAGCAGGTTTACTGTGGACCGCCATTCGGAGAAAGGAGGGCGATGATCCCGTGCACAGCGGACCGGCGGGAAGTACGGGACGGCCCGCACTCTGGTGGCATCGTGAGAACACCATGCTCCGGTGTGATCTTTGTCCTCACGCATGTCTTGTCGATGAGAACCGCCGGGGACGATGCCTGGTAAGAAGGGGGACCGCCGAAGGGCTGGTGACCGACAATGACGGCAAGGTCGCTGCTGCGGCCCTCGATCCGGTGGAGAAGAAACCCTTGTTTCACTGGAGGCCGGGAACCCGAATCCTCTCGCTGGGAAGCATCGGTTGCAATCTGGATTGTCCGTTTTGCCAGAACTGGGAGCTTGCAGGCTCTTCAGAGAGCGTGCGACTTTCCGACATGGAACCCGAAGACATCGTCCTTCTCGCGAAACGGGAGAAAACAGGCTCGGTGGCCTTTACCTATAATGAACCGACGGTCTGGTACGAGTTCGTCTTCAGGGTTGCGAAGCGGTTGAGGCAGGAAA
>JBNGCT010000011.1:0-27545 GCA_049974965.1 Thermovirgaceae bacterium
CAACGAACGGCCGCACCAGAACCTGGACGACAGAACGCCTTGCGAGGTCTACGATTGTCAAAGAGCGGAAGTACACGTCAGTACCTAAAAAACCGCTGGACCGATCACCTTATTTTCGTCACCCCGTGGTCCAAAGAGTGGGGAGTACCGTAGGCATCACCATGGATGAACTTGACCTGGTCGGCGACACAGAGTTCCTCGGCACGGAGTTTTGCTTGCTTTGTGAATAACCGGCTCATGTCGATGCCGATGCCTGTGACACCGTGATCGCGTGCCCAGGTGCACAGCATCTCTCCCGATCCGCTGCCGAGGTCGAGTATTCGCGTCCCTCTTTCAAGGCGCAGCGCAGCACCGAGAGTGGCAAGCTTTTCGGGTGTAAAGGGGTTATGGATGGGGTGAGCACTTTCTGAGATGTTGAAGATCCGTGGAATATCCAATGCAGGATATCTCCTTTCGCATGTAAATAGATTCAGTCGCTTCCTGGTGTCGAATCGTGCAATACTGCATTTTTCCGTCAGGTTTCATCTACACGCACAAAGACCTTCCTCGTCCTGGGACCGTCGAACTCACACAGGAAAATGCCCTGCCAGGTTCCGAGCAGGAACTTTCCCTCCTCAACCAGAAGTGTCAGATCCGGCCCAACCAGAGTTGCCTTGATGTGGGCCGCTGAATTCCCCTCGCCGTGCCCGTAATTGTCTTTCCAGGGAACGAGTTTTTCGAGGGACATCAGGATATCTGCCGCCACATCGGGGTCCGCCGACTCGTTGACGGTAACGGCGGCCGTCGTGTGCGGGACGAAAATCCTGCATACGCCCCTGGTGACGGCCGATTCGGATATTTCAAAAGCCACTTCCCGCGTTATGTCGATCATCTGGGAATGTGCTTTCGTAGATATCTCGAGAGTCTTGATCGTCATTCACCTCCGTTTTTCCTGTTTTTTTGGTTGCCTTCCGCATGCAGTAAACAGTTTTACATACCCGAGGCCAACAGGCATCCTTGAAAAAACAATCCCCACAACATGATAAGGGGGTTTTCCGCAGTCAATTCCGCTTTACAGGTGTCCTGTCTTGCGGAACAATTTCTGAAAAGACCTTTTCTAAAAAACCTTCAATTCGAGAGGTACCGATAGCATGCCGGTTTGGCTGGAATTTCACGGGACTCTGGCAGGTTTGCTCAACAGAAACGATGATCCCGGGCGTATAAGAAAACTGCAAAGGACTGCTCCCGTAAAGGATCTGGTGGAATCCCAGGGGGTCCCTCATACGGAAGTGGGAAGCATCGTCACCGTCTCGGGTGAAAAAAAAGGTTTCGGCTATACACCCGCTTTCGGAGAAACCCTCCATATTCATCCTCACGAACCTCCCGTTGACGTGACAAAGAAAACACGTCTTTTTCCCCATCCCCTTGAGGAGGCTCGTTTCATTGTCGACGTCAACGTCGGACGCCTTGCAAAACTGCTCAGGATCGGAGGTTTCGACACCGTTTACGACCCTAAGTGGGAGGACAGCACGTTGGCCGACAAGGCCTGTGCCGAAGAACGTATCCTTCTCACCAGGGACCGGGAACTCCTCAAGCGGAACGCCGTGATTTGGGGACACCTTGTCAGATCGTCGGACCCCTGGGACCAGTTCGGCGAGGTCGTCGTCTTCTTCGGGCTGCAGGCAAAAGTCGATTTGTTCACCCGGTGCCCCAAATGCAACGGTCTTCTTGAACGTGTCGAAAAAGAACAGGTTCTTGACCGGCTCGAACCGTTGACCCGTCTCATGTACGACTCCTTCATGCGATGCCCCCGGTGCGGCCAGATTTACTGGCGAGGTTCCCATCACTCCCGCATACGGGAAAAGATGGCGGCCTCCCTTGCCAGGTCCTCTCTTTCTAGCGGGACGCGCTGACGCAGGCCCATTTCTCGAGGGTTTCGGCAATTCGCCTGGCCCCCTCGGCAAGGATCTCGGGCTCCCTGACAAGGGCTATCCGGACGAAACCCGTTCCCTTCGTCCCGAAGGACCGTCCAGGCGTCACCACGACGCCCGCCTCCTTGATACAGAACTCCGCGAAAGCCATGTCATCGGTGCAATCAGGCACTTTCGCCCAGATGAACATGCTTCCCTCCGGGGGCGTAATGGACCAGCCTTTTTCAGCCGCCGTGCCGATAAAGGCATCCCGCCGCGCCTGGTACATGGCCCGTGTTCGAGCGATCATTTCATCCCTGTCGGGGTGAGTCAGGGCCGTGATCGCGGCCTTCTGGACAGGCCTGTACAAACCATAATCTATGTTGCTCTTGAGCCGCCTGAGACCCTCGATAAAAACCTTGTTCCCCGTCACGAACCCGATCCGCATCCCCGCCATGTTGAAGGTCTTCGAAAAGGAATTCACTTCTACAGCCACGTCACGGGCACCCTCGATCTCGAGAATGCTCGGGGGTCTGAATCCGTCGTAGGCAAGTTCGCAATAGGCGTTGTCGTAGATAAGCCAGATATCGTTCTCCCTGCAAAAGGCAACGGCTTTCTCCAGGATATCCTTGCCGGCGCCGACACCGAGGGGATTGTTTGGATAGTTCAGGACCATAAGCCTTGCCTTCCGGGCCACATCCCGGGGAACCTGGGTAAAATCGGGAAGGAAGCCATTGCCTTCCTCAAGAGGCAGATGCCAGGAAGAACCGTCAACCATAGCAGGCATGTAGTGATATACAGGGTACCCGGGATTGGGGAGAATGCAGAGGTCTCCCTTCTCCATCGCCACCAGCGGGAAATGGGCGAATCCTTCCTGGGAACCCCAAAGGGGGAGCACCTCCTGCGCGGGATCGAGGGAAACGCCGAAACGCTCACCGTACCAACGGGCGATCGCCGGCGGGAGTGCGGCGTCGATGAAAGGGTACTCATATGAGGCATCTTCCTTGGCCGCTTCCAGTACCGCTTCCAGAACGGGCCCCTCCGGACGACGGTTCGGGCTGCCTACACCCAGGTTGATGATCTCCCTGCCCGTCTTCCGGGCTTCTGCAATCCATCCCTGCAAAAGGCTGAAAATGCCTTCCTCCCCTTCACGCACGCGATTGGCAACGTATGGCATTGCTTTTTCCCCTCCTTTCGGGATCCACCGACACATCCGTCAAACACGAAGCCAGGAAACCCCGTCGGGAATTTTATCCCGATGTTAGAGTAGCACTCCTCCTTCCACTGGAAAAGCATCCTCTTCTTCTGTCTTTTCCATCAGCCTTTCACAAAGTTTCCGGAATGTCTTTTGTCGGCTGGAGGCTGTTTCCTTGACAAGGCCCGGAATGCACGCTATAAATGCACCAATCTCCCGGAAACGGGAAAGGAAGGTCATACTGGATGGACACCCAAGTCCGGCGCGTATCATGCATGACAGTCAGCGGTTTCTTTTTTACCAACGCGGGTCCCCCCTCTGCGGGCCGGCGTTGAAACGCGCTGGACCAAAGCGGGAACAGGGCCCCCACAGAAAGCTGTGGGGGCTTTTTTTATAGCTTTCACAACAGGCAGGGAGGAGAGAAAGATGAGAAGAAACAGACAGGACAATCAGGAAAGAATGCTCGTGAACCTCGTGGAAAGGACTTGGAACAGGGTACCTCATTACCGGGCGAAAATGGAGGACCTGGGACTTACACCATCGGACATCCGGACCCTTGACGACCTGCACAGGCTTCCCTTCACGACGAAAAACGATCTGAGGGACACCTACCCTGACGGTCTTCTGGCTTGTGATAAACACGAGGTCGTCCGGTACCATGCATCCTCGGGGACCACAGGCAAACCGGCTGTGGTGGCCTACACGGCGGAAGATCTCCGTCTCTGGGGGCTGGCAATGGTCTCTTGTCTCGAAACGGCCGGGATCACCTCAAACGATGTGATCCAGATCGCCTACGGCTACGGGCTTTTCACCGGCGGACTTGGGCTTCATGCCGGCGCCGAGTCGCTTGGTTCCGCCGTCATCCCCGCTTCCGGCGGGTTCTCGAACAGGCAGATCCTGCTCATGAAGGACCTGAAGACGACGGTCCTTGCCTGTACGCCTTCCTATGCCCTGAAACTCTCGGAAATGCTTGCCGGTGAAACCGGGGAACTCCGGTTGAAGACAGGGATTTTCGGCGCCGAACCCTGGTCCGAAGGGCTCCGCCGCACACTTGAGAAGCACCTGGGTATCGTTGCCCTGGATATTTACGGGCTGTCGGAAATCATGGGTCCCGGAGTCGCCATGGAATGCCGATGCAAAAACGGCCTCCACCTTGTGGACGACCTCTTCCTCGCGGAAATTGTGGATCCCGAAACGGGCAACCCCCTTCCCGACGGTGAAGAAGGAGAACTCGTCATCACGACCCTCCGCAAGGAAGCTCTCCCCATGATCCGCTATCGGACCAGAGATATCACACGCATTATTCCGGGAGACTGCGAATGTGGTTCACCCCGCCCAAGGATTGCAAGGATTCGCGGCCGATCCGATGAAATGCTCATCATCAGGGGTGTAAACGTGTTCCCCTCGCAGATTGAAACCGCCCTCGGACGAGTCCCCGGGCTCTCGCATCACTATTACCTTGAAGTCTCCGGAACAGAGGGGCATCGGGAACTCCACGTCACTGCCGAAAGTCTCGAGGATCTTTCCTGTGAAGTCCTTGAGCGCCTGCAGGAAAAGGCGGCAAAGGAAATTCACAGCCTTCTCGGTATCCGGTCGGAATTGCACGTTCTGCCGCCTGGAAGCATCGATCGTTCCGACGGGAAATCCAGGAGAATCCGGTCCCGGGGCTGAAAACGACAAGGGGGGGAGGGGCTCCGGGAGTTACGGGACCCTCTCCCCCTTGTCGAAAGTCATTATGCCGACTCCAAGAAGCACCAAAGCGCCTCCGATAAGGGCGCCCGTTTCGGGACGTTCTCCAAGGATAATGAAGGCCCACATCATTGAGAAAGGAACCTCTCCCATGGTGGTTATTGAGGCGGCGCTCCCCGAAATATAGCGCAGTGCCGCAAGGAGGAGCCCGTAGGGAATCAGGGCGGTGACAAAGGCGAGATAAAACAGGACGAACCAGGCTTTCGCTGGAATCCGAAGCAGATCATCAACCTTTCCGCCGACTGCTGCAATGATCCACACCATGATCGTTGCCACAAAGAACGTCCTGCTGTAAAGGCCAAATCCATCGAGCCTTCCCGGCCCGAAATGTCCGTTGAGTACGTAGAAAGCGTATCCGAAAGAGGCGAACAGGGCGGAAGCAACGCCGGGCAAATCCAGGGAGGCGGCCAGTCTGACACCCCCGACTGTCTTCCATACGCCGACCATTGCCAGCACGAAGGCCACTACCTGAAAGGCTGTCGGAGTTTTCCTGGAGAAGCACCAGGTCCCCAGCATCACCCAGAAAGGTGCCGTATGGTACAGCACCATGGACGTACCTATGGGGATCCTCAGAAAAGCCAACGTCAGAAAGAGACTGCTGACGACCATCCCCGCCGAACCCAGAAGGGAAAGGGGATGCATGACGTTCCACTTCTGCTCCTTCCGGTGGCGCTGCCTGGCAAAAAGGACGCCAAGAAGGACCAGCGAGGAAAGACTGAATCTGACCAGGTTTATGACTACAACATCAAGGTCATAAGAACCTGCTATACGAAAAAAGGGTCCTGAAGTCGCCCACAGAAGGGCTGCAAGGGCCCCCAAGGAGAGTCCGGCAAAATGCACGAGTGCCACCGCCCTGTGAGAGTTTTCTTCATTGTACACGCAGTAATGTATACGGTGCCAAATCGATCTGCCTTCCGGCACTTTCAAATGCCCCGTTTCTGCGCGAGGACTCTTTTTGTCTGTCGCAAAAGACAACTGGAAGAGGATTACGCCTTTTATCAGGATCAGAAAAAAGCCGCCTCGCTCATCGCCGACGGCAGCCTTGTCGAAATTATTGAGAACACCCTG
Organism: Thermovirgaceae bacterium; assembly: GCA_049974965.1. GTDB lineage: Bacteria > Synergistota > Synergistia > Synergistales > Thermovirgaceae > UBA1876. The sequence goes on from JBNGCT010000011.1 coordinate 5,902, forward strand.
GATCGCCTTGAATAAAAACGAATGCCCCGCGGAGGCAGAAACATTCTCCTCCCCGGGGCATCGATGTCTTGTCCACAAAAGTCAGGACATCAATTCACACATTCAAACCTTTTTTCCTGGTTATTCAGACCGTCCCACGTCTTGCGTTCAGTATTTTCCACAGCACGGGGGAGTCAATGTTGCCGCCGGAGATAACGACGCCCGTTTTTCGTCCACGGGGTTTCATCTTTCCTGAAAGAAGGGCGGCAACACCGACGGCCCCGGCACCTTCGACGATCAGATGATGCTCCTGGTGCAGGAAGGCTATGGCCTTTTCGATATCCTCTTCCGTGATCTCACAGATACCGCTTACTCTCTTTTTCGCAAGAGACAGCACTTCCTGGGTAATCCCGCCCGAAAGACCATCGGCGAGGGTCGCACCATATTCCACCTGCTTGACGATCCCGTCCTTCCACGAGACGACCCATGGATTCGACGTATCCGACTGAACTCCGTAAATCTCCGCATCGGGGTTCAGGGCTTTCGTCGCAATGGCGACTCCGTTCAAAAGCCCCCCGCCACCTGCGGGGACCAGCACCAGATCCAGATCAGGTTCATCAAGAAACATTTCAAAGGCAAGGGTTCCCTGTCCTGCAATGACGATGGGGTCTTCGAAGGAAGAAACGTAGGTTTTCCCCTTTTCCTCGGCGTAGTGGTGCGCAGCCTTTTCGGCGGCATCATAGTTTCCATCCACCACATGGAGCTGGACGAAACTGCCGCCACGTCGTGTGATCGCCTCTTTCTTGGTCTCGGGGCAATCGTGGGGGACAAAGATCTCCGCCATGACGCCAAGTTCTCTGGCGGCGACGGCTACTCCCTGCGCATGATTTCCGCTGGAGCAGGTAGCCACTCCCCTGTTTCGTTCTTCATCATTCAGGGAGTTCATTTTGTACAGGGCGCCGCGCACCTTGAAGGCGCCGCACATCTGCTGGTTTTCCAGCTTCAGGTAGACGGAGCCTCCGGCCATTTCGCTCAGCTTGTCCGAGTACTGAAGCGGTGTGTGCCAAACCTTGTTTCGGAGAAAGCGGTATGCCTTGACCACATCTTTAATCGTCGGGTTCAGAGCTTGTCCTCCCATTTTGCACCTCCATATGTGTTCCCGGGAGCGATGCCAAAAAATCGCTCCCGGGTTTTGGAACCAGCTCCTGTGCACCTAGAAGAGGTTCAGGATATTCCCCTCGTCGTCCACGTCGATGACTTCCGCCGCAGGCTTTTTCGGCAAACCGGGCATGGTCATGATGGAGCCGCAGATGGGGACGATGAAGCCCGCACCAGCCGACAGCCTCACCTCGCGAACGTTGATCCTGAAGCCCCTCGGGCGCCCCTTTTTCGACGGGTCATCGGTGAGCGACATCTGCGTCTTGGCCATGCAGACCGGGAGCTTCCCGTAGCCTTTTTCCTCAAGCTCCGCGATGGTTTTCGCCGCCGCGTCGGTGTAGTCCACCCCGTCGGCTCCATAGACGTCTTTCGCGATGGTCTCGATCTTCTCCCGGATCGGAAGGTCCAGACGATACAGCGGATGGTAGCCGTTTTCGCCCGTCTCGATGGCCTCCAGTACGGCGTCGGCAAGTTCCTGTCCTCCGGCGCCTCCCTTTTCCCACACTTCGGAAAGGGCGATACGCGCACCGTGGGCTTCCGCCGCCTGGTGGACGGCCTCGATCTCGGCCTCGGTGTCGGAGGTGAACCGGTTCAGGGCAACCACAACAGGAACGTCGAACCGGGAGAGGATGTCGATGTGGGCCTCAAGGTTTTCGGCTCCCTTCTTGAGGGCCTCCACGTTCTCTTTGCCAAGGGCGTCCTTGGCAACACCGCCGTGCATCTTGAGGGCCCGCACGGTGGTGACGAGCACCACGGCGTCGGGATGGAATCCGGCGTGACGGCTCACGATGTCAAGGAATTTCTCGGCACCGAGGTCGGCGGCGAATCCGGCCTCCACGATGGCGTAGTCGGTGAGTTTGAGGGCCATCTTCGTGGCGGTGATGGAGTTGGTCCCGTGGGCAATGTTGGCGAAGGGGCCGCCGTGGACAAAGGCGGGCACGTGCTCGATGGTCTGGACAAGGTTGGGGTTGAGGGCGTCTTTGAGAAGCGCCGCCATGGCTCCGTGGGCCTTGAGGTCAGAGGCGGTGACGGCTTCGCCGCTCCAGGTGTAGCCGATGACGATCCGGCCAAGACGCTCCTTGAGGTCTTGCAGGTCTTTCGACAGGCACAATATGGCCATGACTTCCGAGGAGACGCTGATGTCAAAACCGCTCTCCCGAGGGATCCCGTGGGCTTTCCCGCCAAGTCCGACGATGGTGTGCCGGAGCGCACGGTCGTTCATGTCGAGAACCCGGCGCCAGGTGATCCGGCGCGGGTCGATGCCAAGCTCGTTCCCCTGCTGCAGGTGGTTGTCGATCATGGCCGAGAGCAGGTTGTGGGCCGTGCTTACGGCGTGAATGTCGCCGGTGAAGTGCAGGTTGATCTCTTCCATGGGGAGCACCTGGCTGTAGCCGCCTCCGGCGGCCCCGCCCTTGATGCCGAAGCAGGGACCGAGCGAGGGCTCTCTGAGGCAGAGCATGGCCTTTTTCCCTTTTTTGACCAGCGCCTGGGTCAGGCCGATGGTTGTCGTCGTCTTCCCCTCCCCCGCCGGCGTCGGCGTGGTGGCGGTCACCAGGACAAGCTTCCCGTCGGGGCGCTTCGAAAGCTGGTCGAAGTACTTCAGGTCCACTTTCGCCTTGGTGTGGCCATAGGGAATAAGGTATTCCCCGGGAATGTCAAGCTTCTCCGCGATGTCTCCGATGGGGTCCATCTTCGCCTTCTGCGCTATCTCAATGTCCGACAGCATGTCTATCACTCCTTTTGTAAAAAATAGATTCGTCTCTTTTTCACTCCATATGCTCAAGAATTATAAAAATGCTAAACAAACCTGTTTTATTCTTAATGGCCAGCCTTTAGCAATCCTTATTCTGCTCCACACACGCGAACCGGAAATGACTTTAGCGCGGGGAACCCTGAAATAGGGTCATTTTCCAAATCAGGAGTCACATTGTTGATGTTGTCTTGAGGAAAACCATGCAGACTATGTACACAGCCTTGGATAATTGCTTCGTCATTCACAATATGTAACTTCATTTTCACAGAGCCATATTGGGATGTAATGAGCACCCTCTGTCCATCCACAAGCCCCAGGGAAGCGGCATCTTCCGGATGCATCTCCAGTTCGGCTTCAGGACAGATCTTATCGAATTTAGGGAGATTGTGATATCGGCTATGCACGAAAAATATTTTCCGCGCACCTGTAGTCATGACAAGAGGATAATTATTATCCGGTTGATCACGATATTTCGGTGGAACATATTCGGGCAATTCATTCAGCCCGAAACGTTTGAGATATGCTGAAGTAAACTCCACTTTGCCGGATTCCGTATTAAGTGGGGCATCTTTCCATTTTTCAAGCCTGAATGGCTTATAGGGTACCCCCTCCGGATGGGAAGAAAGCTCTTCGACTGTAAAGGGCGTAGGTTCAAGTATCCAGGAATTGAGTTCTTCTTCATTCTCCCAGGGAAAGTATTCTTCTACACCAAGACGATGTGCCATGTCATGCCAAAAGGTATATTCATCCTGTACTCCGGGGATAGTAAACACACGCTGTGAAAGAAACAGCCTTTGCAAGGATGAATGACAAAAGATTTCCGTGCGTTCCATAAAGCTTGCGGCCGGAAGAATATAATCAGCCATTTGTGTTGTTTCCGTCATAAATAAATCCCTTGATACCAAAAGATCAAGGCTTGAAAGAGCTTCTTTAACTTTCTCGATGTTAGGATTCGTCGAAGCGGGATTACCTGCTGTAATAATCATGCCCCGCAACGGATATGGTTCTCCTTTCAGCATGGTATCCATTGCTGTCATAGTATGGCATTCCCGCCGTTGCTCATAGAGCACCGGGAAACGATCAGCACCAATGGGGTTCAGCTGAATGAGAGGCTTTTTGTCATACAAAGTAAGATCGCGCAGGTTGATTCCATCAAGGAGAAGACTACCTCCCCTGCGATCAAGTGCCCCACAAAGGGCAAGGAGACAGGCTACTGCACGGATTGTATTAACACCGTTAACATGGTGCTCGAGACCTACTCCCATGTAAATCGATACGTTAGGAGATGAATGATAGAGGATCTGTGCCATTTCTTCGATTTTCTCAGAAGTGATACCCGTTTCTTTTGCTACTGTCTCTACATCAAAACGGGCTGCGTAATCTCTGAATTGTTCAAATCCAATGGTGTGGTTTTCGACGAAATTTTTATCATACCATCCACGTGAAATGAGGATATTGGCAAGACCCAAAGCCAAAGCTCCATCTGTTCCAGGCATGACTCGGATAAAGTGATCTGCCTGATGAGCAATGTTGGAGAGCCGGGGATCAATAACAACCATAGCAGCTCCGTTTTGCTTCCCTTTTACGATACCTTGACTCATAAACGGATGCGTTGAAGGAGGATTGCCTCCCCAGATAAAGATGGCTTTAGCGTTCTCAAAATCGGGGAAAGGATAGGCAGAAGTACCAAATACAAAACGGTACCCCATAAACCGTGAAACAAAGCACTGGGAATCACAGGAGAAATAATTCGGGGACCCGATTGCATGACAAAAGCGTCTTGCCAAATCCTCTTCCTGGTTAAAACCGATTGCTTCGCCCTTCCAGATTCCGATACTTCTTTCTCCATAAAGATCCTGAAGTTTCCTGATTTTGTCAGCAATCTCATCGAGGGCTTGTTCCAAAGGAATTTCTTCCCATCCTCCAGGTGTTTTTTTAAGAGGTTTGTAAATTCTATCAGGAGCGTGGACAAAGTCTGCGGCAGCCTTGCCCTTAACACAAAGAGAGCCTTTATTCCATGGATGATCAGGATTGCCTTTAACTCCGGTGACCAACCCATCTTCTACCGAGACCTCCATTCCACAGTGATCATCACACATTCGGCACAACGTTTTGACAGTCTTTTTTGCCATAACTGGTCCCTCGCCTTCTTGCTCTTACCGTTGAAGAAGTCATGCAGCAAATTCTTCAATAAAACTGCCCATTTCCCAAAATTCGCAACACCAGTTACACGATTTTTCTGCTCTTTTTCCAGGCAGTTCTTTCTTCTTTTGAAAACTTGGAGGGGAGCTCCCGGTTTTCGACGGGAAATCCCGACGAAAACCGGGAGCTCCAAAGATTCGGTTCAAAACGGAGGTAAACTGGATTTTAGGTCCGTTCGTCAGTCTCTTTGCGGTAAAACATAAAAATACCCAAATGACTCAAGATGATTGAAAGTAACGGGTTTATCCAATTCAGCAACGCAAAGGGAAGATAATATATCGTGGGAACTCCCAAAGTTGCTGCCATGAAAGCTCCAGCGGTTGTCCACGGGATAATGGTTGTCGTCAAGGTTGCACCTTCTTCAGTGGCCCTGGAAAGCATACTTCGTCGGAGTCCCACTTTTTCGAAAGCCTTGTGGTAAAGCCTTCCGTTCAGGATGATCGAGAGATAGGCTTCTCCCATGGCTGCATTTCCGGCAATCGCAGTAAGCACAGCGGCGGTCATGAGCCCCGCAGCTGACCGTACCTTGGAAAGAATTCCTTCAACGAGGACGCTGAGATAACCCATTTCATCCAATGCTCCTCCAAGGCTGAGGGCAATGAAAGAAAGCGAGAACGTCCACATCATGCTCTGGATCCCGCCTCTATTGAGCAAATCATTTACAGCGGCCACACTGCTTTCTCCGCTGAAACCATAGTTTATCGCTGTCAAAGCTTCAGCAAGGCTGGCATCCTGGAGAAAGAGAGAAAGCAAGCTCCCGAGAAAGACACCTGAAATCATTGAAGGGACTGCGGGAACTTTCATAATGCTCAACGCAATGACAAGAACCATTGGGAGAAGCACAAGGGGTGTAATGTTGAATTCTGCTGAAAGGGCACCTTGAATGCTGGCGACTGCTTCTACGTCAAAGGCTCCTCCAGAATACTTCAAGCCAATAATGCTAAATGCCACAAGAGCAATCAGAAAAGAAGGTATGGTTGTGTACATCATGGCCCTGATGTGCTTGTAGAGATCAGTATCCGCAGAAACTGCAGCCAGGTTTGTCGTATCAGAGAGGGGGGACATTTTATCTCCCAGACAAGCTCCCGAAATGACCATGCCAGCAGTGACGGGGGCAGGGACGCCAAGTCCCGATCCGATTCCCATCATGGCCAGTCCGATGGTTCCGGCAGTACCCCAAGCAGTACCTGTTGCCAAGGAGGTAATCGAACAGATCACCAACCCCAAAGGCAGGAACGTCGTTGGTGTAAGGAGGTCGAGGCCGTAGTAAATAACTGTCGGGACAGCACCGCAATGAATCCATGAACCAATAACCATCCCAATCAGAATAAAAATAAACATTGCCACCATGCCTCGAGCTACACCGGCGCCCATGGCCGACTGGATTTCCTCCCAGGTGTAGCCCAATCTCTTTGAAACAAGGGCAGTCAGCGTTGCGCCAATGACGAGAAGCACATGGATGCCTACCTGGAGATAGAATATCCCCACGATCAAAATACCTACAATTGAGAGAAAGAGTCCTACAGACACCCCAAATGATGGTCTTGTCTTTGGTGACATAAAATCACACCTTTCAGATTTTGGCGTTTCTGTAATTTCTTTTCCGGAAAAACCAATGAGACTTCCTACCGGGGATTCGTTGGTTATCCCATTTCTGCTTCGATGAAATGTCGAAGGTTGATATCGAGCCTTTGGCCCTCAATTCTCTGTCACAGTCATTTCTCTATGAAAACTGTCGTGCTCCCGGAAATATGCAGCACTACTGTGTAACTGGTCAAGACGCCACATATTTCTTTTTCGAAACCGCTCCCGTCTCCCTGAGTTGATCTGATGAAAATGGCACCGTGAATTCGATAATAGTTAGAATGTCTGTTCACGTTCGCAAAAAACATTTTGCAAAAGTGATTGCCTGATTGAATTGCCTCCTGTTTGCTTTCATACTCAGGGTAGAGGGGTCATCGCATCGTCTCCTCTGACTGACGAAAGCCAGAATCCAATTTATCGTTTACTTCATCATTATTCCTCCTTTTCCCCGGTATATTGAGGGAAGACCCCGGTTTCTCATCTTCCTGAAACAACTGATCATCGAATACCTTTCCTGCAAAGTTTAAAAACCTGCTCAGGTGATGTTATGCATGCACATGATTGCCATATCTGCGAAACCATGCATTTTTGCTTGATACAACCTGCAGATTTTTCGTGATATCAGCACCAAAACTCAAATTCTCACATCCAGGATTTGGAGGCCCGCTTCTGAAAAGAGTCGGGGAATATCTTCGGGCTTTCGATCCTCCCTGATGAAAATCCCGAGGTTCTCGCCGGAATGACGTGTTTTGCGGAAAGGGGCATACTGCACCGGCGACCCTTTGACGAAGTCAAAACGTATCCACTTTCCTGACTCTTCCTCAAAAAAGCCCTTTGCTCTCACCACATCGGCCGGCATTTTGCCCAGGAATTTACGAAAGGCTGCAGGAGGCCCTTGCCAGGTAATACACTGGGCCAGGAGAGCGTCCGGTGGCTCAAGGTGTGCGTCGGGATCCTGCAAGGCCTTCTCGACATAATTTTCAAGATCATCCATGGAAGGCATTTCCTCGGGATTCTCCAGATCTTCAGAAACCTGTGGCGATTTCAGCAAATCCCATGGGATGCGGCCAAAGGACGTTTCGTAAATCCGGGCTTTCATGTTGAGAGTGGCGATTTCCGAACGGAGCTCCTGCATCTTTCTTTCGTCTACAAGATCCCGTTTATTGATGATGATCACCGTTGCCGTCTGGATCTGCCTGGAAACGGCATTGAAATGGTCCGCCCATTCGGTGAAATGTTCCGCGTCAACCACGCAAATGTCATCAGCCAGTTCAAAAAAGCCTTTGAGGGGACCCAGAGCAAGATCTCGCTCTATGTCCCTCGTATCGGCTATGCCGCTGGCTTCTATCAGGAGAACTGAAGGCTTCCACTCACGAGCAATCCTGTGCAGGCCCCTCATAAAATCGCCTTTGGCACAGGCGCAGAAGATAGACCCCTGATTGATCTCGAGTATCTCCAGACCTTCCTGACGGGTGATCTCCCCGTCCACACCGACCTGGCCGAACTCGTTCATCAGGACGGCAAGGGTTTCATCTTCCGGACGGATTTCCAGAAGGTGGAGCAACATCGTTGTTTTGCCGCTGCCCAAAAAACCGGAAATCAAAAAGACCCTGCATTTTCCTGATCTGGCCATTCCCTTGATCTCCTTCCCAAGAGGAGGCTGCGCGAACATCTTTTTTCCCTTCCGTTCAAAAGAACATGGCTTTCATGAAACGGTTCTGAAAATCTTTCAATGTCGACAATTCGATGTAATGCATCTTCCGTGCCACTGAATGCGTCTTCTCCCAAAATGGAGCCGAGGCAAGGGCTGCAACGGAGCCACGGCCGGCGGCATTGCGGACTCCACGGATCTTTTCGAGGGGCACCGGGGGCAACAGACCAACCCTGACCGCGCTTTCCTGATCGATATAGTTGCCGAAAGCCCCTGCAAGCAACACTTCATCAATTTCGTCCAGGGTCAGCCCTGCCCTTTCAAGCAACACTTCAATTCCCACTTTGACGGCCCCCAGCGCCAGCTGTACTTCACGAATGTCCTTCTGTGTGATGTAAACAGGCTTTTCTCCTTCTGCCAGGAGGATGCGGAGAATACCATCAGGGCCTCGGTCCATTCGCTCCCGGATCCAGGGGTCGTCACATTCTTCGGGATAGACCATCCTCCCTTTCCTATCAACTATGCCGCCGTCAAGGAGCACGGCAACAGCATCAACCAGCCCGGAGCCGCATATTCCCCTGGCTGGTGCATCTTCAATGGTTTCGACGACAATGCGGTCCTCGTCGCGATAGACTTTTTCGATCGCGCCCGGCGCGGCCCTCATGCCGCTCCCTATCCGGGCCCCCTCGAAGGCAGGTCCGGCGGCGGTGGCACAGCAATATATCGCTTCACTGGAACCCAGTACGATTTCATTGTTCGTCCCCGTATCCACAAAAAGGCGGACAGCGGGAGAATCGGCGATGCCGGTTACGGAAACACCGGAAACGATATCCGCGCCTACATATCCCGCTACGTTCGGAAGGAAATTGATTCGTCCTTCAGGATTGATTTCGAGCCCCAGAGAGGCTGCCTCCATGGGCGGCAAAGAAAGGAATTCCGGCTTGTAAGGACTGACACCAATGCTTTCGGGGGATATGGCCGCAAGAAGATGTTCCATGACCGCGTGGCCGACAACGGTGATCTGGCATATCTCGTGGAGTTCGATATTATTTCTCGATGCCATCTCTTCCAGCCGCTGGTTCATCTCGTGAACCATCACTTTTTGCAGCCGGTGAAGACCGCCTTCCGACGAAGAATAGGAAATTCTCGAAATGACATCGTCCCCGTAGGTGATTTGAGGATTTAAAAAGGAAATGCTATCGATCAGGCGGTGTCTCTCAAGATCGAGGAGATAGGCGACGACAGTGGTGGTTCCAATGTCAAAGGCTGCTCCATAGCCTTTCGAATCGGGTTGCCAGGAAAGCTGCTCCTCGGAAATTTCGGAAAGAATCTTTGAACCCTTGTTGTCGACCTCATCAAGAACGAGGATTTCGCCTTCCCCCGAAATTCTGGCCATGCAGGCGAGGCGTATCCCCTCATCAAGGGCCTCTTTACCCAGCACCCTCTTTTCGGTCTCGGTGGGAGGACCAACACAACTTCTGGCCTTGACGCGGCACTTACCGCAAACCCCTGATCCACCGCAAGGGCGGGCGATCTGGACTCCCCCTCTTGCGGCAGCTTCATGAATTGTCTCACCGCTTCGCGCTTCGACGGTGATGCCTGAAGGGTTAAAGGTGACTTTGAAGGATTTTTCGCTCATCGACGTCCCTTCCTTAATGTTCCAACCCGCCGCAGGGGCGTTGTCTTCCTGCGGCGGGGTGAATGACTTTCTCGAGCTTTACTCGAGCCTTTTGTCGATCTCTCTCATCAGTTCTTCCGGAGTCGGGACGATATTGTCGAAGACCACTTCATTGTTTATGAGCATCGTGGGGAGTGTTGACACGCCCAGCTCCTTGGTCCGCATGATGCCTGAAGCGCTTTTGATGAGGGACTCGCGCCATGTGAGTTTGTCGCCATAATGGGGCGCAACCTCGGCGACGGCTTCACACATGTACTGACAGGGCGCGCACCCCTCGGAATCGAGAGTGACGATTTCAACAAAAACCTTGCCGGGTTCAATTTCCACATCCTCAAGGACTTCCCCGGATTCTTCGGCATGAGCGAGGGCATCTTCAAGGGAGAGAAAACCCTGGGTTTCCGAGGGCTCTTCTCCCAGCGTTGCATAGCGTCCCACGGCTTCAAGATTGTAGACGGGGGTATCGAAGGGAAGGTCGCAGCCCGGAGAGAGAATATAGCCTTTCCTGCCACCAGTCTCCATGCGCTTTCCGGCGTCTTCCACACATTCCTTGGGCGATCCGAAAAGAAGGGTCGTGGTCAGGGGAATGTTTCCTTCAAAGGCGACCTGATACTTGTGGGCAAGGTCTTTTACGAAACCCAGGTCTACCTGCTCGTCAAAAGCGATGGCATGCGGCTTTGCCTGCATCATCAACTCGATGTTCTTCGTAGCGTTGCCACAGCAGAAAAGAGTTACGATGCCGCCCCTGTCGTTTACTTCATCTATCACAGGCTTGACATAGGGAGTCACAAAGGTCTCGAAATGCTTGGGGGAAATCTGGCTTGTCATGGGATCCACGACAGCCACGACATGTGCCCCCGTCTCCATGTACCATTCGCCCATCCTGCGCGTGATCTCGGCACAATGCTCAAGGACCTCTTTGGCCTTTTCGGGCTTTTTCACCATATCCATAATGAACGCCGACCCCCTGAGATGAAGGGCCAACGTAAAGGGACCGCAGCAGAGACCGAAAACGGCTGTTTCATCTCCGATCTCCTGCACGAGACGACGGGTCGCCTCGAAAACGATGGGAAGGCGTCCGTCCTCTTTGGTGAATTCCGGAAGATCTGCAACTGATTTGTCGGCCAGGACATGACCGACTACGGAAGGAGGATTGTTTTTGGCCCAGCGTAGTTCGCAGCCCAAAACCTCCGCTTCGACCTGAAGATCAAAAGCCGAGCAGACGCCATCGGCGCAATAGCGTTCTGCGGCTGTTTTCACGCCCTCCACGAGAACGTCGGCATCCTTGAGAAGCGTTTCTGCATCGGTGTCTACCAGCTTGGCGACATGCACTCCCGTAAAGGGTACCCAGGGCACCCTGTCGACGTCCTGAAACTGAAGGGCACGAAGCACTCTCTCTTTTCCCGTCATCGTCATGGGTTCTCACCCCTTGCTGTATTCTGGCAACACGAAAGGGGGACTTTCGGGAAGTCCCCTTTCGCGTTGTCCCTGCGGGAAAGACAAGTCCGTCAAATTCCTAATACGGAAACTCGACTCCCATCTTGTTGAGCTCGTCTTTCATGCGATAGTACTGATCGAGGTACTCCTGGCGCGGAACCAGGCGTTCCATGTCGTAGACTTCCTGGATCGTTTTGCCGTAGTTGTCTGTGGGGATAAGGGACTCGTATTTCTCCATGATCTTCTGGCACACTTCGTCAGCCTTGGCCCTGTCGAGGCGCATCTTGAAGGAAGCTTCGGAACACTCGTGGTAAAACCGTGATTCAAGCGGCGTCGCGTGGTCGGTGAACTTGTTGCGACAAGTCGCGGCACCCCAGGGATTGCCTCCGGAACTCTCAGTCGCAAGGGCGTGGTTGGCACATTCCCAGTAAAGCTGATCCGTCCCGGGACCCGCATTTGCAAAGAGGTTGTTGAGGTAGATAAGGTTGGAGTTTCTGGACATGGCCTGGCTCAGCATGCTCTGGATCCAGAGAAGGGCCCTGGTGGTCGTCGACTGCCATTTGAGATGAAAGGGGAAGTTGAGCGCCCAGTTCGAACCATAGAGGCAGGCTCCCTGAATGTTGTAAGCTGTCTGGAGAATCGCAGTGGCTTCCGTGCCGCCGGCATGGCCGCCGAAAATGGCGCCGCACAGGTTTCCGAAAACATTGCCGTAGGAGCGGTAATGAAGGGACTTGTTCAACATTGCGTCGCTGGTCGTCATCTCCGTGAGGATGGAAACCATGCGTCCGTCAAGATGGGACTGGCGCACTCCCCAGGCCGGGTTTGCCGCAGCGATCTGGGCCTGGTCGGTCTCGGCGGTCCCAACGGAAACGGTCCAGACATCGGGTTTGCCGACAAGGCGCTGCGCGTCCCTGAGGTTCATGGCGTGTTCCATGGCGGCCGCCACTTCGGTGGGGCTCTGCGAAGTAGCCTTGCGGCCCATGAAGTCCTCGATCAAAGGCGCACAGAGACCGTCAAGCATCGGTTCTTTCAAATAGGCCATGCAGGCTTTCTTGTGAATGTCGGTGCTGAAGTTCGCATCGGGGCTGAAAAGATGGAAGGGGCGTTTCTCCTTGTCTTCCACGGAACGAACCCGAAGCCAGCGCTGATCATGACCGGCGCCGACCATGTAACTCGGCTGTTTCGTGTAAAGCACTTCATCAACCTCGGATTCGGTAAATTTCATCACCCTGTGATGATCTGCGTGATAGACACCCACGGAGATGAAGAAATCTTTTGCAGCCTCCCAGAGCCTGTCGGCAAGGTCATCGTCGCAGTTGACGATCGTTTTGCCGTCCCATTTGATGTCATGCTCCTTGACGACCCTTCGCATTTCGGGAATGAATGATTTCATCATCCATTCGTTCTGGTTCTTGTAAAACGGCCCGTCTTCGACCTTGGAGAAAACCTCCCACATTCTAAACGTAGACATGTTGACACCCTCCTTAGTTTTACTGGCAGAAGTTCCTTACAAAGTTACCCGCTGAGCCTGACCTGCTAGCGGTTCAGAGCCGCCTTGAGCTTGTCGACAAATTCGAAGGCGTCAAAGGACCAGATGTCGGCTCCGATTCTCTCGGACCACTCCGGCGATGTCGGGGCTCCGCCGATGCAAACAAGGTATTTGTCCTTCTCCCCCGCCTCGGCGAGAAGTTTGATGAACTCTTCCTGGTTCGGCATGGTCGTGGTCATCAAAGCGGAAAGCCCCACGGCATCGGCGTTGTTCTTCCTTGCCTGCTCCATGTATTCAACGGGGTCCACGTCGACACCCAGGTCGACGACATTGAATCCGTGCGCCTGAAGCATGATGCCGACGATATTCTTTCCGATTTCATGGTAGTCACCCTTGACGGTTCCGATGACAACCGTGGCCGGAACCTGATCAGTGTCCCTTGCAACAAGATGCTCCTTGAGGACATCCATGATCTGCATGAAGGTATCCCCTGCAACCATGAGGTCCGGGAGGAAAACCTCGAAATTCTCGAATTTCTCACCCAGTATTGCCATTTCTTCCGTCAGGCCGTCCATGATCTCATGGGGATCCGTTCCCTTATCGATCAGTTCCTGGACAAGCGAGCTGGCACTTTCCCCTTCCCCTTCGACCAAGAACTGACGAACTTTTTCAATAGACATGTTGACACCCTCCTTGATGGGATTATTTGCGTATCTTATGAGGGAACTATAATGGCTGTCCATCAAAGGAGTGCAAAAAATATTTTTCCCGAGGAAAATTTACCCCGGGAAAAGGCTCTTTCGTTTATGGGCTTTTTTGCGGAATTACGAAAAAAGAAAGGAGAATTCTCTCGTTAAGGGATTTTTGGCCGCAACAAGCTCAGTGGATCCAGCCGACACGGGGTCCCAGTTGTGCCACCTTGTTGCGATAATAGGCTTCTTCCTCGTCAAGGACGTCAGAAACAAAATCAGAAGGGATAAAGCTCCCTTTCCTGATGAGTTCGGCCTTGGCCCAATAGTAAATGGCCAGCCAGGTTGGTCGTTGTGCCTGCGAGAGCAGTCGTTCCGTAATTTCGAAGTATTCGCGGCTTTTGGCCCAGTCACCCTTGAGGCCTGCAATCAAAGCCAGGAGACTGAAGGCTATTCCACCGCCCTGCAGGCCCCCATCCTGATCGGAGTTCAACTGGAAATAGAATCCTTCAAGTCGACGAAGCATCTTTTCAGCTTCATCAAACTCCCCGAGCAGGCAGAGGCAATACCCCGACTTCGCCAGGGAGAGCCCCATACCCCTGTGGATGCCCAGGGACTCACCCATGCGGACACAGTTTTTGTAAAGCTTCAGGGCTCCTTCCCTGTCACCTTCCGCCATCAGGATATCCCCTCGAAAATGTTCGGCCGCAATGAGAGGCAGAGTATAGCCTGGACCTTGCTCCTCGATTTTTTCGAAAACTTTCGTGGACATCCTGAGCAGTTTCGAAGCGACCTCCGGACGATTGTTCATGATCTGGGCGATGGCAAGAAATCGCAAAGCCGTTCCCAGGGCAACATGCAACCTGTGCCCCAAGGCAAGCCGGTACATCTCGCGGGCAAAGGGGAAAAGCCTGGTCACGTCGTCGGTCTGGATGGCGAGATAACACAATTGCTGAAGGACTTCCACCTGTTCGTCGGCATCTCCCTTTCGGGCTCTGCGGTACGCTTCGGTGAGCGTTTCAAGCGCTTCTTCGTACCGGCCGCTCCACCACAGGTATGCCCCTTCGAGGACCAGCAGCTCACGCTCCAGGGTATTGTATTCGGGCGTATGCCCGTAATTCCGGACCTGTCTGTCGAGAAGCGAACGTACCTCCGAAATGGAATATTCCGTAAAATCCGTGTCTTCGGCCATGGGAACATGACGTTTCAGTTCCTGATCGGTCAACGAGGGAAAAACTTCGTGAGATGTCTTGAAATGCACTTTCAGCTCCCTGATTCGCCAGTATATCTCCTTGTACCGGAAGCCCCCCTTGCGACAAAGCTCGGCAATCCTGGCAAAGGCCCCCCCGTTCTCTTCACCCTCGGAAAACTGCTGTTCGAGAATCTCAACGACTCTTTTGATCAATGCGGCCCGTCGGGTGGGCTGCATCTTTTCCAGCAGGGCTTCCCTGATTTTGGGATGAGCAAAATAATACAGGATTTCCCCACCTTCTTCGGGATGTTCCCGCAAAAGGCCTTGCAACTCGACTTGTTCCAGCCGGGTCGAAACATTGATTTCCGAAAGATCGAGGAGTGTCGTAACCTGGGAAAGGGTCACCGGTTCGGGGAAAACGGCCAGACCTTCAAGAAAAAGCCTGTCATCACCGTCCAGCATTTCGATCCTGGCCTCGAAAAGATTCGTTGTCCGGAGAGAATCGGTGTCTTCTTCGAATCCGGTTTCGGGAATTTCCTCCTGAGGCGTCAACAGCTGCCTGATAAAGAAAGGCGTCCCCTGAGTCTGACTGTACACTTCTGCAACGCGCTGTTCCGACCAGACCAGGTCCGGGCGGAGGTGCCGGCAGATTTGCCCGGTCTGTTCGAGATCGAACCTGTCGAGATGGATTTCCAGCGTTTCGATCGGTTCTCCTGCAATCTCGGTACGCAACATGAAGGTCGAGCGCACTTCTTCGTAGCCCGAAATCAGGAGTTTCCTGGAAAAGGATTCATTCCAGATGATGGATTCAAGAATCATCCAGGAGGCCTTGTCCATCCATTGCAGGTTTTCGATCACAAGGATTCGCTGGTCCTCAGGTCCTCTTGATGCAAGATGTTCCAGAATGCGTTCGGCAACCCGAAAGTACGTCAGATCCGTGGGGGAAAAGTTTTCATCATCATCAGGAAGCCGGCAGCCGAGTCTCCGAAGAAGATGAAGGAAAGGGGCCATGGGACGTTCCATTTCTTCTTGGTAGCAGCGAACCGTCAGGCAGGTCCATCCATTATTCTTCAGACGGTTTTTGACCTCGTTGAGAAGCGTTCCTTTGCCTATTCCCTCTTCGCCCCAGACGAAACCGCAGAGAGACTTGTCGGCATTGTCGCTTCGGCAGAAAAAATCCAGAAGCTTGAGAACTTCCGAATTCCGCAAGAGCGGATCATCTTCGGCCAGTTTCGTCCTGATCTTCGATCCCTTGACACGGCGTGCCTGCTTGTCTCCGGACAAGACCTCCTCCAGATTTGACTGGACTCCGAGATCTTCTTCGACTCGTCTTGAAAAGTTTCGTGCCACCCGGACGGCGTCGATTTTCCGGTCAGCCTTGATGTATAGGTGAGCCAGCTCGCCGTGAATATCTTCGTCGTAAGGCTCCAGTTCCGCCAGTTTCTCGAAGCACCTGACTGCGTCCTGGAAAGCGGCATCGGCTCCCTTGCTGCGCATGAGGTCGGCCCGTTTCTTGATGCCTTCGGCGAGCATTTTACGATACCTGCTGCGGCGATCCCGGAGCCACTCATTGAATACCGGCCAGTCATCAAGCTCAGGGAGATCCAGATAGGGTCTGCAAAGACATTCAAGATCCTCCCAGGGGAGCTGGTCCACCTTCTTCAAAAGGTCGAGGTCTTTTCCTATCTTTACCTTCGGATCCAAACCGATGGATCTTCCGCGTGAAATGAAAACAGGTGCCAGATTGCGGATTGCGCTCAGGGCGTTGCTGAGGTTACGGCGT
This sequence comes from Thermovirgaceae bacterium, assembly GCA_049974965.1. Taxonomy (GTDB): domain Bacteria; phylum Synergistota; class Synergistia; order Synergistales; family Thermovirgaceae; genus UBA1876. The sequence continues at coordinate 22,494 of JBNGCT010000011.1, forward strand.
CCCGCATCGGTCGTCTTGTCTCCCCAGAGGAGGGAGCTGACGCGGTCACGATGCATCGTGCCCTCTTCAACCAGCAAGAGTGCCAGTATACGGGCTTTCAGGAAAGGAAAGGATATTTCTTTCCCATCCGAGTAAAAAGCCGGAGTTCCCAGAAATTTCGCCTGATATGTCAAGCTTTTCCCTCCACTCCATCAATCTGCGACGGAGGATGCGAGGCGTCGTTTCACTTCCTGCAATCTGGCATCACGGGTCCATTGTATCTGATTTCCCGTAACGATAAATGCCCGGTCATGAGAAGGAAACCGGGCACCCCTGTTGCGTCATATTTTTGCCTTGCCTGCCTCCACAAAGGCCTGAATGTTTTCGTGCGGTGTTTTTGGAGGAAGATCGCAACCAGTGCTGAGAATGAAATTATTGTGGCCCTTCATCTTCTTCCTGAGGTCCAACGTGTTTTCGTAAATCTTCTCCGGTGTCCCGTCCAGCATCACCCTGACGGGATCGATATTTCCGATAAGTACCGAATCGGGAACGCTGTCAATCACTTCGTCGAACTTGACTGCAGTGTCGAGGCTCAAACCTTCGGCACCGGTGGCTGCCATCTCCTTGAGAATATATGTCGTGTTCCCGCAAATATGCAGGACCGTCATGCACTCGGGCAGGGCATCGAAAATCTCCCTCACGTAATTCCCGGAAAATTCCCTGAATTGCTTCGGTGAAAGCATGGATGCCGTCGGTTCGAGAATCGTCAGGATGTCTGCTCCCGATTCGACAAGAGACCTGGCATAGGGCGTTATCACTTCCGTCATGAAGGCCAGTATCTCTTTCAATCCCGCCGGATCCTTGATTGTCGCCCTCAGCGTGTTCTCTACCTTCATCATTTCTCCCGCCAGGGTGTAGGGCCCGATGACATAGGCCCCGACGGGAACGGAAAGTCCGGTCTTCATCTTCCTGACTGTTTCGGCAAATACCGGCATCCTTCCATCTTTTCCGGGGTCCGGGATCGCCAGTTCCTTCAGCTGTCCAACATCTTTCAGGGGATGGACCTTGACCGAAGGCGATTCATCCTCGGGAAACCGGATCTCCGCTCCCAGGGTTTCAGCCTCGACGGTGAGGTCCATGAGATGGAAGAGCGCATCCACATCATATCTCCGCAAGTTCTCCTCCATCCCGTTGAACTGAATCTGTGCATCCCTCACCCCCTGGCTGATAGCGTTACCCAAAAACTTGAGTCCCGGGAACCCCAAAAGCGGAATGACCGGCGTCCTGCCAAGTTCGTTGACATATTCGAACATTTTGTTCATTGGGGAAAACCTCCATTCTCTCGTTCATGTCTTTTCGGCATCCAGAAACAAAAAGCCGATTCACCTTTCCTATCAGTAACGCCTTTAAAAAATCGAAAGTCTTTTCAAAAGAAAAGCACAGGTGTCAAAAAATCGTACATGCCGAATCAAAAGCTTTTGCGGTCACAGAAAATTTTATGCATACAGCAGGTCATACATTTTGCACTTATTTTAGACTTTCTTCTCACACTGCAAGTTATGTGAACTATTGCTCTCCTTCAAGAGTCCGCTTTTGAAGTTGTCGTGTAACTGCGCCATAATTTCAGCGAAAATGATTCTGAGGTAAGCCTTACGAGCTCTAGTACACTGTACCCGACGCGAAACAGGGCATTATTCCCCACGAGCGGATTTATTACAGGGGAAATAAAATAACCGAGGCTTTTCCTGTGCACCGTAACCGAGTCCGAATTTACAGCAGCTTTTTGACTTGGCTGCTGACTGGGGAACGCTCTGCAGGGGCAAACTTTCCGGGACACTCCCTTATAATGGGTCTGTCGATCAAAAACGTCATCGTCTACTCCCACAGGCGGGAGATGCTTGCCAGGCCCAAAGATTGCAACGGGAGAACCCAGGAGGGAAGTCGGAAATGAAGGACTTTTCGATCTGTCTGCAAAACCATGACGGGCAAAAACCCGGAAGCTGTGAAAAAGTTGAGAACGTCCGGGTCAATGTCAATCTCAAGAGACTGGAAGAGCAATACAGCAAAAAGAGCACCGGGGCACGGAAGGCCTTTGACTCCTTTATGGAGTTTTGGCGAAGCCCCACCTGTGATGAACTGCTCCACCCCAGGGGACAGATCGGTTTCGTCCCTCTTGAGATACTGCTCGAAAGATTCGGAAACGCCATCGAGTCGGGAACGGGGCCTGATTTCAAGGAGTCCTTGGAAAAGAGCTCGAAAACTGCTCTGATGGCCTGGACCATAGGCGACGCAATCGAAAAGAAAGTTACGGAATTTTCGAAGGGGGGCAACAACCTCAAGGCCCTCCTGATAGATGTTGCCGCATCCCTTTTATTGAACGAGATGCACCTCAAACTCAGGGAAATCGTCAGGGAAAGCGCAAAATCGGCTTTCGGGCTCTATCCGATGCTGGATCACTACCCCGGCGGCGGAAGAAAAGGATCGGAACTCATTCCAGCGGTCTTCAACCTGACCAGTGCAAGCAAAGTGCTCGGCATCCACCTCAACGACCATAATATTATGCATCCGAGGAAATCGGAATGTTCGATCCTCCTTTTGGGAGATGAGGAAAGGGAACTCCAGAACACCCCGTGCACTCCCTGCCTGGGGAAACGATGTCTCTATTATCAGCTTGGCGGGTGCCACGCACCGGACAAGGTCGACGAGAAAGTTACATCCTGATGCCTGCAAAAAAGAAGGTCCCGGCCTCCAGAGGCCGGGACCTTCTTTCACCTACAACAGTTCTCCGATCTGCGCTTCAACGGCTTTTAGCACATCGCCGTTTTTTACCAACTCCACGGAACGCTTGATTAGCGGATGGAGGAAAGCATCTTCCTTCAAGTAGGGGACTTCCTTCCTGAAAGCCTCATGGGCTGCTCTGGTCCCGGCCCCGGCTGAGAGGGGCGCCGAAAACTCGACACCCTGACAGGCTGCCATGACCTCGATTCCAAGGACCTTGAAGGCGTTCTCCAGAATCTGTGAAGCCTTGCGGGAAGCCCAGAATCCCATCGATACGTGATCTTCCTGGTTGGCTGACGTGGGAATCGAATCCACCGACGCCGGGTGCGAAAGGGTCTTGTTTTCGGACACGATGCTTGCACAGACGTACTGGGGAATCATGAACCCGCTGTTCACACCGCTGTCTTCCACGAGAAACGGAGGCAGTCCCGAAAGCTTGTGGTCTACAAGACGGGCGACGCGGCGTTCTGAAATGCTGGCGATTTCAGCCGTGGCGATGCCGAGAAAGTCCATTGCAATGGCAATGGGTTGTCCGTGGAAGTTACCGCCGCTGATAACATCCTTGTCTGCAGGGAAAATGATCGGATTGTCCGTGACGGAATTGATCTCGATCTCGAGTTTCTGGATGACGTATTCAAGGGCGTCCCTTGTTGCCCCGTGAACCTGGGGAACGCAACGAAGGGAATAGGCGTCCTGAACCCTTTCATGTTTGTGCTTTTCGATGATCTCGCTTGAGTCAATCAACCGTCGCACATTTTCGGCGACGTTCTTCTGTCCCGTATGGGGGCGAAGCTCATGGGTGCGCTTGTCAAAGGCAAAGGGCACGCCGTGAAGCGCTTCCAGTGAAAGGGCCGCCGAAATGTCGGCCGTTTTGACCAGCTTCCCGGCATCATGGGCGACAAGCACAGCAAGAGCGGTAAGCGCCGTCGTTCCATTGTTCAGCGCAAGCCCTTCCTTGGGATTCAGGCGAATGGGTTCAAGGCCCACTTCCTTCAATGCTTCTTCCGCGGACATTCTTCGCCCCTTGTAATTGACCTCCCCGATTCCGAGAAGGGAGACGGCGAGATGGGAAAGGGGACAAAGATCGCCGCTGGCACCGACGGATCCCTGGTTTGGAATGACAGGATGAATCCCGAGATTCAGATAACTGACGAGCTGGTTAAGCGTTTCGAGGGAAATGCCGGAAAATCCCCTGATAAGGGTGTTGACCCTCAGCAGCATCGTCGCACGAACCACGTCTTCGGGCAGATCTTCCCCGACGCCACAGGCATGGCTCTTGAGGAGGTTTTCCTGAAGCGTCCTGGACTGTTCGGGAGAAATGGTGACATTCGCCAGGTCGCCAAATCCCGTGGAGACACCGTAAACGACCTTTTCGGAATCGACCCATTCCTGCACCATTTCGGCGCCGCGTTTGACAAAGGATGCGGCTTCGCTGTCAAGTTCCACCGAAGCACCTTCGCGGGCTACTTTCACAATATCCTCGATTGTCAGTGAATGTCCAGTCAAAATGATACCTGCGTGACTCATTCGAGATTACCTCCAGGCAAACAGAATTTAACAATGCCCTAAAATGCCGATGGGCATACCCTGATCTTCACCTTCGCCACCTCTACGGAATACATGAAAGACCATCAGTCCAAATTCAGCGCAAAAAGATCATTGGCAAGTCCTTTGTACAAGCAAAAAAACATTTCTGAATGTTTCATCGAATTCCGCATTTTCATGCATACACTAAACCGTCTTTCTTTCCATGTCAAGATTGATTCCACTCCTCCGAACCCGTACGTATCCAGGATAAATCGTCCGTCTGTGGGCGTGACTTAACGCTTGATGTAAACTGAAGGCATGATCGAAAAGGGGGTCGAATGCCGTGGACTCGAAAGATTCCGACAAGCTCCTCGTCCTGTGGACAACAGCAGAGCGGGAGACGGTAGACAACATGGTCTTCATGTACACCCTTAATGCGAAACTGCAGGGATGGTGGAAGAATGTCACACTGCTCGTGTGGGGTGCGGCAACAAAGCTTGCCGTCGAAGACGAAACAGTAGGGGAAACTCTGAAAAGCTTCAGGGAAAAAGGCATCAGGACCATTGCCTGCAAAAAATGCGCCGAGAACCTTGGCGCCGTCGAAAAACTCGAAGACCTTGACATCGAAGTCTTCTACACCGGGGAATTCCTCACGGAATGGATGAAGTCCGGCAAGGCAATGATCTCGATTTGATCCGAAAAAAACCGCCGACATCAACTTGGAAAGGGCAACGGCAGAACAAGCAAGGCCCCGGCGGATCCGCCGGG
>JBNGCT010000012.1:0-25690 GCA_049974965.1 Thermovirgaceae bacterium
CCGGGCCTGCAGGCCCGGCTGTCTCGTGAAAGTCCGGAGGCATTTGAGGGGGCCTTCAGATGTCATTCGTTGTGCAAACCGTTATTCCGGCCCGTCGTGCTTCCTGGAGGATCCTCTCGCCGAAATCCTCGAATCCCGGCACGTTGCTTGTGGTGTCTTCAAGCAGGACGAGTTTTTGCAGAGTTTGATCATCCATTGCCTCGATCATGTCTCTGATCGTGTTCGCCACACAGTGGCTCAGGGCCTGCCCCGAAACGAGGACCCGTTCCGCCGAGGCGAAGTCTTCGAGGAGGCGGCGGTTCAGTCCGGTCCCGGGGTCTTCAGGGTCTTCCACTTCGGCCTTGAGGACGGAGTAATGTTCCGTCCATTGGTTCATCCCTTTCAGGATGTAATCGGCACGCTTAACCTCACGGCGTTCCCAGCCCGTTAACCGGGAATGGACCCTTTCTTCCATGAGGTGCCCCCAGGAACCGAGAATGCAATGCTCGGGCCAAATGGTGTGGCGGTATTTCCCGATGGCTTCCAGCTTCCGCAGGTATTTGGCGACCCTGTCTTTTGCTTCGGCGTCGGCCGGCGTCCATTTCTCCGATGCCAGGTCTTCTGGTCCGACCTGTGTGAATGGTGCAGGTGGATTCCCTCTTTCGTCGCGCCAGAAAGCGGGATGGGAGATATCTGTGACACAGTGGGTGTCGAGGGTGATGTGGAAATTTCTCAAGTCCCCCTTTTCGATGAGCTTGTCCAGAAGAATGCAGAGCCTTGAAATGTCTTCAGGCGCTCCGGGGACAAACAAAGACCCGCCGGGATGGCAGAAGTCGTTCTGGGCGTCGACGATGAGCACGTCAAAAGCCGTCATGCCGATCACTCCCTTCGCTTCTTCCATCCTATCAAAGTGGTATCCTGTTTGGACATATCCTGAATACTTCGAAGCAGGTTGTCCGAAACCAGGGAGGTTTTTTTATGAATCCTGAACAGTGCGGTCTCGAACACGTGGATCTTCTGACACGAACGATGATGATGGCTTTCAGAAAGGACCCGTTTTATGAATTTGTACTGTCTTCGCCTGATAAATGGGAAACAGGTGGTCCGGCGCTCTTCCGCTACATGGTGCGGCTTGGTGTTCTTTACGGGCGCGCCGAGGCGGTTTCAGAAAAATGTGAAGCCGCTGCGGTCTGGTTCTCCCCGGCAGGTGTTCCCGAACCCGCCTGGTACCAGAGAAGGGCCGGAGTGCTGCGTGCCCGTCTGCGTCTGGGCCGGCGGATCATGGAGCGGTATGAGGCCGTCAATGCGGAGGTTGTGGCTCTCCAGAAAAGACTGGCTCCTTTCCCGCACTGGTATCTTTTCCTGCTTGCCGTGGATCCTTCCTTTCAGGGGAAAGGCTTTGCCAGACACCTTTTGGAATCAGGCCTTTCCAGGCTCGACGCGATCCGGCTGCCCTGCTATCTGGAAACGTTTCGGTCTGATACGGCAGGAATGTACGAGAAATTCGGCTTCCGGGCGCTGGAGGAGCGCTGTCTTTCAACGGGTAAGCTGAAGATCTTTTGCATGCTTCGTCAACCTCAATGAGTGCTGATTATGCCCGGAAATCGTCGCTTTTCGCAGGAATTCGGCATTTTTGTTTGACGAAATGAATAATTGATGTCATGCTGTTGACAGTTAACTTTGCATGTTTTCCTGCCCGATACCCGGAAGAATGCTTCCACACTACGCAGCAATGTCGCCGGACGCTTTAAAGCGAACCTGGATCTTGTTTCTTGCCTGATGATCCCAAGATTTCTGAGATTACCGGATCCGTGACGCTGTTTGAAAACAGCGCTGGAGGAGAAGTCAAATTTTGAAAAGGGAGAGTGTGTGCATGCGAAATTTTGTGAAAATGGCAATGACGCTTGTTTTGATCGTGAGTTTGATGACCTCGGGAGGACTCTCGGGAAAAGTCCTTGCGGCCGAGACGCCGGAAGAGTACGAGGGGACCGTCCGAATTGCGGCACAGACCATAAATGAACCGATTGTTCTTGCCTGGATGGCAAAACACTTGATTGATGAATACACAGGACTGGACACGAAGATTACGACGAGTTTCATCTCCGAAAACCCGCTTCATGTAGCCATGGTCAATGGAGAAGTGGATATTTATCCCGGCTGGACCGGGACACAGATCACGGGGATCCTGAGATATGAGGGCCCTAACCTCACGGCTGAAGAATCTTTCAAAATGGTCAAGGAAGGATTCGAAGAAAACTTCGGCATAACCTGGGCAAGGCCCGTGGGTTTCAATAACACCTATGTCATGGCCGTCAGGCGTGAAACGGCGGAAAAGTACGGACTCGAAAAGGCTTCGGATCTCGAGGAATATGCGGGCGAATGGAAACTGGGCGGAGACGAAAATTTCGACACCCGCCCTGATGCCTATCCGGGATGGTCAGAAGCCTACGGGATTGAGTTTGACGATGTGCTCCCCATGCAGTATTCGATGATGTACAGGGCAATTGACAACAAGGAAGTTGACGTCATAGCCGCCTATTCGACGGATCCGAGAATTGCCAAGCTTGACCTGGTGATGCTTGAAGACGACAGGAAATTTTTCCCGGATTACCATGCCGCCTACATCGTTGATATGGGCATGCTTGAAAAATACCCGGCAGTATTGGATGTTCTGGAAAAGCTGAGCGGAAAGATTGACGAAGCGACCATGTCAGGGCTGAACGGCCGTCATGACGAAGGCGAAGCGCCGGAGGACATCGCTGCGGAGTATCTGAAGTCCATAGGACTCATAAGCTAGATGTTTTCGGGCGATACACAAGGAGGTTTTGCTTGAAAAACAGGGGAATGAAAGTCAGGAAGTTGACACGGGATGCGCTGGGGCTGATTTCGAAAACCAGCCTTGAAGAAAATGAAAAAAAACAGCTGATTGAAGATACGGTCAAGAATTTCCGGGAGCATCTGAATCCCGGGTTCCTTGAATACCGCAAATCGGTCTCGACGGATTATACCGCACTGGAATGGGAGGACCGCGGCGCCACCTTCATGGATATAAACGGCCGGGAATTCATTGACTGCCTTGGCGGTTACGGAATGTTCAACTGCGGACACAGGCACCCGAAAATCCTGAAGGCGCTGACGGATCAGCTCAGGCGGCAGACACTGAGTTCCCAGGAGCTTCTGGACCCGTTCAGAGGGAAGCTTGCGGAGATTCTTTCCGTTGCCTCGCCGGGGGATCTTCAATACTCCTTTTTTACCAACAGCGGGACGGAAAGTGTTGAAGCAACCCTGAAGCTGGCAAGACTCCATACGGGAAAGGCAGGCATCATCTCGACGATCGGTGCCTTTCACGGGAAAAGCATGGGCTCCTTGAGCGCCACCTCGAAAGCGATGTTTCGGGAGCCCTTCCTGCCCCTTGTCCCCGGGTTTCACCACGTTCCATACGGGGATGCCGGAGCGGTGGAAAGAAAGATCATGGCGTCGGCCTATACGGGCAACGACATCGCCGCGGTGATCATTGAGCCGATACAGGGTGAAGGCGGTGTCAATGTCCCGCCCTCCGGATATTTGCGGGATGTCCGTGAAATTTGTGACAGGCACGGAGTTCTTTTGATCTTCGACGAAGTCCAGACCGGGATGGGCCGTACCGGGAAACTCTGGTGCTGCGACCACGAAGATGTCGCACCTGACCTGATGGCCGTAGGGAAAGCCTTTGGCGGCGGAGTCATGCCGACAGGCGCGGTGCTCGGGACGAAAGAAGTCTGGAAGAAGTGGATGCCCAACTCCTTTCTGCACTCAACCACCTTCGGGGGCAGCCCGCTGGCGTGTGCGGCGGCCATTGCGGCCTTTGACGTTATTTTCGAAGAAAGCCTGTGCGAAAAAGCCGAGGAAAACGGTTCCTATTTCATGGAGGGCATCGACGAGGTCGGCAGGAAGTACCCCGACGTGTTCCGGGAGGTCCGGGGCAAGGGACTTCTGATCGGCATGGAGTTCGCCTCCAATGAAAAGGGGTATGCCGTGGCTTCGGGGCTTTTCAAACGAGGTGTCCTCGTCGCGGGGACCATGATCAATTCGAAAACAATCCGTGTCGAACCGCCCCTGACAATTTCACGGGAAATGATCGACAGGGTGCTCGAGATTCTGGCTGACACCCTTGAAAGTGTACAAAAAGGCGAGTGATTTTGATCCGGTAACACGGCGGCGTTCTTGCGACGCCCGCATTTTAGGATGGACAGGGCCGAAAGTCGGCCCTGTCCATCTTTTTGGCCGGTCCGGATTCATTTCTTTCACCGACTCCTGAAAGGCCGGCCTGGTGTATGATGAATAAAAAGCGTGTTTCGTCTGCGTTTTTCCTTCCGTTGCCTGCCAAAAGGGATTGCAAAGGCCCGGGATCGCAAGAGGGAACGGAAAAAATACCGCACAGCGGGGGGGAAGCACCATGGATACATCGAAGAATGCGGTGAGAACGGCTGTTGTCCAGGCAGCACCGGTTATCATGGACAGAAAGAGGACGCTTGAAAAGGCCCTGGACCTTATAGATGTCTGCGGGCGGGAGAGCGCCAGGATCATTGTCTTTCCCGAAGCATTTATCCCCGCCTATCCGAGGGGGCTCTCTTTCGGGACCGTTGTGGGCGGCCGCTCTGAAGGGGGCCGGAAGGACTTCGGAAGATATTTTGAAAACTGTGTCGATGTTCCGTCAGAAACGACCTATGCCCTCGGGGAGGCCGCCAAAAAGTACGGTGCCTATCTGGTCATGGGTGTCGTCGAACGGGAGGGCGGGACTCTTTTTTGCGCCACCCTGTACTTCGGTCCTGACGGGAACCTGCTCGGAAAGCACAGGAAACTGAAGCCGACCGGATCGGAACGGATCATCTGGGGGGAGGGCGACGGAAGCACGCTGACTGTGGTAGACACGCCCTATGGAAAGCTCGGGGGCCTCATTTGCTGGGAGAACTACATGCCCCTTGCCCGGACCGCCATATACGGCAAGGGGACGACGCTCTACGTAGCACCAACGGCGGATGCACGAGAGGAATGGCAGGCCACGATCCGCCACATTGCCCTGGAAGGACGCTGTTTCGTCCTGTCCGTCAACCAGTATGTCCACAAGTCTATGTATCCCGAGGACCTCGAATATTTTTCGGATCTTGAAGAGCAGCCTGATCACATTTGCACCGGCGGGAGCGCGATCGTCGGACCCTTGGGCCAATATCTCGCCGGGCCGGTAAGAAACCGGGAGGACATCCTTCTGGCTGACCTTGACTTGTCCCTCATTCCCCAAAGCCGGTTCGATTTCGATGTGGTGGGCCACTACGCCAGACCCGATGTGCTACGCCTCGTTGTGGATGAAAGGGCCAGACGGAGCGTGTCTTTTTCCACAAGGGAAGAAACCGGCAACGAAGAAAACCATCCATTGGAAGAAACGGAATAAGAATTTGGCGGAAGAAATACGGCTGGAGTGAAAATCCACCGGATCGGTACATGAGGTGAACATTCGGCGAAACACAAGTTGCCGCGCTTGCATGGAAACGGGAGGTTGCATGATGCGTTGCCACCGATGCGAGAAGAAGCCCTGCGGTGAAGGGGATCCCTGTATCGAAAGGGATAGTGAAAAACTCTATTCGGACCCGGAAGAACAGAAGCTCTTTCGCGTCTCTGCGGAAGTTGAAGCGCTTTACTACGGACAGATCTGTCGCCTGGAGGAAATCATGGAGTTCTGCCGGCGCATGGGGTATGAAAGAATCGGACTGGCCTTTTGCATCGGGCTTGCCCAAGAGGCCCGGGTCGTCGCGGAAATCCTCGAAAGGGAGTTCGAAGTACATTCCGTCTGCTGCAAGGTGGGAGGATGGCCGAAAGAAAAATTCGACATGCCCGAACGCCCATGGATCGGCTCCATAACATGCAACCCCGCCGAACAGGCACGCATCCTTGACGAGGAAGGTTGCCAGATGCATGTGGTTTTAGGCCTGTGCGTCGGGCATGACTCCCTGTTTTACCGGCATGCGAAAGCTCCGGTGACGACCCTGGTAACCAAGGACAGGAAACTGGGGCATAACCCGGTTGCTGCGGTGTACTGCCCCTACGTTCGCGACAGAATCGGGGGCAGGCCGGAGGAAAGGACGAATTGACTGGAGTATGGGCGGTGCCTGATTTATACTTGTCATTCAAGGGAAAAGAGCGGCAACGCATTTGCTGAAGAAATTGCGAGACCGGCGAGAAACATTGGAGGTGGAAAAGATGAAACTGGAAGCACGGAGAAACGTCCCGGAAAAGCTTTTGCTTGGACCAGGACCGACCCCTGTCGAGAGCAGGGTCTTGCGAGCCCTCTCCGAGCCGACGCTCGGTCACCTGGACAGGGATTTCGTGTCCATCATGGATGAGACAAGGGATCTGCTCAGGTATGTTTTCCAGACGAAGAACGAATTGACGGTGGCCATGTCGGGAACAGGAAGTGCGGGCATGGAGACAGCCTGTGTCAACATGATCGAAAGGGGCGACAAGGTTATCGTCTGCACCCACGGGGTTTTCGGGACCCGGATGGTGGATGTGGCCGAGCGGTGCGGCGCCGATGTGGTGACCGTTTCGGCTCCCATGGGAAAGCCCATCGATGCCGAAGATGTGGCCAGAGCGGTCAGGGACAATCCCGACGCGAAACTGTTGGGAATCGTCCATGCCGAAACCTCGACGGGCGTGCTCCAGCCCCTGGAGGAAATCTCGAAAACCGCCCATAACGCGGGCATGTTCATGGTCGTCGACGCGGTAACCTCTTTGGGAGGGATGGAAGTCCCCGTCGACCGGCTCGGGCTTGACATGGTCTACAGCGGGACACAGAAATGCCTTGCCTGCCCTCCGGGCCTCGCACCGGTGACGGTGGGCCCCAAGGCCGTGGAACTCATCAAAACCAGGCAGCAAAAGGTCCAGAGCTGGTACCTCGACCTGACCATGATCATGCGCTATTGGGGAGAGGAGCGGTTTTACCACCATACGGCGCCGGTGAACATGATCTACGGGCTGAATGAAGCCTTGAGGATCATTGCGGAAGAAGGTCTTCAAAACCGGTGGATGAGGCACAGAGCAAACGCAGAAGCCCTCTGGGACGGCCTCGGGGCCCTGGGCGTGAACCTTCTCGTTGAAGAAAAGTTCAGGTTGCCCAGCCTGACGTCCGTCGTTGTTCCGGAAGGAATCGACCCGGCGAAGGTCAGAAAAGACCTCATGAGCGAATACGCCATCGAAATTGGTTCCGGCCTCGGTGAACTGAAGGGGAAAATCCTCCGCATCGGCCTCATGGGAAGCGGATCGAACAAGGAAAACGTCGTGTTCTTCCTCTCGGCTTTCGGCAATGTGCTCAGGAAACAGGGATTCGCCGCGGACATCGGCGCGGCCCTGGAAGCCGCCGAGAAGAAACTTTCCTGAATGAAACGAAGGCGGTTCACGTAAAAAGCCGCCATGACGAGCCGGCCGGGTGAACCGAGCCCGGCCGGCTCTCTTTTGCGGTACAATCCCCGTTACAGGAATGTTTCGGCGATATCTGAAGGCAAGAAAGGGGGGCCGCTGAATGGAGGATCAAAAAACCGCGACAAAGCAGGAGCGGGCAGGGTTTTTTGCCGCCGTTGCGGCCTTTGCTTCATGGGGGTTCTTGCCCGTTTTCTGGAAGCAACTGAAAGATGTGCCTGCACTGGAGATTCTGTGTCATCGAATATTCTGGTCGATGGTTTTTGTCTTTGTCGTCTTGCTCGTCCAGGGGCGTCTCAGGGAAATCGGCGAGATCTTCAAAAGGCCCCGAATTGCAGCTTTACTCGCGCTGAGTGGAGTCGCGGTGGGGCTGAACTGGCTGATTTTCATCTGGGCCGTAAATGCTGGCAGGGTCCTGGAGGTCAGCCTCGGCTATTATATCAACCCGCTGATGACGGTTTTTTTGGGATTCATCGTATTCAGGGACTACCTGCGACCAGTCCAGTGGATCGCCATCGGGGTTGCCGCTGCGGGCCTGGCGTACCAGTTGGCCCTCTTCGGCAAACTGCCCCTTGCAGGGCTTGGTGTGGCGACAACCTTTGCATTGTACGGTCTTATCCGGAAGGTGACACCTGTAGGCGCCATCTCAGGGCTTTTTGCCGAGACGCTGGTATTGGCCGTGCCGGCTCTGGGCTACCTTTTGTTTCTGGCATCGGGCGGTCAAGGAGCCTTTCTCCTCGGACCGGTGCACAGGGATGTCCTTCTCCTTGCCACGGGCGCGGTCACATCTATACCGCTTTTTTGTTTCGCCTACGGGGCACGGAGGCTTCGCCTGGTGACCGTGGGTATCCTGCAGTATATCGGCCCCACGATTTCGTTTTTTCTGGGTACATTCTTGTACAATGAGCCCCTGACCGTGACACAGGTCATCACTTTTGCCTGCGTCTGGACGGCCGTGGTGCTTTATACGGTTGACGGTGTCCTGGCGACCAGGCGTTTGGCACCGCACCGTTCAGCCCGATAATGCGGCGGGGAGGAAGCCTGATTCCTTGTATAATGAACAGGAAGCCCGGTATCTGAGCCATTTCGAAAGGAGTCTGCGCGAAATGACCGTTTTTTTCCTTCCAAAGAAATTCCGCCCGGAAGACCTTCCGACCGTCGCGCTGGAACTGGCGTGGCTGCAGAGCATCTTTACGGAAGATTTCCCGAACAGCTTCGATAATGACACGGCCTCGTCGCTCGCCGCTGCCGGTATCGTTGAATCGCTGGCCTACCTCAGGGATGAGCACTTTTCGGCATCGGACATCCTTTCTGCGGCGGAAGAAGCCTCGAACATCCCGGAAGAAGCTGAACGGATCGCCCTCTTTATGAAAGCCCTCGCCGGGCTCTGGTTCGGCGGCGATGAAAAATCCGAGACCCTGTGGCGGGAGGAAGCGCGTGGCGTCAGGGATGCCGTCCGTTCGGTTCTCAGGGACATTGACAGGGACAGAAACCCCAGAAGGCTCCTGGCCAATGCGGCGTTGGGGTTCATGACACGGCCGGATATGGCCCGTTACAGGCGCGAAATCGGAATCGACGAGTGAGAGGTGCCATGAAGGAAACGAGCCAGGGAAAAATCGGCGGAGAATTCCAGAGGGAAAGCGTGATCGCCGTTCTCTTGACGGTTATCACCGTCATTGCTGTGGGCTTTGTTCTGAAGGCGGCCCAGTCGGTTATCCTCCCGCTGGTCCTCGCCTGGCTTTTGTACTTCATATTCGCCCCCATCGTGCGACTGCTGACGAGGCGAAAGATACCGACGCCCCTGAGCACGGCCTTTGTGCTGGCCATGTTCATAGGTGTCTGTTTTGCAGGAGCCATGTTTCTCAACGGACGTATCTTGAACTTCATAGCAGCTTACCCCCGGTACCAGGTCCGGTTTGATGAACTGCTGCAAACTTTGGTGCAGACCTTCGATGTCCCCCGAAGCGTCTTCGGCCAGGTTGACCTGGGAACGATGGTGGGAAGGTACGTGCTTTCCCTCTCGGGATTTTTTGTCTCTTTTGTCTCTAACCTGGTCCTTGTGGCAATATTCCTGGTCTTCCTCCTGCTGGGAGCCCCCTATTTCGGGGTGAAGATCCGGCTTTCCTTTTCGGAGCGGAACGCCAGAAAGGTCCTCCACGTCATGAATTCCATAGCATTGCAGATCGGGCGGTACCTGACACTGCAGACATTGATCAGCCTGGCCACCGGCCTTCTCGTGTGGTTCGCCCTGGACAGGATCGGGGTTGATTTTCCCGTAACCTGGGGGGCTTTGGCCTTTGTCCTCAACTTTATTCCCACCATTGGTTCGGTGATTTCCTCGATCCCGCCGATTCTGCTTGCCCTGGTCCAGTTTCAGCCGGACCTGGGGCCCGTGGTGGCTACGGCGATTGCGCTTCTGGTTATCCAGCAGACTATGGGAAACATTGTGGCGCCAAAGGTCATGGGCGACCGGCTGAATCTCAGCCCCGTGGTCATCATGGCTTCGCTGCTTTTCTGGGGCTGGCTGTGGGGGCCTACGGGGGCGATTCTTTCCGTTCCCATCGCCTCCTCCCTCAAAATAATCTGTGACAACGTGGAGAAACTCAAGGTTATCGGGATCATGATGGAGTCGTCGAAAAGCTGCGAAAGGCGGCTTTTCCGAAAATGAGTGAAAAAAAGAAACCGGTGACCGAAAGGCAGGACAACGGATCCGACAAAAAAAGGATCGCCCTCGATAATGACAGCATTTCCAGGATCGCAGATGAGGTGAGGCGGCGCAACGAAGGACACAACCGCAGACAAAACGTGGCGGAGGTCGTGTTCCGGGACATCCTGACGGTGCGCGAAGATCTTCAGGTGCACCACAAGATCATTTATGTGCTTCTGGTTTTTTTCGGCATGGTCCTGGCCTGGTATGGCGTCTGGGGGATTGTCTCGGTTTTTCCGGTGATGAAAAACCCTGTGGTGGCCTTTTTTGCCGGGGTTGCGGTTCTTTTTTTCACGGGGACTTTTTATCGGCGACTGTGATGAGAAGCGAAAAAATTCCGGAGGTAACCCGATGCTGAAAAGGGGACTCTTCCAATCTTTTTGCGTGGCTCTTTTCGCCGTGGTTTTTTTGTCCGGACGGACCTTAGCTGCCGATATCATCCTGACGGCTCCGGATTATGCTGGAATCGGAAAGCCTTTTACAGTCATGGTCTTTACGGAGGATCTTCCAGACGAGGGAGCCTTGTCCTGGCGAGGGACCGAGGTTCCGATGGATTTTCGCAAGGAGGGAAACGGGCACTTTGCGCTGGTCATGCTCGGTTCCCAGGCGGACGAAGAGCCCGGAACTGATTTTGTTATGGAGGTCCGTCTGAATATCCGGGGAAAAACGGAAGTGCTGGAAAAGCAAGTCACCCTCAAGGCGGTTACGTATCCTGTTCAGCACCTGTCCGTTCCAAAGAAAATGGTGACGCCGCCTGAGGAAGTCCTCGAACGCATCAGGCGCGAGTCGGCGATGGTGAAAAAAGCCCTGGCCGGGTCAAATCCCGGGCGCCTTTGGGAAATACCCTTTGTCCCGCCTCTTGAAGGGACCGTGACCAGCCCATACGGGACAACCCGGACGATGAACGGGGTCAAAAAAGGCATTCATACGGGAGTGGACCTCCGGGCTGCCATGGGAACGCCCGTTGTCGCGCCGGCGGGAGGTGTCGTCGTTCTGGCGGATGACCTTTATTTCGCCGGGAAATGTGTTTATATCGACCATGGGAACGGGGTGTTTTCGGTCATGATGCATCTTTCTGAAATCGCCGTGCAGGACGGGGACACGGTTCGGCCCGGGGATCTGGTCGGCAAAACGGGGCGGTCGGGCCGGGTAACGGGCCCTCATTTGCATTTCGGCGTCCGGGTTCACGGAAAGTGGGTCAACCCGCTTCCTCTCATCGCGAGGGATCAATCCTGAAAGTATTCTGAAAAAACCCTGTCCACTTCTTCCAGTTGTTCCATGAGAGCCTCCCAGTTTCCGAAAGACTCTTCGAGGTGTCTTGTGATCGCATCCCTTTCCACCATGAGATCCTTGACAATGTCCGAATTTTCAAGAACGTCGGGAAGGCAGAGCTGCCCGTCGATTTCTTCCAGACGGGTTTCCGAGCGGGCGATATCCTCCTCGAGTGGTTCAAGGCGGTCGAGCACCTTGCGTCTCATCCGGTAGCGTTCGTTCCGCTTCGCCGCCTCAAGGCGTTTTCTCGTTTTTTCTGTATTTTCTTTTTCCCCGCTGTCCGGGGATTGTTGTTCTTCAGGCAAGTTTCGGTCTTCGGCTTCACGCTTTTTGAGGTATTCCGAAACGTTTCCCGGAAAATGCCGGCACCGGCCGTTCCGGATTTCAACGACGCGGTGGACGGTTTCATCAAGGAACCACCTGTCGTGGGAGACGATCAGAGCCGTCCCGTTCCATCCCCTGAGGGCTCGGAGCAGTATTTCCCTCGTGGTAATGTCCAGGTGGTTCGTGGGTTCGTCGAGGATCAGGAAGTTGGCATCGGCAAGAAGGAGCTTGAGAAGTGCCAGACGGGATTTTCCCCCACCGGAAAGGGCGCTGACGGGTTTTTGGATTTCATCGCCCTCGAACAGGAAGGCCCCGAGGAGGTTGCGCCTCTCCGCGTCCGGGGCGTTGGATGGTACCGAGCGGATTTCCTGCCAGACCGTCTTGTCCATGGAAAGATTCGACTCCGATTCCTGGGAAAAGAAGGCCTTTTTGACCTTGTGACCGTACCGGACAATGCCCTCTGTGGGAGCCTCAATCCCGCCCATGATCCGGGCCAGGGTGGATTTTCCCGCGCCGTTCACGCCGACAAGGGCGATTTTTTCGCCTCTTCTGATCTCCAGGTCGACACCGGAGAAGACCTTTTTGTCTTTGTAGGCCTTGCCGAGGTTTTTGCACTGGACCACCTCGAGCCCGCTCCTCGTGCAGGGAGGGAATTGTATCGATGGTTTTTTCTGTTCACCGGGAACATGTGCGGGTGTTTCCTTTTCAAGCTGCTTCAGGCGGCTTTGAACCTGGGAGGCCTTCGAAGCCTTATATCGGAACCGTTCCACGAAGGACATGATTCCATCCCGGCGGCGTTCCTGTTTTTTTGACGTCCTCAGGGCGATTTCCTCGCGACGTGCGCGTTCTTCGAGGTATGCGGAATAGCCCCCCTTGAAGGTTTCGATCCTGCCCCCGGAAAGCTCCGCTGTCCGCTCCGTGACGGCGTCGAGGAAGTGCCTGTCATGGGAAATGGCG
The DNA here is from genome assembly GCA_049974965.1 of Thermovirgaceae bacterium. Classification (GTDB taxonomy): domain Bacteria; phylum Synergistota; class Synergistia; order Synergistales; family Thermovirgaceae; genus UBA1876. Next base: position 12,689 of record JBNGCT010000012.1, read on the forward strand.
ATGACGGTGTTCGGGGTGGTGCCGAGATAGTTTTCAACCCACTGGACGCTCTCCAGGTCAAGGTGGTTTGTCGGTTCGTCGAGCAGCAGAACGTCGGGCCCCTCGATGAACAGAGCGGCCAGGTAAATTCTCATTTTCCAGCCTCCGGAGAACTCGGAGCACGAGCGCTCCGCGTCGGACGTTGAAAACCCCAGACCGGAGAGAATTCTCCCTGCTTCGGCCTCGAAGGAATAGCCGTTCATGTTCTCGAATCGCTCCCGAAGTCTTTCGTAGGAGTGAAGCGTCTGTTTCCCGTCATCCCCGGAAGCGATGCGTTCTTCCAGTTTGCGGAGGCTGGACTCCAGGTCTTCCAGGCCGTATCGTTTCCGGAGAAAGGAGGTAAGGGACATGTCCTCCAGTTCGACAAAGTCCTGGGGGAGATACCCGATGGTGGTCTGGGGGGGCACGTCTACCGTTCCCGAATCAGGGAAGGCATCACCGGTAATCGTCCTTAGCAGGGTTGTCTTTCCGGTTCCGTTGGCACCTATGAGTCCCCACCGCGTCCCGGGTGGTATGGACCAAAAGAGACCGCTGAAAAGCGTTTTCCCTCCAAGGGTCATTGTCAGGTCGTCGATGCGTATCATGAATGTGCTTTCAGGCGGTTTTGCACAGGCTGCCCTGTCTGTGGCGTTTCTTCTAGCGTCTTTCGAGTCCGTTTAAAAGACATCGAAACCGGGCCGGAAGATGAGCACGGAACAATGGGCGTAGCGAATGACGTTCGAGGCGGTGCTTCCGACGATCATTTCCTGTATGCCGCTCATGCTCCGGTATCCGACGATGATGAGGTTGAATTCCCCTTCTCTCGCAGTTTTGATGATCTCTTCGGAGGGATCGCCCTCTTTGAAGATAATGGCGTGCTCGTGTTTCTGGAGGTCCGGGAAATGTTCCTCCGACTTACGGATATAATAACGGATTTTTTTCTCGGCGCTTTCGCGTGCCTCTTTTATGGCGTTTTCCGGAAGCCATTTCTCGAAACCCATCCAGGAAGAGGTGTGGGGCAGGACATGAAGGAAGGAAACGTTCACATCGAGACGTTCCGCCAGCGAATGGCCGTAATCGACAAGAGATTCCGTCAATTTGCCAATATCGACGGGTACCAGGATTTTTTTCGGCATAATTCATCCTCCTTGTGTGTTTGCTGCCATACTTCGAGAAATATACCACAACCGGGGCATGACACCGGAAACGCAAAAATCGAGGGATTCCGCAAAAGATTCCGGCGGGACCTTCTCAGGCAAGGGGCGGACGTGCGATGTGCCGTCTTAACGGTATTCCCTGATCTCCTCCGGGCTTTTCCGGTTTTTTTGGCGAGGCCCCTTTTCAGCAGGATGGCCAAGGCTGATCAACAGGTCCACTTTTGCGGAAAAAGGAAGGTCCAGCATTTTCTTGACATTTTTTTCGTTGAACCATCCGAGAATGCAGGTCCCGAGACGTTCCTCGGCAGCCTGGAGCACCAGGTGTTCACAGGCCATGCCGATATCGAGGAGGCTGAAATCGGTGCCGCGGAACAGGCCTCCCAGTTTGGACGCGTACTGGCTGGATTGCCTGACCACGGCGATGATGACGGGGGCCTTTTTCGCGAAGGAATTCAATGAGTAGATGCCGGAAAAGGCCTGTTCGGCGAGATTTTCCCTCAGGGGGTCGCTGTCGCAGACGATGAATTTCCATGGCTGGGAGTTGCAGGCGGAAGGCGCCAGGCGTGCCGCCTCGAGACACCGCTCCAGGGCGTCCCGGCCAACGGGGGCGGTCTTGTACATTCGGCTGCTGTATCTGGTTTTCGCGAGATCGAGAAATTCCATTGATATTTCCCCTTTCAGGATATTCGTCGAATCGAAACATGGTTTTTCTTTATATCGGGTAGCTAGACAATGCGCTATCGAGTAAAAATAATTATATAACCTGGATGCCTGTTTCCCAATGCATCCAGGGGGTTTTGAACCGGGGTTCAGCGGGGGGTGGTTTCATGACTGCCACAAAGAGAACCATCGGGTTTGTCCTTTTTGGAGCGGGATTCGCGCTGATTTTTGTGGCATGGCCCTGGATCATGACCCTGGGCGTTGTCCTGGCAGGAACGCTTTGTCTTATTCTGCCGGGGAAGGTGTTGCTCCCGGCGATTGTGGCGTTTCCTGTGGCCTGGGTTTTGGGAGTTCTCCGGGGAACAGGCGTTACGTGCCTTGCCTTCGTTGCTGCGGTTCTTGCGATCACGGGTGTTCTGGCGGCACGGCAACGGCTCCTTCAGGAATGGAACGCGCTTTTTGTTGAAGAACTTTCATTTCTTTCGAAACGGAAGCTGTACCGTATGTGCGGCCTGTTTTTTCCGCTGGTGGTTTTCCCCCTGTGGGGGCAGGACGCCTACCGCATCACGCTGGGATGTCTTGCGGCGGTCATTCTCCTTGCGGAAATCCTCCGGAAAAGGAATCCGGCCTTCGACAGAGGTTTCAGACGGGTTTTTTCGGGGGTGAGCAAAGAAAAAGAAGCTGAACAGATCTCGGGAACGGCCTGGTACCTGTGGGGAGCAGCGATCGCCTCGTTTTTTCCCGGTGTCGCGGGCCCGTCTGCGCTGGTCATGATGACCCTGGGCGACGCCTGGGCTGTCATGGCAGGTAAAAAGTGGGGCCGGTGCCATCTTCTCGGAGAAAAAAGCCTTCTCGGGACATTCGCCTGTTTCGCTTCGGCCTTTTTCGCGGGCTATGCCTTCGCCATGATGAATTCGCAGGTACCGGTCCCTGTCGTTATTTATGTTGCAGGCGCCGCCGCCGCGGCTGTTTCGGAGCTTGTTACGCCGGGCCACTGGGACAACCTGACGGTGGCTCCGGCTACCGCCTTTGCTGTCTGGGCCGCCGGGATGTTTGTCTAGATGGGGATCCTTCCTGCCTTGAGGTAGCACTGTTCCCGGAACGCGGCGATCTCCGCATCGAGGTTCGGGTTGGGGGAGTCGCCGAAAAAGGCGTGAATGACTGGAACGAGAAGGGGCGGGTCCTCCTTCCGGCGTTCTTTCAAGAGTGCCCGGATTTTCGCCGTTGAGACGCTCTCCTGCATGCAGGTAAAGGGGCCGACGTGGAAGATGCCACAAATCCCGTGAGCCCCGGAATTCAGGGAGCCCCTGAGGTACTCGTTGAACAGGCCTATGGCAAGGGCGGATTCTCCCATGACGTCTCCGTGATAAATGCCGTCTTGTTCCAACTGCTGAATGATCCTTCGGGGCAGGGGGATCACGTGGCGGTCACCGAGCTCCTTCTCGAGGATTTTCATGAATTTCCTTTCGGTCCAGTCCATATAGAAATCGGCCGCCTTGTAGCTGATCTGGTGCGTATTGCGCCAGGCGAGGTACGTGACATAGCGTATCCACTCGTGAACGGGCCCCCGGATGAGTTCCAGTCCCTGCCTTTCGAGTTTGCGAACGACCTGTCCCGTGTACGGGTCATGCTGCCGCATGTAGATTTCGCCCATGTAGAGGACGAGGGGAAACCGTTCCACCCGCAGATTCGACAGACCCTTGCAAATTTTGATGCTTTCTTTCAGCCAGGGGGAAATATTCCAGAAGGAAGCACCTTTTTTCTCAAGATTTTCTATAAGTGCATCGTGGCACCGGGCTGCGGCTTCGTCGAATTCCTTCGCGTCACGGGCGTAGGGCCTGTAACGGAGCAGAAGATCATCATAAATGTCGGCCGCGAAAATGGCGTTGTAAAGGTCAGAGACAAGGTCGAGCAGTTTTGGTGTTGACAGGTCCAAAGAAAGGGTTTCCATGTCGAGATACCCTTTCCCGGCGTGAGGCGAGATGATGGGCAACCCGCCGAGTCCCTGTTTTTCGAGGAAAAGCCTCAATGCCTCAACGTACTTCCCGAAGCGGCACGGGCCGCTGGTGGTCGGGAGAAAGACCAGGCAGTCCTCCTGCACCTTTTTCGGGCCGTATTTTTCGACGAGTTCTTCGATTGCTGATGTGACATCCCCGATGACGCCCTTCAGAGGGAAGCATGTTTCCATTTGGATCAACCTGTTTGCGGCCTCCCGTGACTGTGGGGTGTCCGTCGGGAGGACCCTCGTGTCTATGCCCCAGTAGCGGGCCGCGGCGGCGGCAATCGCGCTGACTTCGCCCATGTAGGGAATGAGCCAGTGTCTTTTCCCTCCCTCTATTTTCTTTTGGGCCGGCATGAAGGAAAAACGCGAAAGGGGGATGTCTCCGGTGCTTTTGTGCCTTTGTACGACACGCTGGTGGGCTTCGGCCCTGGTGACGAAGGGGGCGTTGTTCGTCTGTGCATCCGTCATCAGATGCAGAAAGGGCTTGTCGGCCCGCCGGAATATTTCCTGTTCCATAAAGAATTTGATGGAGTCCGGTCCGCAGGCGAAATTCATCAGCCGGATCGGGTAAAGTGCCGGGTGCCTCGCGGCGTACACCGAGGCTTTCAGGATGTCTGCGCTGTGCTCCCAGTATTCGTTTCCCACGAGATCGTCGATGGGGATATTCTCGTAATGATGCCGGAGAAATATCTGTGGTATGTACGGCATGCCCCGGGTTGTCGAAAACATGTACCCCGAATTTGAAGAGGCTTCGGGGTCGAGGAGGACATAATCGCGTCCGGTCCCGACGTATCCCGGTTCGTCAGACTGCCCGAGTCCGGTAAGAAATATTTCACCTTCGCCGGCGAGATCCTCCAGGAAGGCCCGGGTCTTGCCGTCGGCGTGCAGAAACGCTTTCGTTATTCTTTTGACAGGAACGCTGTATCCCGCCCTCTTCAGGACACGGTGAAGCTCGCGGATCATATGGCCGCGGTCTCCCAGGTGCCAGACGGGCAGCAAAAGATTTTTCTCATTCAGCGAGAGCAGGTCCTTGAGGACGAATCCTTCCGCTTCGGTATAGATGCAGTACATGCGCTTGGAACCGCCTGGTGCCGCAGTGTCGATGAGGCTGGGTATGAAAAGGTGAAAGATCCTGTCGTCGGAAGCCAGCAGGGCCGCATGGCCGGTGGCCAGTTTCATCGCCACGCAGTACTCCGTCGATGCCAGGCGGGTTCCCATGGCTGATATGGCCGAATTTGAAACAGGTGAAAGAACGGGGAGGAAACCGAGAAAATCGAAAACGGCCGAGGACCAGACGGCGTGTTCCGCAATGGTGGAGCCGCAGCGCCTGATGCCGACGGTGGGCCTGCTCGGGTCGGGGTTTGCGGGAAGACGTTCGTACGGAATGCCCGCAAAGTGTTTCTCCAGTATTTCGTGGAACCGCTGCACGTAGTCAGGCTGACGTTCCGTGACCCCTTCACTGTTGCCCCTCGGGCAGAATCCCCCGGAGATGATTTCCTCCTCTCCCACGCGAAAGATCTTCAGCATGCAGTCCCGCGAGCCGCAGGAAAGGGAGCCGAAGTAATCGGAGCAGCGCCGTTCCTCGTGGGAGAACGTCATATCGGCGACGTCCCAGCCCCTGAAAGCGCTGGCCGGCTTTTCCCCCTGGTCCTCCAGCTCGAACACCCTGTTTCGTACCCAGAGCGCCGCCCCGTAGGCGCCGAAAAGCTCCCTGTAGGGGTAGGCGTGAATCTCCTGTCCGGTGACCTGCGCCATCGCCGCCAGGAAGGCTTTCCCGAGGGCGGGTCCTCCCTGGCACGAACATTTTTCGCCCACGTGCTGCTGACCGCCCACGAACTTGTTAAAATAGCTTGCCGCCGTGGAGCGGACGATGGCCGCGGCGATCTCGCTTCTGGAGAAGTTTTCGGCGATGAGCCTGTTTTCCTCCATTTCCATAAAGACGCCGCAGGTGGCGTCGATGACCGGCACCCGTTCAGCCTTGAGCGCTTCGTCCTGCAGGGAGTCTTTCACATCGAGGCCGATGACGCCGGCCATGTTTTCAAGGGTCTGGCCCGCCCCAGCCTGGCAGGAATAGTTCATTCGGGCTTCCTGGACCTCCTTCGTCGCGACGTCCCCGTCCCGCTTGAAGGTCGTGAATTTCATGTCCTGGCCGCCGATCTCCAAGACGGTGTCGATATCGGCATCCCATGACTTGATTCCCATGGCGTGGCAGGTGATTTCGTCCACCGCGGCGTCGGGGACGGTAAAGCCGAGTGATTGCAGTTCCTTGCGCCGGGCGGGGCTGACGAGGACCCGTTCGAAGAGTTTTCTAGCGGAACCCGTCGTGCAGACCCCGGTGACGGAATAACGGCCGCTGTTGCGGGAGAAATGGCGCATGATATCCTGCAGGGCCTTCAACGGGTTCCCGTGGGTGCTGATGTACATGCCGTCCAGGATTTCCCCTGTTTCAAGATGAACCACCACGGCTTTCGTCGTGGTAGACCCGCCGTCGACGCCCAGGACCACCTCCGGGTCCTCCGTCGAGGCCGCGGCGGTGCTCGTCATGACGGGTTCCTTTTCGTAGATATGGACTTTCGGCATCGATGATGCCAAAGAAGGCGCGTATTGCCTGTCTTCACGGGCCTTCAGGGCGACTTCGCAAAGCCTTTCCGGGTCCAAAACAAAGGTGTTCCCCCTTTCGACAGCGAGGACAGCAGCTCCCAAGGCGCCCACGTTGAGAAAATGATCTGGGGTCTGTATTGCTGTTTTGGTCAGCCTTTCGATCTGCTCTACGATTGGCGCTATGCGTGCCAGGCCGCCGGTAATGACGGTTTTTGTGCCTGTCTCGAAACTGCGCGAACCGAGAACGTCCTGGACGAAATTGGAGGCTATGGTCCGGAAGAGTTTTGCCAGGATATGGGGCCGGGGCATGCCTTCGTTCTGGTCATGGATGAGATCCGACTGGATGACCACGCCGCATCGGGCATTGTAGCCGTGTGCCTGGGGGTATTCAGATGCTTCCCTTGCTGCGGCATGGAAAAATTCATCGGACAGTCTGCCCGAACCGGAACCGGCATCGGTGGAAAAAAGCCGCCTCACCTGCTTTTCCACAAGGGTGCCGGACCCTCCACCGCATTTGGTGTTGGTTCCCCACTCCAGGATAAATTGTTCGCCATTTCTCCCGGCGATGTTGAAGAAATAGGAATCCTTGGCTCCCAGATGGAAGGCTGTCCTGGCGTCAGGGGCTACGAGAAAAAGGCCTTTTGCGAGTGTGACGCTGTCGTATTCGTAGAGGGCTCCGTCGAAAACGGAGGGGAAGAGGGAGGCCCCGATGCCCGTAAAGGCCGTGCTACGGAGATCTGAAAGGGGTACTGCTTTCGCGAGGCCGGGCCAGAGGATGGTTTCCAAAACATTGAGGGGCTGACCGCAGTGCGGCACCGGCCGGGGGGAGTAGAGAATGTTCAAATCTTCGTCTACGACGGAACAGTGAATCGCGGAAGAACCGATGTCAAAACCGGCATAGAGTGCAACCACGAAACCATCTCCTGTCAGGAGGTGTCTGTGCATGTCCTATTATAGACATTCCCGGTGGTTTTGAAGTCGGTGAAATCCTGCTGTCGAACGCTTGTGTTACGATATTTCGGAAGTAAGGACGGACATGGTTTCCGAAACAGTGCAAAGAGGAGGTGGCCGGATGAAGATTCGGCTGTTAGACGGTGATGTTTCAGGTTTTGGAGGCGATGCTGCCGCCATATTGGTTTACGAGGAAGACCTTGACAAGATTGGGGCGGCGGTTGGAAAGGACCTTGCGCCGGCCGTAAACACCCGCATGGAGAAAACTGATTTCAAGGCGAAAAAGGATTCTTTTCTCGCCGTTCCCGTTTATGAAAAACGACTGTCGGCGGTCTACCTTGCGGGCCTTGGATCCCGGGAGAATGCAGAACCTGATGTCCTGCGCCGCGCCGCCGCGGGCGCGATGAAACAGGCGATGCAGGACCGCTGCCGTTCTCTTGCCGTTGCAGGGGTTTCCGGTCTCGATGACAAGGAAGCCGCCTGTGCCGTCGAAGGTGCCGTCCTGGGCGGTTATCGATTCCTGAAGTACAAGACGGATTCCCAAAAGCAGGAACTTCCTCCCGACTTGGAGGAGCTTTTCGTGGCAGGAACGGATGAAACAGCCCTGGAGAAAGGACGGATAACGGGGGAAGCCCAGAATTACGCTCGCGACCTCGCGAACGAACCGGGAAATGTTATCAATCCGGCGGTTCTGGCCGAAAAGGCCGGGGAACTTGCCGCCGAATGCGGTCTCGGATGTACCGTTTTTGACGAGGACAAGCTCAGGGAGATGAGCATGAACGGACTTTTGGCCGTCGGCGGTGCTTCCCGGACGCCGCCCCGGCTGATCCATCTCGTTTACCGCCCTCAAAAGGGCGCCGAAAAGCGGATCGCCTTTGTCGGCAAGGGCATCACCTTCGACAGCGGAGGACTGAACATCAAGCCCGGCGAACATATGAGAACCATGAAGGGCGACAAGACAGGAGCCTGCAACGTTCTGGCGGTGATGGAAGCCGTTTCGAGACTGAAACCTTCCGTGGAAGTGCACGGATTTATCGGTGCCGCCGAAAACATGCCCGGCGGCAGGGCATACAGGCCGGATGACGTGATCGTCATGAAAAACGGCAAGACCGTTGAAATAGACAATACCGATGCGGAAGGGCGCGTCACCCTCGCCGATGTCCTCGCCTATGCCTGTGAACAGAAACCTGCAGCCCTGGTGGACATGGCGACGCTGACCGGCGCCTGTGTCATCGCCCTCGGCGAATATACGGCGGGCCTTTTTTCGACCGATGATACTGTGGCGCAGGGTTTTCTTGAGGCTTCAGCCGAGACGGGGGAGAGGATGTGGAGGCTTCCCCTGGACGATGAACGTCTCAGGAAAAAGATCAAATCCGACATTGCCGACGTGGTGAATACGGGAGGCCGGACAGGGGGAGCAATCATTGCGGCCATGTTCCTCCAGGAGTTTGTTGAACAGGACATTCCTTGGGTGCACCTGGATATTGCGGGAACAGACAATACCAAAGAGGAATACGGCTATTACAGGAAGGGAGCCACTGGTTTCGGCGTCAGGACATGCCTCGCCTGGTTGGAAAAAACCACGGCAAAATAGCCGGTGGGGAAGTACCTGTTGATAAGCAAAGCAAAGGGGAGCCTGAGGCTCCCCTTTACTTTATGAAACGGCTTTCCGGCTTTTTGAAAAGCGCCGGTATGCACCGGAATCCACAATTTCCTTCAGGTGCGAGGCTACGCGCCAGACATCATGAAAGCTTGTGTAAAGCGGAACCGGTGCGATTCGGATGACATTGGGCGGCCTGAAATCAGGTATGACGTTTCGTTCCTTGAGGGCCTCGTTGATTCTGAGCGCTTCTTCAGGGTGTTCGAGGGCCACATGCCCGCCACGGCGATGATCTTCCCTTGGATTGCCGACCTCGAATCCGTAAGGGCTGTCGGAAAGATATTTGTCCACGAGTTCCATAAAAAAGCCCGTGAGTCTGAGAGACTTTTCCCTGATGCGGTCGATACCCGCATCGAGAACGGTCTGAAGCCCGCCCTCTGCTGCTGCGGACGAGATGATGGAAGGTGTCGATATCTGCCAGGCTCCTGCCGTCCGGGCGGGGTAAAAGACGGGATCCATGTCGAACTGTCTGGATTTGTCGCACCCGAACCAGCCGGCGAGCGCCGGAACCTTCCCGAAGTGTCTCTTGTTTACATATAGATAAGCCGTCGACCCCGGGCCGCCGTTGAGGTATTTGTAACTGCACCAGAAGGCGAAATCCACTCCCCATTTATCGAAACGGTGAGGAATGACACCGGCGGAATGGGAGCAATCGAAGCCGATGGGAATGTTGCGGCGATTGGCTTCACGGGTGAGGAATTTCATATCCAGAAGCTGCCCGCTTCGATACAAAACCGACGGGAGGAGTATAAGGCAGACGCCGTCATCCATCTTTGCGACAATTTCATCTTCGTCCAGATACCGGTCCGAGACAGCTGTCGGCATGATCAGCGCATCTTTCGGGTCGAGTCCCCGAAGGGCTACCTGACTTTTGATGGCATAGAGATCGGATGGAAAGTTGAGTGGGTCGGCGAGGAATTTGTACCTGTCGCGATCGGGATGGTAGAAAGTTGCGACGAGAGTGTGGAGATTTGTCGTCGTCGTGCCGGCGAGGATGACCTCATCCGGTTCGGCCCCGACGAGAGCGGACATTTTTGCGCCGACCCGTTCCGACAGCTCGAACCACGGCGGGTTTCCCTGGAGCCATCCGCCGATGGCACGGGTTTTCCATTCTGTAAGAACCCTTTGAAGGCATCGTTCTGCATCAATCGAACAGAGCCCAAGGGAGTTTCCGTCCATGTAAAGAACCCCATCCGGTACGTGGAATCTGTCCTTGAAAGCAGAAAGAGAATCTGCCTTGTCCAGGTTTTGCGCCAGCGTTCTTTCTTCAAGCAGATCTCGTTGCATTTTCTGGTCGCTCCTTTGCCAAAGAGGCCGGTTTGGAAATAAAAACATAACCCAGGCTGCCGTCAACGGTGACCGTATCTTCCGTCTCTATGATTTCTGTTGCTCCTTTAACCCCTGTTACGCAGGGTATGCCATACTCCCTTGCAATGATGGCACCGTGAATGAGCATCCCGCCCCGGCGTTCTACGATGCCTGAACAAAGGGGAACCGCAAAGGTCATGTTCGGGTCTATTGCGTCGCAGACGAGAATATTGCCGGCCTTTACGGAGAAGAGGTCTTGCTCTTCGACGATGACGATCGCTTGGCCGGTGGCGACTCCGGAGCTTGCCGGCTGCCCGGTGACCTGGCGTATTCTTGCGAAAGGTTTTTCCCGGTGCCTTGCTTCCCTCTTCAACGGGTCAGCCGGAAGGGCATTCCGGTCCCTGAGGAGAAGAGTCACGTCCCGGGTTGCCGATAGACCTGCCAGATCCGGCCTGTCCCCCTTGATGCGCCGTATTCCTTCTTTCACTGCCAGAGCGACCTGGCGTTCAATTTTCCCGAGGTGTATGTTGTCGTCATCGCGAAGCCTGGTGCTGGCTCTGGCGAGGTCCAGCAAATCCTGCATTGCGCCCTGTTCTCTCCCGCTGAACATCCCGAGAAACCCCTCAAGTGCGTCCTCCGTGTCCCGGGCGCCCTTGACGCGGGGTGAAGGAGCCTGCAGATACTGGACCACCACACGGACGACATCATCTGTCTCCAGAAGCAGGTTTGTGCTTTCCTGCAATGCCGAGGCCACATGCTGTATGGCCTGCGCAGCGGAGGGCGGAATCTGCGGGGTTTTCCCTTCGCTATATTCCCTGAGTGCGCCGGCGAAGGGGCGGAGATCAAGGGCGGCCTTTTCGAGGAGGTTGTTGCGGCGGATGCTTTCCAGGCCGGTTCCTCTGAGAAGAGCGAGAAATTCGAAGGGGTCCTCTGGTTGAACCGTGTCGTTGTAGATTTGCCCGAAAAGACGCATGCCGTGGGCAAAAGGCACAAGATCTTCATAATATCTGGCTTCCCAGTTTTCGAAGGTCTTCTGGCGCTTCTCGATTTCATCCGCCAGTTCGTTGTCATGAAGCACTGAAAGTTTACAGGCCTTTAGACATCCTGCCGCCTCATCGATTCCCGGGATGATCTCTTTTTCGATCTTCATACGCAGGGATTTGAGATTTTCAAGGCTCCTGGTGAGGCTAAGGTACCATGGTCTCTTGTCCGCCTCCTCGTCACGGGGCTTACCGGCGGTTATGGGACGAGCCTGCAGCAGGACAAGGTTTCCCTCCCTCAAGGTCCACTCGATGTCAGAGGGTGCGCCGAAATGGGACTCGATTTTCCAACCCAGGCGACAGATGTCACCCACCTCTTTTACATCAAGCGGCGGGGCCGTGCTTTTCGACTTCGAAAGCCGGGAAAGCCTCGTTCCCTTCCTGGAAGTTATCACGGCGGTCCTGGTTTCAGGGGACCTGTGCGAGACGATCTGGCCCGTTTCCCGGTCAAGCAGCCAGCGGTCCGGTTCCACCGCCCCGTCGACCAGACCCTGGTTCAGGCCATAGACGGCTTCTATAGCCATGCGCGACGGGTCATCGGGCGACCTTGTGAAGCAGACGCCCGAACTGTCGCCGGGGATGAGCTCCTGGACAAGAACGGCCATTGTGCTTTTGTCGATGTCGAGTCCAAGCTCCTTCCGGTAGAGGAGAGCCCTGTCGGACCAGAGGGAAGCCCAGACCAACTTGACATGATCAAGGATGTTGAGGGTTCCCCGGACGTTCAGGAAGGTTTCGTGCAGCCCGGCAAAGGAGGCCCGGGCGGAATCTTCACCTGGTGCAGAAGAACGGACGGCCACGGGGTGAAGACCGAAAGCTCCGGTGACCGCCAGGTAAAGTTCCTGATAAAGTCCGTCGGGCATCGGGGTTTTCAGGAACAGGTTTCGTATCCTCAGGGAGACGTCCCAGATCTCTTCCCAGCGCATATCCGCGAAAGGTTTCCTTGATAGTTCGATGGCGATGCGCCCATCAATACCTGTGGAGTGGAGAAAATCCGCATATGCTGTCGTAGTGACGCAAAGCCCTTTTGGAACGTCACAGCCGAGGTGGCTGATTTCGATAAGTGCCCCGGCCTTGCCTCCAACAAGGGACGGACTGGTTTCATCATCAGTAGAAGAAAGGTCAAATATCCAGGTCATGAGTGACCTCGATTTCCGTCACATTCTGGAAACGCATCACCAGATGGTATTTTTCGACGGCGATCCTGAAAAGCCGGAATGAAGGGGATTCAAAAAGTCCGCACAAGTAAGGGTGCCGGGAAAGATACAGGTCCCTGAAAGACTTTTCCACAGGCGGAACTTCAAAGACGGGACCCGTCGCTGTGGCCGCCGCCGCCCTGTCAAGGTCAATAACACTGTTGGTCCTGTTATCGATGACCATGGAGGCCCGCGGGTTTAATGACAAGTTCCGGTATTTCCTTGATGACATATGGGTTGCAAAAAGAAGGGACTCCATTTTCCCCGCAACGGCGAAAGCGACAAGATTACCGTAAGGCCATCCATCTGCCGAGGTGCAGAGTATTCCAAACCTTTCTGCGGAAAGAAGCGTGCCGAGGGTCTCTGATGCGTTGGCTTCTGTCATGATCCAATCCCTCTCTTATGTTCATGT
>JBNGCT010000013.1:0-24260 GCA_049974965.1 Thermovirgaceae bacterium
TGACGCGGGATCAGGCCAGGGAACTGCTTTCGGCCTTCTGGATCAAGTTCAACAACCATCCCGCGCCGCCGAAAGTCGGGGTCACCGCCGCTGAAAGCGGAACCTACAACGACTTTACCAACATCAACCTCGCCGGTCTTTTGCCCGACGGCACGGACAGCGTCAACGACATCTCCTACATGATGCTGGAAGTCATCGACGAGGTACACCTTCTGCAGCCCCAGGCGAATATCCAGCTCAGCAGGAAAACGCCTGACCGGTTTCTCAAGGAAGCCTGTAAAGTCATCCGGAAAGGTTTTGGATATCCTTCCGTTTTCAATGCCGATGCCGTGATCGAGGAGATGGTCCGGGCAGGGAAGTCTCTCGAGGACGCCCGCGAGGGCGGGACCAGCGGATGCGTCGAGACTGGGGCTTTCGGAAAGGAAGCCTACATCCTGACGGGATACCTGAACACCCCGAAAATTCTGGAAGTCACCCTGAACAATGGTGTTGACCCCATGACGGGCAGGAAGATCGGAATCGAAACGGGCGAGGCCGGGGATTTCGAAAGCTACGAGGAGCTTTTCGATGCGTTCAGAAAACAGCTCCACCACTTCGTGGATATCAAGGTCAGGGGAAACCAGTATATCGAACGGATGTACGCCGAACACGCCCCGGCGGTTTTCCTTTCGGTGCTGACCGATGACTGCATCAAGAAGGGGAAGGACTACAACGACGGGGGGCCCCGGTACAACACGAACTACATCCAGTGCGTGGGCATCGGAACCATTACCGACAGTCTTTCCGCCCTGAAAAAGCATGTTTTCGAAAAACGGGCTTTCAGCATGAATCAAATCCTCGACGCGTTGCGCTCGGATTTTGACGGCATGGAGCCCCTGCTTATGACCCTGGCCAACAAGACGCCCAGGTACGGCAATGATGACGATGATGCCGATGACATCATGAAGGAGGTCTTCAACACCCTGTTCAACGAAATCGATGGCAGAAAGAATACAAAAGGCGGGGAATATCATATCGACATGCTTCCCACGACCTGCCATATCTATTTCGGGTCCGTCATGGGCGCGTCCCCTGACGGTCGCCGGGCAAGGATGCCCCTTTCAGAAGGCATTTCGCCCGTTCAGGGCGCCGACAGGAACGGACCCACGGCGGTAATCAAGTCGGCGGCCAAAATGGACCACATCAAGACGGGAGGAACTCTGCTCAACATGAAATTCCTGCCCAAGGTCCTCGAAGGCGAAGAAGGCATCGAGAAACTTGCCCGGCTCATCAGGACTTATTTCCGTTACGATGCCCACCATGTCCAGTTCAACGTGGTGGATGCCCGGACGCTCCGGGAGGCCCAGAAAAACCCCGAAGAATACATGGACCTGATCGTTCGAGTCGCCGGCTACAGCGACTATTTCGTGGACATAGGGAAAGACCTCCAGGAGGAGATCATCTCCAGGACGGCCCAGGAAACATTCTAGAAACCAAAGAGAGAAAAACGGGATACAGGGGGCGGCGGGGCGACTATGGCCCGCCGCCCTTTTTTGTTTTTGAAGGAAAAGCAGTTCAACGGTGTTACACTACGAAAAGAAGTTGACCTGCCTGAAAGGAGCTGAACACAGATGGGCGGTGTGGATTTTCTGAAAATCATCGTGCTCATGGATGACAGGAGCCCGGGGACGGGCGACCTCGTCGCACAGCATGGCGCCTCCTACTTTCTCGAGGTCGGAAGCGGTGACGAAATCAGGAATATCCTTGTCGACGTCGGTCAGTCCTCGGGAATGCTCTTTCAGAATATGGAACGATTGTGCCTCAGTCCGGAGATGGTTGATGTGATCATCCTGACACATTGCCATTACGATCATACCGGGGATCTCGCGGAGGTCGTCAGGGCTGTGGGGAAAAGGGATCTTCCCGTTGTCGGCCATCCCGAGGTTTTCAGACCCCATTTCGCCTGGAGGCCCTGCCTGCGCCACATCGGGGTCCCCCATGGAAACGGGCCTGCCGAGGTGGAGGAGGCGGGCGGGAAGCTTCTTTTGTCCTCCGATCCTGTTCCGTTGCTGGAAGGCGTTGCCACCCTCGGGGAGGTTCCCCGCAGGACGGATTTCGAGGAACCCGGAGTCCGGGCGGTCACTCCCGTGGATGGGAAACTGGCTGAAGACCCCCTCCCGGACGACACGGCCGTCGCCGTCAACGTTACAGGGCGCGGCGTCGTCGTGATTACGGGCTGCAGCCATTCCGGGGTGATCAATATTCTGCGGCGCTCCCTGGAGCTTTTCCCCGAAAAGCCGCTTGAGGGCGTGCTCGGCGGGTTCCACCTGATCAAAGCCGATGACGAGCGCATTGAAAAGACCCTTTCGGCCATGGCCGAGTTGAAACCCCGGTGGATAGCAGCCGGTCATTGCACCGGTTTCAACGCCCAGGTGGCACTTCGGAACCGGTTCGGCCAGGCTTTTGAGCCCCTCTTCGCGGGCAGGGAGGTGACGGTTTCAAATTCCTGAAATTCCCTTGTGGTCTTTCGGACCGGCGGGCGGTGCCTTTAGTGGGTGCCGCCTTTTTTGTGTCCACAAGGAGCCGGAAAGACAGCTGCTGTGGCCCTGTCAGCGGGGCGGCAGCAGGTGTATGATACATAATAAAGATTATCAAAAGAGGTGGCAGTCGTGAGCATTTTTGGTCCTGTACCATCCAGGCGGTTAGGATCCAGCCTTGGCATCAACAACATCCCGTACAAGATCTGTTCGTATACGTGCGTTTATTGCCAGATTGGACGGACACTGCGGATGCAGATCCGGCGACAGCGTCACAGTGATCCAAAAGAACTGGCTGGACTTGTAGAAAAGAAACTCCGGCGGCTGGAGGAGACGGGAGGGAAGGTCGACTACCTGACGATCGTTCCCGACGGGGAACCGACTCTCGATCTCGCTCTTGGGGAGTTGCTCCCGAAGCTGAAGGAAACCGGCGTTCCCGTCGCTGTGATCAGCAACGCCTCACTTGTCTGGAGGTCCGATGTTCGGCAGGAGCTTGCCTTCGCCGACTGGGTAAGCCTGAAGATCGATGCCGCTTCGCGGGGTGTCTGGAAACGGGTCGACAGGCCGCATCCTTCCCTTTCCCATGATGACATACTCGACGGGATGGAGCAGTTCTCACGTTCCTTCAAGGGGACCCTCTGTACCGAGACCATGTTGGTGAAAGATCTCAACGACGGACCGTTGGAACTCGAAGGTATCGCACGCTTCATTTCTTCGAGGCTGGAGGTTCACAAGGCCTACATATCCGTTCCCACGCGCCCGCCGGCGGCTTCATGGGTCCGGATGCCGGAAGCGGATGCCCTTGCGGCGGCCTACGCCATTTTCGCGGAAAAGAAGATACCCGCGGAGACCCTGACAGGATATGAAGGCAACGCCTTCATCATCACCGACGATCCCGCCGAGGAGATTCTGAACATCACCGCCGTACACCCGATGCGAAGCGACGCCGTCGAAGAGGTCCTGAAACGACGGGGCGCCGGCGCCGAAACGGTGGAACAGCTCGTCGATGAAGGGCGGATCAGGAGGGTCACCTATGGGAAGTGGACCTACTACGTGAGAATAATGGAGGAATCCAGGGATGTCGAAGTTCCCTCTTGAAGTGCTGAGACGCCATGTTTATCCCCGTACGGCGGGAAAGCACCACGACCCTGCCGTCATCCTGGGGTCCACTTTCGGCGAGGACGTGACCCCCCGGGGCGGCGTTCTCGAGACGTTTCTTGAAATTGGATGCTGCTCCGGCGTGTGCATGGATATTGACGCATCGGCCCTTCCTGTTCCCTTGGTTGTGTAACGCTTCGCCCATGTCTTCGGGTTTGATCCGCTGAAAATGATATCTTCAGGTACCCTGGCAGTCACACTGCCTCAGGAATCAGCCGAAGAAGCGGAAATACGCTTTGAAAAGGGCTTTTGCGACCTGAAGCGGGTGGGAATCGTGACGGAAGGTGAGGGCGTCCGTCTGCGCGAAAAGGATGGTAAAGACCGGTTGTTCACCGAAATGGCGTGCGAAGAGGACGAATTGCCCGGATGCGGGAGCTTCTGGCACCGGAAGGAAAGAAAGCGTGACATGAAAGGAAGGCCTTCTCCTGCTATTGTTTTCCTCACAGGTCACCCCCTGCGTCGAGGGTGATGTCGAAAACCACGACTTCCGGACGCGAGGTGGTCCTGATGGGCGGCCCCCAGGTCCCCACACCGCAACTGATGTAAAAAAGGGTGTCTTCTTTTCCGAGAAAACCCCAATCCTGGTCGTAAAGCATCCCGGTGATGAAATTGAAAGGGAAAAGCTGTCCCCTGTGGGTGTGTCCCGATACCTGAAGCGCCACTTTCGCCTCGGCGGATTCTTCGAGATTCACGGGTGTGTGATCCATGACGATGACGGCAAGGTCATCATTGGTTCCCCTGAGTATGCCCTTCAGGGGTGCGCGTCTTTCCCCGAACCGTTCCGCCTCGACGTCCTTTCTTCCCACCAGTGTAAAAAGCCCGTTTATTTCCAGGGCTTCGTCGAGAAGGACCTTCACGTTTCCCGATTCGATGGCGTGCAGCGCCTCTTCGGTGTCCGTGTAGTATTCATGGTTCCCCGGCACGGCGTAAACGCCGAGCGGTGCGGAAAGTTCCGACAGGACCTCGGAAAGGCGCTCTTCCTGGGCATGGGTGACGTTCCCGTCGACGATGTCTCCAGCCAGAAGGACCATGTCAGGCCGCGTCCCGTTGACGGTTTCAACGATCCGCCCCAGCCAATGGTTGTTGACCATGAGTCCCGCATGGATATCCGATACGAGGGCCACTCTCGCCGTTTTCCCACCGCTTTGGGCCGGCAGGGTCAGTTCAAAGCCGCGGACGACGGGGCGCAGGGCGTTGTAATGGCCTGCAGCGAGGACGAAGATGATGTAAAGACAGTAGACGCCGAAAAGTCGCGAGGGATACCGGTCACGCCGCCGGCGAGGCGTTTTTGCACCGTGGGGGGTGAGTCGAAAGCGGGCAACAAGATGCCAAAGATCCAAAGCGGCGAAAAAAAAGAGCGAATAGACCATGGCGCCTAGGTACCAGCTTCCGAGCCAGAGCATCGAGTCCGAAAGGGCCGACCTGCAAAAGGCGGGCGAAAGCCGGCCGACGGGGAAGGCGAAGACAAAAAACAGCCAGAGAAAACGGGAAAGAATCTTCCAGGGGCCACGGAAGGGGAGCACCCGGAAAAACCGGGTGGTTATGTACCAGTTGGCAAGTCCGTACAGTGAGAGAAAGACCAGAAGAAACAGGAACATCTTCTTAAAAAAACATCCTTTCGCTGCCGTGTCCGCCGACGGATTCCGCCCCCGTCCAGAGACGCCCTGTCAATGATACATGATCTGTGAAGACGCTATACTTGAACCGGAGGTGGTTTCATGGCGCTTGAAGCCGTACACGTTGGAGGATCGACCTGGTATGTTCCGGGCCCGGTCAACGTCGGAGTCTTCGTCGCGGAAGACAATCGGGCGGTTCTGGTGGACAGCGGAGGTGACGAGAGTTTCGGGCGGAAGCTCTTCCGGCTGATCGAAGCCCGGGGATGGAACCTTGAAATGATCGTGAACACCCACTCCAATGCCGATCATATCGGCGGGAACGCCTACCTTCAGAAAAAAACGGGGTGCCGCATCGCCGCCGCGCGGAAGGAAGCGGCTTTCATCGAAGACCCGTTGCTTGAACCGGCCTTTCTCTGGGGAGGTTTTCCCTTCAAAAAACTGAGGAACAAGTTCCTCCAGGCCCAGCCTTCAAAGGTGACCGACCTTTTGTCGGCGGGGGGAGACGTTCCGGGTTTTCAGCTCGAGACGGTTCCCCTCCCCGGGCATTTTCTCGAGATGATCGGTGTCAGGACGCCTGACGGCGTGTTTTTCGCGGCCGATACAGTCTTTTCGGAAAAAATAATCGAAAAATACGGCGTCACCTTCTGTTTTGACGTGGAGCGGGCCCTTGAAACACTCGAGGGACTGCCGTGCATACCTGCAAGGCTGTACGTTCCGGCTCACGCCGAACCTGCCCTGGATATCACGACTCTTGCACGTCTGAACCGGGAGGCCCTGGAAACTGTCGGCGAGACCGTTGCCGGCCTTTGCAGGGAAAAGCCTCGATGTTTCGAGGAAATCCTCCAGGCCGTGACCAATCGGTGGAGCCTTGTCCTTGATGCGAATCAGTACGTTCTTGTAGGCTCCACATTGCGGGCTCACCTGTCCAGATTGTCTGATCTCGGCAGGATCGGGCCTGATTTTGATGGAGGAAGAATGGTGTGGAAAGCGCTGGGCTGAATCTGTCCGGTGATTTGGGAACAGTCCTGAAAAAGGCGGGATCCCGCGGAGCCTCCCGAAATGATGCAAAAGCCTGCAGCTGAAGCGGGAAAAGGCACTGCAGGCCGGTTTCCCTTGCTTTTGTCCGGATCTTTCAACAAGTCTGGAAGGGGACCTTCGAAGGGGTGAAAATCGGCGCGATTATCCGGTGCGACAGGAAATGAAAAAAGCGGGACCTTGCAGGTCCCGCTCCTTCGTGTCTTGTCAATATTCCCACTCGAATTCCTCGACGCCGGCTTCCATCATGCGCTTTTTGAGGTCTGAAGCGTATTCTTCCAGGTCTTCTGGCGTTTTGCCTTCGGACCGGGCGACCAACACGGGCTGGGTGTTGGAGGCCCTGACCAGGCCCCATCCACGGGGATAAAGGATCCTGACGCCGTCGACAGTTATGGCGTCGAAATCTTTCACGGCGCTTTCCTTGATCTTTTCAATGATGTCGAATTTCGCCTCATCGCTGCAGGGGACCCTGGTTTCCGCCGTGCTGTGGTAGACAGGGACGTCAGCGAGAATTTCCGAAAGGTTCCGGTCGTCCTTCGACAGGATCCGCAGCAGCCTCCCCGCCGCATAGAAGGAATCGTCGAACCCGTAGTACTCGTCGGCGAAGAACATGTGCCCCGAGACCTCTCCCGAAAAGAGCGCGTCGAGTTCCTTCATCTTGGCCTTGATCAGGGAGTGTCCCGATTTCCACCAGATCACCTCTCCGTCGAGGCGTTCGATTTCATCCACAAGGGCCTGGCTGCTCTTGACTTCCACGATCGCTTTCGCGCCGGGGTTGGAGGGGAGGATCTCACGCCAGTAGAGCACCATCAGGATGTCGCCCCACACGACGTTTCCCGTATCATCCACGACCCCGATCCTGTCGGCATCACCATCAAAACCCAGACCCACGTCAGCCTTTTCCCGACGGACCGTTTCGATCATGTCCTCGAGGTTTTCACGTTTTGTGGGATCGGGATGGTGATTGGGGAATCGGCTGTCGGGCTCCGCAAACAGGGGGACCACCTCGCAGCCGATCTTCTCGAGATAGTCGTTGATGAAAGGGCCGGCCGTGGCGTTTCCCGAATCGGTGACGACCTTGAGTTTTCTCGGCCCGAGTCTTGTCTTGGACACGAGCATGTCAATATAGGCCCTGCTGATGTCTTGCCTGAAGACGGACCCCTTTTTCGGAGAATCCAGAAATTCGCCCGCCATGATCATGCGGTGGATGTTGCGGATCTGGTCGCCGTAAAGGGTCGTCTTGCCGAAAGCCAGCTTCAAGCCGTTGAACTCCGGGGGGTTGTGGCTTCCCGTGATCATCACGCCGCCTTCGAGATCAAAATGGAAAAGGCTCCAGTACAAAATGGGCGTCGTAACGGTCCCGATGTCGGTGACATCGATTCCGGCTGCCGTGACGCCCGCAACGACGTCCTCTTTGATCCGGGCCGTGGAAGGTCGGATATCGCCACCCACGGAGATTTTTGATACGCCGTGCTTCGCGAGGAAGGTGCCGTAGGCGTGGGCTATGGCCCGGACGTTTTGGGAATTCAACTCCCCCTCTGCGTTGCCCCTGATGTCGTATTCCCTGAAAATATGTGCCGGAACGTTCATCACATCAACCTCCCCACGCGTTTGTCCGGACAGGAAGGAATCCCTCCCGTCACGTCCGGTGCTGTAAATAGCAAAGCTGCCCTTTCCCTTTCACTATAACATTTAGCGGATCCTGTCAGGATCTTTTCAGGTAAAATCCCGATCCCGCCCATTCAAGGGAGTGGCTGACGACCCTTCTTTTCTGTGCAGTCTCTCAAGCAGTCTCTCAATACGAAGGCGCAACTCGCTTCTTTTGCGGGACCATTTCCCGGCCTCCATGTAGGGCCGGATTTCCCGGTGGCTTTCCATGGCCTTTTCAGCGTATTCAAGAGCCTGTCCATAAAGCCGGAATTTGTGTTCGAAAATCTTCGAGAGTTCCACCAGGGCTGTGATTCGCGAGGAACGGTCCTCAAGACTGCGTTCAAAAAGTTCGGCCGCCTGTTCCCATCTCCTGCGGCGCTTCGCAGTGAAGGCAAGCCGAAGGCAGGCTTGAGTCGCCTGTTTCGAAGCATCTTTTTCGGCCAGCCGCCAGAGTTTTTCCGCCTGCTGGAGCCTTCCCCTGGAAGCCCAGAGATCGCCTGCCCGCAGGAGGTCCTCAGTTTTCGAGGCGCTCCCCGCAAGGAGTGCGGCAATGTGCGCCTTGAGGGAAGCAAGGGAGAGGATGTCCATCATGTTGTGGATGAAAACCCCCGACAGCGGGGCTGCATCGCCTGTCCGCAGGAAATCGGCGTAATGCCGGGGAACAAGCCACCCCGGAACATCGGAATGGGACCTTTTGACACCCAGAACAGCGTTTTCTATGGTCCCCAGCCTGCAATCGGGAAGGCGGCCTTTCCATATTGATCTGGCCAGGTACAAAAGGTCGAGGTGCCTCCTTGTCTCATCTGGAGGCGTTTTCTTGTTCAGGATGGATCGGGCCTGGAGTATGGGAAGGTCGAAGCGCTTGCCGTTGTAGGTGACAAACCCGTCAGCCGGAGCGGTCCATGCAAAAAGATGATGAAGCCAAGTGCTTTCAGCTTCAGGGGTGCTTAAAAAAATCTGACGGATGACAAAAGAGTCATCAACAATCCTGCCGGCTCCTGCGAGAAAGGCATACGTCCCTGTACCGCCGGAAAGACCAGTAGTTTCCAGGTCAAGGAAAACGGGGCTTGATGTGGCCCCCCACTCATGGAGGATTTCTTCGGCACCGGAACCCCCCCCCAGTGGGACGGTCCCGTGCTTGCCGGAGAGAGGGAATATCTTCTCCACGAGAAAGACGCCGTCGTCAAGCCATTCCCCTTCGGGGAGCCCCGATATCCGGTGGGGTCGGCCCGGGGCGGTTTCGGGTCTCACCGAGCCGAGAAGTCGTTCGAGGCGCCGGAAGCGTTCCGTTCCCTCAGTCATCGTTTCGCTTCGTCTTTCTGTCTTTGGGCGATGGCCCCCGGCTTTTTTCCAGAAGCGTATCCAGGAGAAACCGGGTGTCACGCTTCGAATGCATCTGTGACCCCAGGGCGCCGACGCAGGCCGGGCAGCCTTCCTCGCATGGGCATCCCTCCAGGGCTTCGGCGGCGGATTCAAGAAGGGTTTCCCTGAGCCCGTAGGCGGCTTCCGCGAGGCCGACGCCGCCGGGATAATTGTCAGCCAGGTAAACCGCTGGACCACCGAAGAAGGGGTCGCGCACCATGCTGTGAATACGGAGGTCGTGGCGGTCGCACATGAGAAAAAGCGGAGCCGTTCCTTTCAAAAGATGGGCAAGACCCGTCAGGGCGGAGCTCCGGCGGTCTTCGGACCATCCTTCCCAGACGATCCCAGTGGAAAGAAGGAACCAGCAGGCCGTGGTGTGCATCTGGTCCTCCGGCAGATGGATATGACCATACCCGACATTCTCGTGGGTATGGAGGCGGATTTTCTTGTAAACCGTCGGTCTCGAGGCGAGCAGGACCTCGCCCCAGCCCCACTGGTCCAGGTTCTCGAAGGTGTCGAGAACCTGGAAACGGACCGCCATGTCGGCGTCGGTGTAATAGTCCACGTCCACTTTCCTGACATAACATCGCATGCCTTCGCTGTCGAGTTCTGTCACCTGGTAGGACTCGCCGCCATGAAAATAGATCGCTTCGGGGTGGATCAGCATGGGAGCGCTCGGCCGGTCGACCTCTCCGATGACCACAGGGTTTGCCGTCTCTGTGATGTCTATGATGACGTAGTTTTCACTCGTGGCGCTTCTCAGGGACAGGGACTCGGCGGGGAAGGAGTCGGCCTGCCAGTGATACCTGCCTCCAGCCTGGTGGAGAACCCCCTGGGCCTCGAGGTATTCGAGAATCTCTTCGGGGTCCTCTTCTCCGAAAAGCTCTCCCTTGTCGAAAGGGAGTTCGAAGGCGCCGCATTTGAGGTGGCTCACGAGGATGTACAGGTTGTCGGCGTTGATCCGGGCCTGTTCCGGGGAAGCGCCGAAGAAGTAGTCGGGTCGGGAGGCCAGAAACTGGTCCAGGGCAAAAGACGATGCCACCAGGACGGCGGCGGAAATCCCGCTCCGGCGTCCCGCACGGCCCATCTGCTGCCAGGTTGAGGCTACGCTGCCGGGATATCCGTGGAGCACCGCAAGCTCGAGGGAGCCGATGTCAATCCCCAGCTCGAGTGCGTTGGTGCTGACCACGCAGGAAAGGGATCCGTCGCGCAGGCGCCTCTCGATTGCACGGCGTTCATTGGGAAGGTAGCCGCCGCGATAGCCGGCGACGGAATCCGCCGGAAGACCGCATTGGCGGAGGCTTCTCCTGATGTAGGTAAGAAGCAGTTCGACATTGATCCTGGATCTTGTGAAGACGATGGTGCTGATGCCGTTTGAGACGGAATCAGCGGCGATGTGTGCCGTTTCTTTCAGCGATGATTTCCGGATGCCGAGCTGGCTGTTCACCACGGGAGGGTTGTACATGATGATCCGTTTTTCTCCGCCCGGTGCGCCGTTTTCCGCAACGATTTCCACCGGGGCCTCCAGAAGCCTTTCGGCGTGGTCCTTCGGGTTGCTGATCGTGGCGGAACTGCAGATGAACCGTGGTTTCGAGCCATAGAAGGCGCATATGCGTTTCAGCCGCCGGACGAGATTCGCCACATGGGACCCGAAAACGCCACGGTACGTGTGCAGCTCGTCGATGACCACGTACTGCAGGTTTTCAAAAAGCTTGATCCACTTGGTGTGGTGAGGGAGGACGCCCGTGTTCAGCATGTCCGGGTTTGTGATCACGATATGCCCGGCGGCACGCAGCTTCGTTCGCGCCGACGGCGGTGTGTCCCCGTCGTAGGTGAAGGTCCTGACCGGAGCGCCCGCTTCCTGGACAAGTCCGTACAATTCCGCCAGCTGGTCCTGGCTCAGGGCCTTGGTGGGGAAGATGTAAAGCGCCCGGGATGCATCGTCTTTCAGGATTGCGTCGAGGACCGGAATGTTGTAGCAGAGCGTTTTCCCCGAGGCTGTAGGCGTAACGGTCACGACATTGGCTCCGGAAAGGGCGGCTTCGATGGCTTTTGCCTGATGGCTGTAAAGCCTTTCGATACCCCGTCGGGTTAGAGCCTGGCGCAACCTTCCGTCAATATCCGGCCATTCGCCGAAGCGGGGCGGGCGCTCGGGAAGGACCCGCTCGGCCGCAATGTCCCCACCGAAAGACGACAGGGTGCCCAGAAATTCATCGAGATTTTTTCGGCGTTTTTTCAGCAGAAGCCTTGCACCTCCGAACCAAGTCTAGCAACTTTCCCGTCCGACGGCGAGGGTCCTGAGGCGATTGAAGGCGGCCGATACTTCCTGGGGCCTCGGCCTCGCATATCCGGCCGGCGGGCTGACGAAGGGGGAGAGGACGTCAAGGCCTTCGCGGTCGATCCGTTCTTCCACTTCCTGAAGGATCCGGCCGATGGAGCGTTTCCCGTCAATGATGCCTTCCCGGAGAGCAAAAAGCAGGATGTCGCCTATAGCCCGGACCTGGCTCTCGTCGACGATCTGTTCCACGCGGTCCATGTCTATCGTCGTGCGGCCGAACTGTATGTGCCCTTTACCGCGTGTTTTTACGACCGTCTTTTTCCCCTTCCTTGGATCAAGGCTTACGGGCAGGGGAATTCGGCAGGCCACCGTTGCCGGTGCGGGGGGGTGTTCCGAAACCCTGAGGGTGGGGAGGTCCTGGGCAATCTTTCTCGCTTTTGCGGTAACGTCCCGGGGGCGGTAATGGTCCATCAGGATGACATGATCGGCGGTATCGAAATAATCTCCGGAGCCTCCCATGACCAGAATCGTCGAAACGCCGTGTTTTTCATGGAGTTCGCGGGCACGGTCGACGAAGGGGGCGATGGGCTCCCTTTCAGCGGCTACGAGCTTTTGCATCCGGGCATCGCGGATCATGAAGTTTGTCGCAGATGTATCTTCGTCCAGTAGAAGCAGTTTTGCGCCCGCCTCGAGGGCCTCCATGATGTTGGCGGCCTGGGAGGTGCTTCCGCTCGCGTCGTCGGTCCTGAAAGAGGTGGTGTCCCTGCCGAAGGGGAGGTTGTTGATGAAGGGCGAGATATCGACCCCTTCCACTCTCCGGCCGTCTTCAGCGCGGATCTTTGTCGCCGAGTCCACGGTTGCAACCTGTTCCCGGCCGTCTCCGGGGGCGTGGTTGTAGACGGAATGTTCCAGGGCGGCCAGCAGGGTGGATTTGCCGTGAAACCCTCCCCCGACGATGAGGGTGACGCCCCCGGGTATCCCCATGCCGCGCACCTTGCCGGTGTTTGGGGTCTCGATTTCGATTTCCAGTGAAGGCGGGCTTTCAAAAAGCACCGCCCTGTTTGCGGCCAGGGGCCTCTGGTCGATTCCGCTTCGTCGCGGAAGCAGCGCCCCGTTGGCCACGAAGGCCACCAGCCCCTTTTCTTTGAGGGCCTGGCGAAGGGCGTTTTGGTCCTCGACGCTGTGGATGTGACGTTTCATCGCCTTTTCCGGAAGAGCGCCCCCGAAAAGGGATTTTTCGGCCGCCTCGGGCATGTCTGTTGTCAGCATCTTCAGTGCCTCGGCGCCGGCTATGCGCCTCCCCCGGGCGGGGAGGCCAACCCAAAGCCTGGCCTCGAGCCTTTCGGGGAATATCCTCACGCAGCTTCTTTCCAGGACCTCCTGTCCCGGCGCATCTATGGTAATCAGGCCGCTTTTGCCGGAGCCTTTCCGCCTTCCGGAGATCTTTTTCAGGGCTGCATGGACGGAGCGGGCCAAAAAATCCTCCATGGCCGTCTGCCGGATTTTTCCCGCGATCAGTCCCTCCGGCAATCCCGCTTCTGACAAAGGGATGGACAGTGCGACCTGTGAGGGCGATGCAAAGGGATCACCCTGGACGTACTGGACCGTCATGTTGAATCGGGGGAAGGAAAAGCTCTTCCCCTGGAGATCCTTGTAGGCCTTGTAACCCTTTCCGTCGATTTGTGAGAGGATGCGTTTCAGTTTCTGCATGTCCTTTTTGCGATCACTCCAGACGTCATTCCTGTTTCCGGCCTATGCCGAAATAAACGAAACCAAGGTCTTTCTTCCGTCGGGGATCGTACTGGTTTCTGCCGTCAAAGATAACGGGAGTTTTCATCAGAGAACGGACCCGTTCGAAGTCGGGACGGCGGAAAGGCGGCCATTCCGTCAGAAGCAGCAGGCCGTCGCTGTCGGTAACGGCGTCGTAGGCGTCTTTGCAGTAGATGATGCCGACGTCGCCGAAAATCTTTCTTGCATTGTTCATTGCGGCGGGATCATAGGCGCGCACGGAGGCTCCTCTTTCCCGAAGGGCGTTGATGATCGGGATAGACGGTGCGTCCCTCATGTCATCGGTGTGGGGCTTGAAACTCAGCCCCCAGACCGCGAAGGTCCGGTCGCAGAGATCCTCACCGAAGTGACCGGCGATTCTCTCCAAAAGAATCCGTTTTTGTCTTTCGTTCACCCGTTCCACTTCCCTGAGGATGGGCAGATCCGCCCCGGATTCTTCCGCGGAGTGCAGGAGGGCCTTTACGTCTTTTGGAAGGCAGGATCCTCCGTAGCCGAGTCCCGCATAGAGGAAGGCATTGCCGATCCTTTTGTCGGTGCCGATCCCCATCCTGATCTCCTCGATGTCGGCTCCGACCTTTTCGCAGAGCCCCGCGAGCTGGTTCATGAAACTGATGCGGGTGGCGAGCATGGAATTGGCTGCATATTTCGTCAGTTCAGCAGACGGGATCGACATGGTATAAAACCTGTTGTCCCTCATGACGAAGGGTGCGAAAAGCTCCTTCAGAAATTCCGACGTCCTGTCGTTTTCGGTACCGATAACGATCCTGTCGGGATGCAGGAAATCTTCAACGGCGGAACCTTCCTTGAGGAATTCCGGGCAGAAGGCGACATCGAATTCGATATCATCCCGCTTCCTTTTGGACAATTCCTCCGCTACGGCCTCTTTCACCCTGGCCGTTGTCCCCACGGGAACCGTCGACTTGGTCACGATGATCTTATAGCCGTTCATGGTCCGGCCGATCGCCCTTGCCGCAGAAATCACCTGGCTGGTGTCCGCCGAGCCGTCGGGGCTTCCGGGCGTGCCGACGGCAAGCATGATGAAAAGACTTTCTGAGACGCCTTCTTCGATGTCGGTGGAAAAATGGAGACGCCCCTGTTCAAGGTTCCTTTTTATGTAGGCGTCGAGCCCCGGTTCATAAATAGGCAATTTGCCACCCTGGAGCATTTCGATCCGTTTTTGGTCCCGGTCGATCCCCCAGACATCATTGCCGTTCTCGGCGAGGCAGGTTCCCGTTACCAGGCCCACGTAACCGAGGCCTATCATGCAGACTCTCATGATGCACCTCCGCAAAGAGTTTTGATCCCCGACGGCGAAGAACACCCGGGGAAAAGGTTTTCGTTCACCCCGAAGGGGCCTGCTTCATGGAAACAAATGCGCGAAGAAAAGGCAAGGGGTTCAGGGAGGGGCGTCGGAAAACGGGGGGCCGAAAAGGCCCCCCGTGCCGTGCTATTTCTTTTTCAACTCCCGGACCACGTCGATGACGGATCCGTCCCTGTACTCGACAACACCGATGATCCGGTCTTCCATTTCGACAGGCGCCATCGGTCCTGTCAGTTTTTCGGCTTTTCCCACGAGGTCGTCGATGGAAACCAGCGGAATCTCCGGATCTGATTTCGCGGCCTCTATGAGGTCCTTCCGGTTGGGGTTGATGGCGACGCCGAATTCGGTCACCACAGCATCGACGACTTCACCCGGGGTGGTCACCGTGTAGACCGAGTCGACCACCGAGGGAATCCTTCCGCGCAAAAGCGGCGTGGTGATGATTGTCAGCTTCGCGCCGCTGGCGGTGTCCTGATGGCCTCCGATGCCGTGAAGCAGTGCTCCGTCCGCCTCGGTGTTGACGTTGACGTTGAACTTCCTGTCCACTTCGGTTGCTCCGAGGACCACCGTATCAAGCATGTTCACGACGCAGCCCGCGTTCCACGGGTTTGCGTACCAGTCGGCGGAAATTTCGACATGCCGGACGTTCCGTGATATGGACTCGACGGCGGCCAGGTCAAAGGACTGGACATCGAGGATCTGTTCGAAAAGCCCCTCCTCGAGCATGTCGACGAAGAAACTCGTGATGCCCCCGAGCCCGAAGCTGCCCTTTATGCCCCGCTCCCGCATGGCTTCCCTGACATATGCCGCCGCTGCGAGAGAAATCCCTCCTGCGCCTGTCTGAAAGGAAATACCCTCCCGGAAATAGGGGCTTGCCTCGATCAGGTGAGCCGCGTAGCGGGCGATGAGAAGCCGCATGGGATCCCTGGTGACCCTGGTCGTTCCCGAGACGATGCCCGAGGGGTCTCCGATCTTTTCGACTTCAACCACATAGTCCACCTGTGTCTGGGGTATCTGGATGTCCAGGGCCGGGTAATTGACCAGGTTGTCCGTGACGGCGACGACACATTCGGCGAAGTCGGCGTCCGTATGGGCGTACCCCAGTGAACCGCATGCCGACTCGCCGTGGGCGCCGGTCAGGTTGCCGTACCGGTCAGCCGTTGGGGCGGCGACGAAGGCAACATCGATGTGAACGTCACCGCTTATGACCGCCCTGGGCCGTCCGCCGTGACTCCTGAGGACGACGGGTAGTTCCATGCCGCCTTCGGAGGCCAGCTGTCCGATCGGGCCGTTCACGGAACCCTGGATCTGTTTGATGACGCCTTTCTGGATGTGTTTCGTCAGGTGCTTGTGAACCCCGAAAAGAGCCGTCGGGAACACGACCAGGTCCTTGATCCCCAGTTCATAGCAGGCGTCGAGGACCATGTTGACCACGTAGTCACCGTTACGGAGGTGATGGTGGAAGGAGACGGTCATGCCGCTTTCGAGGCCGGAAGCCTTGATGGCGGCCTTGATGTTCGGGAGCGTCTTGTCCGTTTTGGTGTTGAAGGCGGCCCGGTTTTTCTTTCCGACCCTGTTGCCCTTGGGAAGGCGTTTGGTGTATCCCCGGAAGGGGAGAACTTCTCCATAGCCCGGTATGGTGTTCGGTATGTTTCGTCCTGCTGCGTTGACAGCCATGCCCTATTCACCTCCCTCGAGAAGCCCTGCCCTTTGCAGGGTGTACTCGGCCCGCTTGACGACAGGTTTGTCCACCATGCGCCCGTCTACGGAAACGGCTCCAAGTCCCTTTTTGGCGGCTTCCTTCGCCGCTGCGACGATTTTTTGGGCCCTTTCGATTTCTTTCTGCGTGGGGGCGAAAACGTCATGAATGACAGGGATCTGGTTGGGGTGAATGACGCTTTTTCCCTGAAAACCGAGCTGCTTGACCCACTCCGTTTCCCGCCGGAGGCCTTCATCGTCGGTGACATCGGCGTAGACCGTGTCGAGGGCGTCAACCCTCGCGGCGTGGGCGGCAAGCACGACGATCCGTCTCGGCCCGATCAGTTCTTCGCCCGTTTCGGACCTGTCTGTCTTGAGGTCCGCCCGCAGGTCCTCGCCGCCGGGGCATATGCCAGCGATTCTCGGGGTCGATGTGGCGATATCGTAGGCTCTCCAGATGCCCAGAGCCGTTTCGAGAAGGCAGAAGATCAGGGTTTTCCCTATGGGGATGCCTGACTTTTCCTCGATTTCCGAGAGAGCTTCATCGAGAATCTGCATATCCTTCGGGGATTCGGCTTTCGGTACACGGATTCCGTCGATTCCGCAAGGGACGACGGTCTCGATGTCCTTCCGCCACATGGCCGTGTCCATGCCGTTGATCCGGACGGTGACCTCACAATCGCCGAATTCGCCCTGTTTGAGGACTTCCCTTACGAGAATCCTGGCCGCGTCCTTTTCAGACATGGAGACGGCGTCCTCGAGGTCAAGGATGACGCCGTCGGGCCGGAAGAGGTGTCCCCGAAGGAGCATGTTGGGGTTGTTTCCGGGGAGATAGAGCTTTGTTCTTCGGAGTCTCATCGGCCGTCACCTCCCAGAAGCCGGGTGGCCGCGGCCTCGACACGCGCCCGGAGAACAAGGTCCGTGGCTCCGTTATCCTGGATGGACAGTTTCACGTCCATGACGCCCATTTCCTTGAGGGTATCCTTTGCTGATTTGAGGATGGCTGCGCCGAACCTCGTGACGCTTGCACCCTCCATGGAAACGGATATGCCTCTGCCCTTGTCCACTTCGCTGGCCGTGACCAGACAATCCATGGATTCAAGGGTTCCTGCCTGGGCTGTTTTCATTCCCATTCCTCCAATGCGAAGGAGGCAGGAGCGGTCAAACCGCCGTGACGGCAAGGCCCGTGAATTGAGGGCCCCAAACCGCGCCTGCCTCCGAAATAGTCATTTGCCAGTTGAGGGCGGGAAATGCTTCCTGAAGGAGCTTCCCTGCCGTTACCGGACTAGGTCAGGTGCTCCCATGCACACATTTCCTTTGCCTTGGCACAGATTTCGTCGGCCTTCTTGTCGAAGTCCGGATCGATCTTCGCGGCAATTGCCTTCGCCATGTCGAGAGTGGATACGGCTTTTGTCTCCCAATCCTTGTCGCCCCTGTCACGCCAGATATCGTAAGTGAGAGCCTTCCCTTCGACAAGGGTGTCTCCGATGGCCTTTTCGAGTTTCTCGGCGTATTCGTCGAGCTGGAGGTAGTAGAGCATCATGGCGGCGGTGATCAAAAGGCCGCAGGGGTTGATCTTGTACTGGTGGGCGTATTTGGGCACGGAACCGTGGCTGGGCTCGAAAAGGGCCGCCTCCTCGCCGATATTGCCGCTGGGCGAGAAACCCATGCCTCCGATAAGCTGGGAGGCCTCGTCGGAGAGGATATCGCCGAAAACGTTGGATGTGACGATAACCTGGTAATTCTGGGGGTTCTTCAAAAGCCACATGGCCGTTGCGTCTGCGTTCTCCTCGCGCGCTTCGATTTCGGGGTATTCCTTGGCGATTTCAAGGAAGCGCTCCTTCATCATGCCGTCGGTGGCCCGGATGACGTTCGCCTTGTTACAGCTCACGACGCTCGTAAGGCCGTTGGCCTTGGCATATTCGAAGGCAGCCCGTATGATACGGTCGCAGCCTTCCTTGGAGAAGACCCGCCAGGAAACGGCCACCTCCCCCTTGTCCTTGTAGCGTTCCATGCCGGGGTGAAGGTCGAACATCTCCTTCGGAAGAGGTCGCCATTCAACGGCTGAATAGAGGTCCTCCGTATTTTCCCTGAAAACGGCAATGTCGATATTGGGGTCACCTTTCAAAGGTGTGCTGATACCGGGGTAGAGCTTCGCCGGGCGGAAATTGATAAACAGGTCGAACTTCTGGCGCATTTGCAGGATGGCGGACTTGAAGCCTTTTACTCCGGATTTCGAGGTGATTGCGGCCATGAGGGTTGCGTCGGTGTTCTTGACCTTGTCGAACGTCTCGGACGGTACGGTGTTCCGCCGGGGATCGCCTTCCGGATACTCCTTGCAGGCCTTTTCCCACATGCACCAGCCCATGTCGGCCCGTACCCAGTCGATAGGGGCGTCCAGAGCCTGCATCACGATCATCGCGGCTTCCATGACATCAAAGCCGGAATCGTCCCCCGGAATATAAGCAACCTGATATCGGTCCTTTTTTTCCTTGACCTGCATGACATTCTTTCGTGCCATTGTTAATGACCTCCCTGAAAAGTTTTGGTAATCCGGCGGCCGGTGTCGAGGCGGCCGCCGGAACGGCTCTGGCAGCTATTCGAGTCCCAGAGATTTCTTGACGTGGGGGATCAGTCCCCCGTCCTCGATGAGCCCCCTGACGAAATCAGGGTATTTCGGGAACGAGAAGTTCCCCCTGGGCGTGGTGATCTCGCCCTTGTCGAAGTCGATGGTGATTTCCTCTCCCGCCTCGATGGCGTCCACGGCTTCGGGAGACACCACGATGGGGAGTCCCTCGTTGAGGGCGTTTCGGTAATAGATCCTTGCAAAGCCCTTGGCGACGATGGCTGCAATGCCGCGTTCCTTGATGCAGGTCACGGCCTGCTCGCGGGAAGACCCGCAGCCCCAGTTCTTGCCGGCGACGATGATGTCTCCCGGCTGTGCGTTTTTGGTGAACTCGGGATCGAGATCCTCCAGTGCGTACTGGCCCATCTCGGACCGTTCCGAAACGGTGTAGGTGTATTTCCCGGGGAAAATGACGTCGGTGTTGACGTCATCGCCGTATTTCCAGACCTTTCCTGTCACTTTCATGGCTACAGCACCTCCCTCGGATCGGTGATGGCGCCTTTGAGGGCGGAAGCGGCCACCGTCAGCGGGCTTGCGAGGTAGATGAAGCTCTCCTTGTTGCCCATGCGGCCCTTGAAGTTCCTGTTGGCCGTCGAAATGCAGCTTTCACCCGGTGCCAGGATACCTTCGTGGTTCCCCATGCAGGGGCCGCATCCCGGATTGTTGAGGATGCATCCGGCGTCGAGGAATACGTCCATCAGGCCTTCCTTCATGGCCTGCCTGTAGACTTCCCAGGAAGCGGGGATGACGATGGTCCTGACGGCCACTTCCTTGCCTTTCAGGATCTCCGCCGCCGCCCGCAGGTCCTCGATCCTTGCGTTGGTGCAGCTTCCGAGGAACGCCTGGTGGATTTCGGTGCCGGCGACCTCCGAAACGGGGGCATAGTTGTCCACCGTGTGAGGCTTGGCGACACAGGGTTCAAGCTCGCCGAGGTCGTATTCAAGCTCCTTGACATACTCGGCGTCGTCGTCCGCCCAGATGGCGTCCCATTTATCGATCTTGGCGTTTTTCGCCACGGCGTCGAGAACCTTCTGGTCAGGGGGGCATACGGCGTTTTTCGCACCCATTTCAATCCCCATATTGCAGAGGGTCATGCGCTCGGCCAGAGACATGTCGGCGATGCCCTGCCCATGGAATTCCACGGACATGTAATCGGCGCCATCGGCCTTGATGTCGCCGATGATCCTGAGAATCAGATCCTTGGCGGCAACTCCTTTTTTGAAGGATCCCGTGACGGTGACTTTCATCGACTCCGGGACCCGGAACCAGATCTGCCCCGTAGCCCAGGTGGCGGCCATTTCGCTTCTGCCGATACCCGTGGAGAAGGCGCCGTAGGCTCCGTAGGTGCAGGTATGGCTGTCGCTTCCCACCATGACGAGTCCGGGCAGGGCAAAGCCCTCCTGGCACATGATCTGGTGGCAGACGCCGCCTTTGCTGTTGACGTCGAAGAAATGCTTTATTCCCTGTTCCTTCACGAATTCCCTGATGATCTTGTGGTTTTCGGCGTGTTTGTCCGTTGGAGCCGGAACGGCGTGGTCCAGGATGAAGACCAGGTGATCCGGATTCCATACCTTCTTCACGCCGATTTTCTTGAAGATCTTTGAAATCGGTGCCGCGTTGTCGTGGCTCATGCAGAAATGGGGCTCCACGGTGACGACCTGTCCGGTCTTGACATCCTCTCCCGCGGCTTTTCCAAGAACTTTTTCCGCAAAGGTTTTACCCATCTGGTCTCACCTCCTAGTTCTGCTTTTCGGCCTGCGCCTTGAGATACTGGATCAGCCCGCCGTGGGCCATGATGTCTTTTTCCAGGTCCGTCACGGCGTCGCCGTGCATGGTTTCCCCGGTGGTGAGGTTCTTGATTTCGCCGGTATTCATGTTCACTTCGAGTTCGTCGCCGTCGTTGACCTTGTCCGTGATATCAGGGACCACCAGAACGGGATAGCCGTTGTTGACGGCGTTCCGGTAATAGATGCGCGCATAGGATTCCGCGAGGATTACGGGAATTCCGAGTTCCTTGAGGCAATAGACGGCGTGCTCCCTCGAGGAACCGCAGCCGAAATTCTCGCCGGCGACGACGATGTCGCCGGGTTTGGCTTCCTTGGCGAAATTCTCCTTGCCCGGATAGTATTCGAACGAGTACTGGGCCATTTCCTTCGTATCGGTGACACCGAGGTACTTGTTGTGGTAGATCAGGTCAGTGTCTACGTCGTCACCGAAGACCCAGGCCCTGCCACTCAGGATATTCTCTGCCATCTGTGATTCCTCCTTACCCGAGAATCTCGCGGGGATCGGTGATCACGCCGCGGACGGCCGATGCCATTGCGGTCATCGGGCTGGCTAGATAGGTGTGGCTGCCCTTTCCGACCTTGCCGAGAAAGTTCCTGTTTGTCGTCGACATGCCAACGTCACCGCTGGGCAGGGTCCCGTAATGTTTCGCCGTGCACAGGGCGCAGGTGGGATTGGTGAAGACCACTCCCGCATCGAGGAACTTGTCGATGAATCCGGCTTGGGCGCATTGTTTCATGACTTCCCTCGTGCTTGGCGTTACGATCGCCCTCATGCCCGGGGCGATTTTGAAATCCGCGGCCTTGAGCACTTCGAAGGCCGCCGCGATGTCTTCAAACCTGCCGTTGGAACAGGATCCTATATGAACCTGGTCGAGATGTTCGCCGGCGACTTCCCTGACGGTCTTGACGTTGTCGGGGGCGTCGGGGGCGGAAACCATGGGTTCGAGCTGGTCAACGTCAAATTCGTATTCCTCGGAGTAAACAGCATCCGAGTCGGCGCGGATCGCATCGGCCATGTTGCGGACCTCTTCGCCGGCACGGCCGGCAAGCCAGTCAAGAACCTCGCCGTTCGGCTGGATCAGGCCTATTTTCCCGCTCATTTCCGTCACCATGGAGCAAAGGGTGATCCGTTCGGCGAGATTGGATTCCTCGATGGGTTTCCCGTAGAACTCCACAGCCTTGTAGATGAGGCCGCCTGCGCCGAGGGTGCCGACGATTTTCGTCAGCAGGTCACGCATGCAGACGCCTTTTTTGAATCCTCCCCGGGTCGTGATCTTCACCGTTTCAGGGACACGGTACCAGAGTTTGCCGAGAATCCAGGACGCGACGATGTCCGTGTTTCCCACGCCGGTGGCGAAGGCCCCTACGGAACCCAGAAGGTTCATGTGGCTGTCCGTGCCCAGGATTACCCAGCCGGGTTTCACGAGGCCGTGTTCGAGCAGGACGTGCTGTCCGATGCCCCAGTTGACGTCAAAGATCTTATCGATGCCCTGGCGCTTGGCGAACTCGCGGATAATCTTCTGGTTGTTCGCCACCTGTTCCGTTCGGGACGGAGCTTCAAGGTCGAAGGTGAAGGCGATCTTGTCGGGATTCCATACCTTGCCCTTGTTGTCCGTTTCCTTGTCGAACTGCAGAACACAGTTGGGGCCGGCGAAATCCCTTGCCGTGGAGAGGTCGATATCGCACCAGACCCGGTCCCCCGGCTTGACTTCCTGCCCCGATGCGCGCTGGATGATCTTTTCGATCATTGTCTTGCCCATGCTGGTCACCTCCGTGCTTTCATCAGGAACTCGTTAAAGGAGCCCCAAAAAGGACTTCAGGGTTTCGAAGTTGAGGAAATCCGCCTTGTTGATGACCACTGCTTCGGGAGAGCGGTGCCGCCCGTCGCCTTCGCCCGCATGGACGGCGATGCAGTGGCAGATCGGCGTGGGAATGTCGTTTTTCATGGCGATCCCCACTCCGGAGAAAGGATGGCGGAGATCCTTGCCGAGCGCGGATTTTACGGCCTTGCCGTTTTCATCGCGGGTATATTCCACGAGCTTCCCGACGTCGTGGAGCACCGCGCCGGCGATCAGCGTGTCGTTGTCGAGCTTGTAGTCGTACAGGCTGTTGAATTCATCCATGGCCTGCTTCGCGATTCTGACGACACCCCGGAAATGAGTCAGTAAAGACGCGGGACAATCAGGGATGAGAAGTGTAAAGGGCAGCTTCTCCATATCCTCGGGTTCCCATCCGCCCATTTTCAGGCCGTCCTCGAGAGTGGCAACGACTTTGTCTTTCAGCTTCGGGTCCTGGATCCAGTCGATCTCCGGAAACAGCTTCATTATCCGTTCCTTCATTTGAAACATCCCCCCACAATGTTTTTGATTCCAGCTTTTCTCTATTGGGTCTTCCCGGCCTCGAGGGCCAGAGATTCCTGGAGCGTCTTGTAGATTCTTTCAATGTGTCCGGCCGCCAGATCAGAGGCCTTCGCCACGTCGTGATCGATAATGGCGTCGTAGATCAGACGGTGTTCGGTGAAGAAAGCCTCCTTGTCGGTGAGCAGCGTGTAGATTCTTTCGTGGGTGGCCATGATCAGGTTAAACATCATTTTGACGATATTTATGAATATGAAATTGTGAGTCGCTTCGGCGAGAAGGAGGTGAAAGTCAAAGTCCGACTGGGCCCGTACCTGGAGGGTGTCAAGGTGCTGTTCCGTGTGAGAGAGGTTCCTCCTGAGTCTCGTAAGGTCCGAGGGGAGGGCATGCATGGCCGCGGCGCCGGCGATAGCGGGGTCGAGAACCCTCCGGGCTTCCATGAGTTCGAGAATGGCCTCGTCCTCCAGGGGCATGTTTCTTCCGTCACCCGATTCGGCGCGGGGTTTCCTGACAAATCGCCCCTTCCCTGGAATGCTTTCGATCAGCCCCATGAGTTCCAGGACCCTGAATGCCTCCCTGAGGGAACTCCTGCTGACGCCCATTTCATCCATCAGCTGCCGTTCCGGGGGAAGCGGGTCTCCCTGGCCGAGCTCCCCTGACGAGATGAGCTTCTTGACCTCCTCCACGACTTGTTCATAGATCCTCGTGTGCTTGAATCTCCTGCCGGTCATTGAAGTCCCTCCCTGTGGGTCACCCAGTAGACCTTATATACCAAGCAAACCTTTTGTGCAAGGGTTAGCAAAGTAGTCAGAATTTTTAAACGGTGCGAAAAAGGTGATATTGTATGCAAATATTTGACAAAAGGTATTCCGCTCACTAGTATTAATACACATGTCGCGAACTTGACGCATTTTTTCTCGCCAATTTTGTCGTCCATGCCAGATTCTGACCGTTTATGCCCATTTCGAATTCCGCAAGAGAAAACCGCTGAAAGCCGGGCGATAACGAAGCGTGGCACCTTCGTATCCCTCCTTGTGTATTGTGTGCTGTGCATGCAGGTATATTGAC
>JBNGCT010000014.1:0-23535 GCA_049974965.1 Thermovirgaceae bacterium
ATCAGGACCGAACAATGGGCATAACGCGCGACCGTTGAGGCGGTGCTTCCCACGACGAGTCTTTCTATGGCGCTGTGGCCGCGGTATCCCGTGACGATCAGGTTGTAGTCATGCTCTCGGGCGAAGCGGATGATGATGTCGCCCGGGTTGCCCTCAAGAATGTGCACATCCCTCTCGACGTGCTCGAGGGCGGGGTTTTTTTCCCCGGCTTTTTTCAGGTAATAGAGAAGCCTTTTCCTGGCGACCTCCGAGACTTCCTGATCGATGCCTTCCCTGGGGATCCAGGGTTCGTACCCCTTGAAAAGGTACGGATGGGGGAGCACGTGCACGAAACTGACGCTCACATCCAGGCGTGCTCCAAGGTTGAGGCCGTAATCAACCACCTGTTCCCCCATGCGGCTGAGATCGACGGCGACAAGAATCTTTCTGGGCATTGCCCGTCACCTCCTGGACAGACACGCCGGATAATTGTAATGATATTGTAACATGATAAAGCCTCGCGGGAAAAGGCGAAAGCCCCTCGTTCTTGGGTTACAATGAGGCCGTTTCGAGGTCGAAAAAAACGGAGGTGTCTCCGTGGGATTTGTCTGGGTTCTTTTGAGCGGTTCCCTCGGGGCCTGTATGGGTTCCTTTCTCAACGTGGTTGCCTGGCGGACGGTTCGCGGGCGTCCCTGGTGGGGTAACGAACGGTCACGCTGTGATGAATGCGGCAAACCGCTTTCCTGGCCCGACCTGATACCTGTTGTTTCCTTTCTGGTGCTCCGCGGCCGTTGCAGGTCCTGCGGAAAGCCGTTCTCGCCGCGATATTTCCTTGTGGAGCTTGCAGGTGCGGTCATCGGCGTTGTCGTGGCGTGGCGATGGGGGTTCTCCTGGGCGGCTCTGGCCGGACTAGTCCTGTGTTACGGCCTGTTGCTGAACTCCTTGACCGACATCTATTCAGGCTATGTCTACGACGTTTTCGCCTGGTCGCCGGGCGTCATGGTCTTTCTGATGCGCCTTGCCGGCGGCAGGGATGCACTTCTTGACGGGTTGTCCGGTGCTTTGCTCGGCTTCGGGATTGTGGCTGTCATCATCCTGGCAAGCAGGGGAGGCATGGGATGGGGGGATGCCGGCCTCACGGGTGGCATGGGAGCCGCCCTGGGGTGGAAGCTCATGGCCGTGGGGCTTTATTCGGGCTTCATGATCGGCGGGCTGACGGCGCTGGTTCTTTTGCTGGCAAAACGGGTGACGAGAAAGCAGGCCCTGCCGCTGGTCCCGTTTCTGGCTCTCGGTGGACTCGTGGCCGTTGTCGCCGGCCCCATGGCCCTAAAATATTTCGGACTGGAAGCGGGGTGGCCCTGGATGGAGCAGGGTGGCCAGTTTTTCAGTCATCATCTCCAGCGGCTTCAGTGACGGGTGGCCGTAAAGGTGCCTGAAGGGGTGGTCTACCCCCTTGAGGACGTGAAAGGCCTTTCGTGCTTCGGGCAGAGGGACCTCCCGGAAAATTTCTTTGCAGGATTCTTCCGAAAAGGTTTCGTCGAGGCTGCCGTAAAAGGATACGAAATACCCGGCCGAAAGGTTTCGTGCCGCCTCGTGAAGGATGCTTTCCGGAGGCATTGAGTCCAGGATGGGAAGCTCCAGGGATCGTTTTGCACCTGGACGGACCCGGTCGCCGCTTCCGCTTGTGACGATGCCGCTGAAATGGAATTCAGGCAGGGGGGCCTTTTGGTTCCCCTCGCGAAGGATGGCTTTCGAAGAACCTCCTGCGGCCGTGACGGCGTGGATGCCCCCCAGGGAGAATCCCCATATCCAGAGATCCTTTTCCGGCAAGAGGGAGTGCACGAGAGACAAACCTTCCAGGACATCGGCGTGGTCCGCGGCGAAAGTTTTTCCCCTGAAAGCCGCCCGGGCCCAGCTTTCGCGGTCATCTCCGAAAGTTTCCCTGTCCCGCCGGAGTCGGCTGGTTTCCACCACAGCGGATATGGCGCCCCGAAAATTGAGCATACGGGCGAGGCGGCCGTATTTGTTCTGGGGCGACATGTCGGCACAGCCGTGAACGCCGTGCAGAAGGACGAAAACAGGCGGTCGACCCGCTGCGGTCCGAGGCCCTGAAAAAAAGACCCGCACCGTTTTGTCGCCGAAATGGCCCTGCGCAGCGTATCGGGTGTGAAGGAACGTCATTTTCGCAAGGTGCCCTTATTCCGTTTTTGCCATGATACGTTCGAGTTCGCGGAGAACGGGAAGAATGCGGCGGTCCGATGCGTTTCGCTTCAAGGCCTCCGGGGCCGTCACGGAAGCGCCCCAGTAAGCGCTGTTGGCGTTTCGGTCAACCCGGACCACGGCGCCCTCAAGGCTCATCCCGGCAAAAAGGCCTTTGGCTATGGTGTAGCTGTAGATGGAAGCCTTGAATCGCGTGTCCGTTCCGGCTTCGGTGTGGCGTCCGACGGGTCCCGCGGCGACGGAAAGATCACCACTGAGTTTCACCTGGTCGGCCATGAATCCCTTCAACCCTTCATCGTTGGTGATCACCAGAACGAGACCGATGGACTGAACGCCTATCTGAAGTCCCCAGGAAGCTCCCGAAATGGAGGCGAAACCGGGACCCGACCACCGCCCTGTCGACGCATCGCGAAGCAGCAAAAAACCTTCTCCGTGCTGCCCGCCGATAATCAACCCCGCCTTGACCACGGAAGGGAAGATCCCGACGCCACGGGCTTCCGAAAGCAGTTTCCCCATTCGCCAGGAATCTTTTTCGTCGGCCATTTCACGAAGAACCGAAACGGATTTGTCTATGCGTTCCTGAGGTGTGGATGCGAAGGCCGCCACGGTGCATGTGGACAGGATGACGGTGGAGATTGCGACACATGCCAGTTTTTTGTAAAATCCCTTGCTTGTCCCCATGGGGTTCACTCCTTATACTGAAACAAAAAGCGCGTTGCAGGTGCAGGGTTTTTTGCGCTTGAATCCAGTCTATCACACCTGCAGTGCCCAAGAGATCGAAAAAGAGGTGAAGTCCACCATGCCGGACATCAGCCGGTGGCTTGACAGTCAGGGTTTGCAGGGGTGGCTGGAAACATTGCCTGCCCGCCTGGAACTTCCCATGTTTGCGGGCCGCGTTCATGAAGGCGGCATCTTCGTGGAAGAGGTCAACGGGGCATTTTGCCGTCTTTTCGGGATTGTCCGGGGGGAGTTCCCCGTGACCGTTGAGGATCTCTTCGAGGGAAAAGAACAGCCGGTGGATTTTGAGCCCCTTCGGGAAATGCTTCGCGAAACCGGGGTCTGGATAAACGGCACCTGGGAGCCCGTTCCGGGCGCCCTGGATGTTTACTGTCTTTGCCGCCGGGACGAAAAAGGGCGCTTTTTGG
Source organism: Thermovirgaceae bacterium (assembly GCA_049974965.1). Lineage (GTDB taxonomy): Bacteria > Synergistota > Synergistia > Synergistales > Thermovirgaceae > UBA1876. Next base: position 3,345 of record JBNGCT010000014.1, read on the forward strand.
CCGTGATGGAGGACCTTTCCGAACGGACGATGAACCGGCGCCTCATGGATGTCCGTGACAGCGTGCTCCAGATGATGGACCTGTACGAATCCAGGGACCTCATCAGGCAGATTCTCAGGGAAATGGTCTTGCGCATGGGAATCGACTGGATCGGAGTGTTCCTGTGGGATGAGGCACATCAACGCTGGATGCTTTCACTGGACGAGGCGAAAGACCTTGGGGGGGCCGGGACGCTCAGGTCGTTCTTGTCTTTTGCGCAGCAACTCGGCCGGATGCCTGACGGCCCGGTTCCGTATGATTTTGCGGGGCTTGAGGTAGGGGAGAACAAGCGCTGGACGATTCCCTGGAGGGAGAGCGCCGGAATCTGGAAGAGCCTGATGGAGGAAGCCGGCGTCGGTTCGCTTTCTGCGGGCGTTCTCCTCACGGGTTCCACGCCAGCGGTGTTGTTGGGCCTTACGAGGCAAAGCGGCGGTTTTGCACGCATCAATAAAGAAGTGCTCGCAACCTTCTGGCCGGTTTTGGTCTCGCTCTTTGAACGCAACAGGGCCGTCGAGGGTATCGCCAGCCTGTATCCAAAAGATCCCGTCACCGGACTGAACGCTTCGGCCATGTTGAAAAACATCGTTTCAACCGAGATTGAGCGTGCCGGGAGGTACGGGTATTCTCTCGCCTTCCTGATCCTCAGGGTAAGGAACCTGGCGCAGCTGACGGAAAAGGGTGGCGCCGGGATGAACGATGAGACGCTCCGTGTTGTTGCCAGACAGGTTCTCGGGAGTATCCGGAATGTTGACATCGCCGGCAGGCTTGGAAATTCCGTCCTTCTTCTCATGCCCCACACACCCGCCGACGGGGCGCAAGTGGTGGCCGCGAGACTCGCGGAACGTCTGAAAAGCCTTTCCCCAGTCCCGGGCATACCCCTCGAGGTGGAAACAGAAACAGCCGTTTTCGAGGAAAACGGCTTTGAACCCCGGGATTTCGCTTCCCGAACAGGACTTTAACCCGGGGTGAGCGAAAGGTTACAAGGACCGCAGCCGCAGCAGGACCTCCTGGAGTCCCTTTTCGGGCGGTACCCGCAGCCTGACGGAAGTTTCATCCAGGTCGAGATAGCCTTTGCCGGGTTCGCTTGAAATGCCGGCGGAGGCAAGCCTTTCCTGCAGATTCCCCTTCCTTTGCGTCAAAAGCATGATCGGTGTGTCCGGATGGGTTTCTGCCATCATCAGATCCTCTTTTTCGGAAACCACGCCGATGATGGCTTTTTTGCCTTCCCTGACGTATTGCCTCGTCCGGTCCAGAAAATCCCTGTCTTTGAGCGCTTGTACCGCGCATGTTTCCGCGATGGTGTTCACTGAAAAGGGCGGCTGGAGCCGGTAGAAAATTTCGAGAAGTTCCGGGTCCCTGATGACTCCGTAGCCCACGCGAAGTCCGGCGAGCCCCCAGGCCTTGGCGAAACCCCTGGTGACGATGCAGTTGGGGGAGTCAATCGTCAAAGCCGATTCTTCAATCGAAAGGTAATCACCGTAGGCTTCGTCCACGATGACCCAGCAACCCCGACCCGCACATTCGGCGACGATATCTTTCAGATCGTCCAGGGGAAGAAATTGCCCCGTCGGGTTGTGTGGGCGGTCGATATAGAGTAGGTCCGGCCGAAGCCGTGCAGCCCTCATCCATTCGTCCCGGCCCGCGGTGAATGAGGGGGCCTTCAGCACCACCGGATGGTACCTGACACTGTTCATCATGGCCTGGACCGGCGTATCGGTGAACTGCGGCGAAATACCCGAGAGCAGGGAGCCCGGAGGAAGCAGCAGCCGTATCAGGGTGACCAGGATGTCGATGGACCCATGCCCCGGCACGATGGAACGCTCGTCGATACCGGGGATTCCCAGGTATTCGACGACGGCCTTTTGAAGATCCGCGGCGACAGCAGCCGGATAGTCGCAAAAATCGCAGTCGGCGGCCTGTTGAAGAACTTCGCGCAGGGCCGGCGGGAAACCGAGGGGATTTGTCCCCAGTCCGCAGTCGATGAACCCTTTGACGCTATTCTTGTGAACTCCGCTTTCAGTCCTGGTGACATAACTCCGCTGGGCTACCTCGAGGATGTGTCTCGGAAGGCGTCCTCTCCACATGGGGGAACCTCCATTGATGGGATATGGGCCATTATACCGCTGAAAGAGATACAGGCGACGTGGTGATATGCTATAATCAGACCGTGTTGGACGGGGTATTTCGGGCCCTGCGCTGTTCGTGAACATGGTGAAGAGCCTTGAGCCAACACTCGACCAGGGGAGGTCGATTTCCGGATCGGCAGAGGAGGCTTCGCGCCGACCACGCTGAGATCCGGTAGACTTCCACATGATAGGATCGGGTCAAGGCCTTCGTGTCACGGCAGCCGCGGGGAACCTTTCAAAAAGGGTATGAAGCCAAATGGCTTTCATACCCTCTTTTTCTACATGATTACCTGACAGCGATGGAGGTGCTTCATGCCGGACATTCGGCCTCCCTTCTGGCACCCGGTTTGTTCCAAAGGATTCATTCTGGACTGGGACGGCGTCCTTGCCGATACGCGTCTCGATTTCCAGGGCATTCGTGACAGATATTTTGGCGGACGCAGGGTTCCCCTCATAGAATCGGATCACCTTTTGACGCCGGAACAAAAAGGCGAACTAGAGAAGGACCTGTATGACCTGGAAATGGAAGGTGCTTCCCGGGCGGTTCCCGTTCCTGGAGCTCATGAACTGATGGAATGGCTGGACAAAAAGGGCATTCCCCGGGCCGTGGTTTCCAGGAATTGCATGGATTCCATCAGGGAAGCCGCACGCCGCTGTGACATCCCGTTGCCGGAACATGTCTTTTCCCGCGACGAGGGTCCTCTGAAACCTGACCCCGAGGCGCTCTGGGCCGCAGCGGAAGCCCTCGGTGTCCCGACGGGCGAATGCGTTGTCGTGGGCGATTTTCTTTACGACCTCTACGGGGCGAGAAGGGCCGGAATGCGTGCCGTCCTCGTGGAACGGTATGAGGACGAGTGGTTCCGGTGGGCTGATGCAGGTTTCAAACGCCTCGCGGACCTTGTCGCATCACTTGGGATGCCTGGTCCCCTGATCCCTTGGGAGTACCGTGACCTGGTCCGGTCGAAGGGGGAGCAATGGCTTCGAAAAGCCTGGAAACTGGAAGTTTGCATCTCGGGTGAGGAACCTGAAGCCCTTCACGTTGCCTTGCATGCGGCGGCACTTGGCGTCGGGTGCCTCATCGTCCCCCCTTACGAGAGAATTTCACTGGAGCAGTGGGACATGACACCTTTTTTGCCGAGGGAATGGACAGGGCGCTTTCTCATGGAAGGATTGGGCCGGTTTCTTAAAGAGAGGTATCCCCAGATCGAAATCCGTTCGGGCAAGGAAGGTCTTGCGCTGCCGGGCCGGCCGGAAGAGACCGACGGCTTTCTGGCCGGTGTGATTCGATGAATCGTGAACGAAACCTGTGGGAGAACCTGGAAGAGGGGGTTCCCAAAGAACAGGGGAAATGGGAAACCCCCCTTGCCGAGCGGATGCGGCCGGGCAAGCTCTCAGATTTTCTCGGCCAGCCCCATTTGACGGGGCCGGATTCGCACCTGTCGAGGCTCTTGCGTTCCGGAAAGGTCCCCAGCTGCATTCTTTACGGCCCTCCCGGCGTGGGCAAGACGACCCTTGCGCGCCTTATGGCTTCGGAAACGGGGAGGGAATTTCTCGAGGTCAATGCCGTGACGGCGAACGTGGCAAGCCTGCGAAGCCTTGTGGAGGAGGCTTCGAGACTCAAAAGGCAAAGCGGCCGCGCCGCCGTGGTCTTCGTTGACGAAATATACCATTTCAACCGCCAGCAGCAGAACGTGCTGCTGCCTTCCGTCGAAAAGGGCGACCTCATTCTCACGGGAACCACCACGGAAAACCCCTGGTTCGAAATCAACAAGACCCTATTGTCCAGGATGATGGTGTTTGAACTCCATCCCCTTGGTACTGATGCCATTATACGGTTGCTGGAAAAGGCCCTTGCCGACCCGGAACGGGGTGTTGCCGATCTCGGTGTTGGGGCCTCAGATGAGGCGCTGACCGAGATAGCGGGATTTTCCGGAGGCGACGCGAGACAGGCGCTCTTCCGCCTGGAGGCGGCGGTCCTGTCGGTTGCGGCTTCGGGCGGGGATTCGCTCGATGCAGAACAGGTGCGCAGCCAGACACGTACTGCAGTCCAGCGGTACGACAGGGATCGGGACGAACACTACAGAATCATTTCGGCGCTGATAAAAAGCATGCGCGGATCCGATCCGGATGCATCCATCTACTGGCTTGCACGACTCATTGCAGGGGGAGAGGATGTTAGATTCATCGCCAGACGCCTTTTGATATTCGCCGCGGAAGATGTCGGCCTGGCCGACCCTGGAGCCCTGAACCTTGCCGCATCGACCGCCCTTGCCGCCGACATGGTCGGATTGCCGGAAGCCAGGATTATCCTTTCCGAAGCTGTCATCTACCTTGCCTCGGCCCCCAAGAGCAACAGTGCCTACCTGGCGGTCGACAGGGCCCTTTCGGCCATTGAGAAGGGAGACCTCCAGGAGATTCCCCCTCACCTTGATCCGCACGGGACGGGGTACAAGTACCCCCATGATGCGCCGGAGCATTGGGTTGCGCAGCAATATCTCAGGGAGAGCAGGCGGTTTTATTTTCCGGGATCATTGGGAGTGGAAAAAAGCCTGGGGCGAAGGCTTTCACGTTTCTGGAGACGTTTCCGGCAGGAAGGCGGGAATGAGTGACCCTGTTTTGACTCCTAATTGCCGTGAATGACCCGGTAGGCGACAAGTCCCAGGTATTCGCGGAGACCGAGGACGCTTCCGTCGAGAGAATCGGGAAGAAGGTCAAGAGCATCAGGCGGGCGTTCGTCTGAAAGCCTGCCAACCGGCCAGGGATAAACCTCGACGTCCCGAAGGGCTTTTTCGGCGCACCAGAGGCTTCGTTTCATGTGAAAGGCATTGGTCACCACCACGACGGCATCGAATCGGTATATGTCGATCAAATCAGCCGATTTTTCGAAGTTCTCCCATGTCGTGCGTGATTCTTCTTCCAGGAGTATCGCGCCGGTGAACCCCATCTTTCTCAAAGTCGTCGCCATGGCCCTGGCACCGGAGATGTGCCCGCTTTCGGTGGGACGGGTTCCCGTCACCAGTATGGGCCACCGGTGTGCATGGGCGAGGAAAAAACCTTCCGTCAGTCGCTGAAGGGTATATGGACCGGGTTCGACATCTTTCTGATTTTCCCCGTAGCGGCTTCCACCCCCCAGAATCATGACGACGGGGTTCCCGCTTTTGGGTAGTGAGGGACTGAAAGCGTTTTCAAGGGGCGAAAGCAGGACCCTCTCACCCAGTGGGGCTGAAAGAAACCAGAGCAATGCCGTAAAAACAAGAAGGCCCGTCCCCAGGCAGGGTTTTCGCGGTTTCCGGAAGGCCGCAAGAGCAAGGATGGCCGAGATGGTGGCAAAAGCCCCCGGCGGGACCAGAGCGCTTTTCAGGAGCTTGTAAAAGAAAAAGGACGGTTCCATGAGTGGCTGCCTCCATGCCCGACTGGTTGTTCGGGCCTTTTACTGTTTTTCGGAGGGGGTGCGGACCTCATTCCCGGCTTTAACCGTTTCCTCGGGATGATTCCTGAGGTATCGAAGCAATCCCTCTCTTGACCTTTCGAGGTGAATCCTCATGATATGTTCCGCCTTTTCGGCGTTTTTTCCCATGAGTGCATCGATGATACTGACGTGGTCATCGGCGAGGGTCGAGAGGGAGAGGCCTTCGACGGAATAATGGCGACAGAGGTTTATGAGGTCCGAAATGTTTTTCAGCATGATGTCGAGGTATTTGTTTCCCGAGGCTTCATAGAGCATGGTATGGAACCTGCGGTCTTCATGAAGATATTCCCGGGTTCCCGTCTTTTCGTTCATGGAAGCGAAAACGGTCCTGTATTTTTCCAGCGAGGACATGGGGGGAGTCTCGGCGGCGAGCCTGACAACGAGGACCTCGAGGTGGGCCCTGAGTTCGTAAAGGTCAGAGGCATCCTCAATGGTCGGAAGAGCCACATAGGCGCCGCGCCGGGGTTCCAGCGTCACAAGTCCGGTCTGGGCGAGCTGGCGGATGGCTTCCCTGACGGGTGTCCGTGAAACGGCGAGTTTGTCGGCAAGCTCCACTTCGGAAAGCCTCTCACCAGGCTTGATCAGCCCCTCCACAATGGCTTCCTTGATCTTTTCGTAAACGATCTGGCGAAGGTCTACATTTCGCGTCGGCGATAGAGGATCCTGTGGCATGTTTTCTTTATCCTCCCGGAAACTTCTCGATGTTTTTCGTATACTTCGCTCATTATACACAAAACACCGAGAAATCCATCAAAAGAGCAAAAAAAGGGATCAGTTTCCATCGCCCCGGCAATCGGACGTGATGTGGTCGGTCCAAAGGGCGAGAGCGTAAATGGTGTCAGAGAGTCTGTTGATATAAGCATAGGTGCCTTCGGCGATTTCGCCTTCCCGATAAAGCTTGACGGCCGTCCGTTCGGCCCGCCTCGCTATCGTGCGCGCCATGTGGAGAGCCGCCCCCGGTAGGGTGTCGCCGGGACGGACGAACCGCATTGTTGCACCTGTTACCGACTTCACACGTTCTATCAACGCCTCGAGGGGCTCCGGCGAGGGTTCCCCCAGGCCCGGGTAAAGTGCAAGATGCCCCATGACGCTGCCGAGTTGTTCCTCGATGCGGAAAAGTTCATCGGCAATTTCCGCGGCGCAGCTCGTTGCACGGGCGACGCCGATTGCCGCCTGGCATTCGTCCAGGGTTCCGTACAATTCCACCCTGGGATGGTCCTTGGGAACGCGTTCCCCGTTTCCGAGACTCGTGGTCCCCTTGTCGCCGCCCTTTGTTGTGATCCACGGAGGAGTCATGGCTGTCATCTCCCTGTCTGTTTTTCGATGCCGGCAGCATTGTAGCATCACCATGGAGGGAAAAAGAAGGAGACGCCGGAGGGCGCGTCTCCTTCTGATGTTTGTCTGCCTCAAAGATGCTTGTCTTCCTCTGTGTCAGATCCCGCAGCCGCTGCAATCGCCGCAGCAGCTTCCGCAGCCGCCTCCGGCCATGGCTCCCATGGCGGAAAAGGCGACCCGAAGCATGCCATCTGTGATGAGTCCCGGGGGAACGGCCTGGTAGGATTGACCCTCCAATTTCAGGGACCTGCAGGTTCCGTCCCCGCAGGAACACTCCTCTTTCGCCGCCTCGGCCCCGATAATCTCCTCGAGAGGCTTTTCCCCAAAATCCATTTCGGGGCAGGCCAGGGTGATCATGTTCTTCCGTTCGTCCTGCCCGGTGTCGGAAAGGTCTTCTTCTTTCATGACCACCTGAAACCCGATTTTCTCCATCTTCGGACCCATCTGTTCAAGCAGGGTCTTAAGGGTTTCACGCGTTTTTACCACGGGATCGCAGGTACTTTCGCCTCCGGCGTAATGCCTGAGGATAATCCTGTTCATCGAAGTCTTCCTCCTTCTCTTGTATCGTCCCTTGACGGGCGGTTTCCATCCGGCAGTTCCAGGGTTTCGGTCACGGATTTTGCGGGATCACAAAAAGCGCTTTCACATCCACGCAGACTTTCCCGGATTCGTCCAGGATGCGCGAACGGGTATGTACCTTCCGGCCTTCGGCTTTCATCACGTTTCCGATGGCGGTATATGAACTACCAAGCTTTACAGGTCGCAAATAGCGTACTGACATGTTCGCCGTGTACCCGAAGCCTCCGACGACCTGCTTCAGCGCCCAGGACATGGCGTCGTCGGCGAGGGCGGCGAGAATCCCTCCATGAACAATCCCTTCGAAACCACACCATTCAGGCTCTGGCGTGAAGGGGATCTCCGATCGTTGTTCTTCGGTATTCCAGTAAATGGCAACGCCCAGGGCTTTTGGATTCTTCCCGCTCCGGTCGCAGACAAAACATCCATCATATCCATTCATTTCTTTAAGGGCCACGTCCATCCCTCCCTGTTGCATTTCTCTTCGGTCATTCTACTTCACCCCGGCGTCCATACCAATCTGTTTCATCACTGAACACACTCCGGAAAACCAGACCGTGGCGGATTGCGGCGGTTTTAAACTCGAATGAGTTTGACTTCTGCTTTGTTTTTCGGCATAGGCGGAAAGCGACCTGGAATAATATGGTATTTTGTATATTCTATCATAAAATATCTAGCCAGGTCTTTTCGTTTACCGAAACGACCGGTTTATCGGCATCCCGTCCGCCAGAACATAAACCCAATCGTGACGTGGGACGGTTTCATGAGACCCTTGAAATCTTTATGAACGAGGGGAAATCGCGAAGGCCTGGAGGCCGGGGCCTGCGAGTCGCAGGGATTCCACCAGCATGCCGAGGTTGACAAACATCATCAGGCACAACAAAATAGTTTCTGCGCCGGAGTGGCGGAATGGTAGACGCAGCGGACTCAAAATCCGCCGGGCCAGAGGCCTGTGGGAGTTCGAGTCTCCCCTCCGGCACCAAGAGCAACGAAGAGAGGACCCCGGGAGATCCAGCCCGGGGTCCTCTGTTGTTGTGAAAACGCCGGTGTTCAGTATCATGGAAAACACAAGGGTGTCCCAGTTCCTCTGATATCCAAATCTTTGATCTCCATGCAGGTAGAATAAAGGCGGCGTGAGTCGTTCTTTGTTCCTGCAGGCATGGATGCCGGAGGTTTGATATTTCAGGGACTGGTGCTGACGTGACCGACGAACATGTTTGACAAAACCCCGGAAGCGTGTCCCCTTGGCTCATTCAGAGTTTTACGAGGAAAGGAAGGATTAGTAATCCTATTTGCCAAAGCAGAAAAGATGTCAAGTTTTCAGCAAAAACGATATGATAAAATAAATATCTAGCACAAGAGAAATACAATACAAGGTATACATGCGAGGTGAAACACATGAAACTGAGTGCACGAAATACGCTCAAGGGAACGGTCAAGGACGTCAAGACAGGCACAGTGAATACCGAAGTCGTGGTACAGCTTGCGGGCGGAGAAGAGCTCGTTTCCATGATTACGAAAGAATCGGCGGAAAAGCTTGGACTGAAGCCCGGCAAGGAAGTCTACGCGGTGATCAAGGCTTCCAATGTGATGATCGGAACGGACTAAAAACTCAAACGCCAGCATGAAAGGGCGCCCCGTACAGGGCGCCCTTTTTTGCATCCGGGGCGTTTTTTTCTCGGAATATGAAAGTGGTTTCCTGGCTGTTTCTTACAGGAACCGCTTGTCGGCTTTCATCTTTTGTGCGTTGCTGGAATTCTGCTCCAGCCACCCTGTCCTTACGTCACCTTCAGGCACGTCGAAAGCGGGAACGAAGGGCTTGATGTCAAGAAGCGGCGTTTCGTCCACCATGTCGACTCCCTCCACGGTGAGGGTGCAGCCATCGACCGAAACCAGCCTCACGACGGAAAGCCCTATAGGAGTCGGTCTTCGCGGGGCCCGAGTGGAGAAGACGCCGTGGGGTTTCTTGTCCAGGAAGGGACGCACCGTGAGCTCGTGTCCCTCCGAGAGGTGGAAGTGATAGAGCAATATCACGTGGGAGAAGCCCTCGAGATCGCTCAGCCCTTCCGAGAAAACAGGGTCCACCTCGACTTTCCCGATGACACCTTTCGCCCCGGGGGGCTGGATCGGCGTGCCTTCCCTGGTTTTGTGGGGCGTGCGGATCATTCCTATGCAGGAAACGCTCATGGTATTGCCCGTTCCTCCTTTCCGGCGTTCACAAAACATTGGGCACCGGTTCGGGTGAAGCGTCAGATGCGGCGACCAGGCAGAGCGAACTTGCCTTGAAAAGGAAAAGGCACCGGTCCCCCGGTCTTGCCCCCAGTGATTCGTGGCCGCTGGACGTGACGACGGCAACGAGTTCGAGGCCGTTGATCTTTCCCGTGATCCACACGAAAGGCCCGCGTCTTTCCACATCCGTGATGGTGACGGGCACTTCGTTACGGGCCGAAGTCAGGCCGCTGTCGCGGGCGACGATGATATCCTCGGGTCTTATTGAAAGAACCGCTTCGGTACCATGCTCAAGGGGATCCGCCGTATAAAGCGTCGTTCCGTGAGCGGAAACAGCCCCCGGTTGGGCGTTGGTATGGCTCTTTACCCGGCCCGTGATGAGATTTACGGCCCCCACGATGCTTGCCACGTATCCCGGGCGTGGACGATTGAATATCTCCTCGGGAGTCCCGTGTTGCAGCATCAGGCCGTCATGTATCACCGCCACGTGAGAAGCAAGCGCCCAGACGTCTTCCTTGTCGTGAGTGACATGAAGAACGGTGACGTCCATCTCCTTTCGGATCCGGGCCATCATGGTTCTCATGCGCTCCCTGGTGTTCACGTCGAGGGCGCTGAAGGCCTCGTCGAGCAGGAGGATTTCCGGGCTCATGATAAGGGCCCGCGCCAGGGATGTGCGCTGCTGTTCGCCGCCTGAAAGCGTCGCCACGTCCCGTTCCAGAAGGTCCGCGATGTCCAGCTGCGATGCAATCTGGTTCACCCGGTCCGCAATTTCGGCTTTGGCCAGCCCGGAGTTCTTGAGTCCGAAGGCGATGTTGCCGTACACATCCAGATGGGGGAACAGCATGTAATCCTGGTAGACGATCCCAAGCCTGCGACGTTCGGGGGGCCATTTTGTGACATCCACACCCCTGAGATAGACTTTGCCCCGTTTGGGTCGAAAGGCGCCGATGATCGTTTCGAGCAGGACGCTTTTGCCCGCTCCCGACGCGCCCAGAAGGCAGCAATAGGCTCCTTCCGGGACACCGAAGGAAACGTCCCTGAGGCTGAAGCTGCCTAGGTCAACCGAGAGGTTTTGCACGGAAAGAAGATCCATCCTAGAGGACCACCTCCTGGTTGAGGATCTCGAAGATGATAATGGCTCCCAGGGAGATAAATATCAGGATGATCCCCGACGACATGGCCATGGCCAGGTTGCCGTAGGAGATGTTGAGATAGAGCGTAATGGGCAGGGTCTCCGTGTACATGCGGGTTCCTCCGGCCAGGATCAGGACCGTTCCGAAACACCCCATGCACCGGGCGAAAGCGATCACCGTCGCCGCGAAGAGACCCCCTTTTGCCATGGGGAGGGAAACCCTCAGGAAGCTCTCCAGCAAGCCGCACCCCAGGCTTCTGGCGACCATTTCGTATCTTGGGCTGATGCCCCTGAAGGTCCCGTAGACGACGCGGATCGCATAAGGGGCGGCGGTGAAAATCTGGGCGATGACAATGGAATACAGGCTGAACACCACGTTGATGCCTATTGACTTCAGCCATTGGCCGAGAGGGCCGTGTCCGAAAAGAAGGAGCAGGCACAGCCCGAGGACCAGTTCAGGGAAGGCCATGGGAAGGTCTACGATGGTGCGGAGCAGGTGCTGGCCCGGGAAAGAAAAGCGGGCCAGCACGTAGCCGATGCAGATCGCCAGCAGCATGACGAAGGCCACGGAAACGAGGCTCGTCAGAAGGGAAAGCCTGATGCTGTAGAGCATCTCTTCTGAAAAGGTGCTCTCGATGAATTCCGAGGTTTCGGGCATAAATACGAGTGAAAGAATAGACCAGATGAGGAGCCCGGTAAATATGACGGTCACTCCCCCGATGGCCGCCTTGAAAATATTGTTCTTCATGGCTCCCCTATTCCGGTTCGGTGATGGGGAAGCCCCATTTTGCCCAGACGGCTTTCCCTTCCTTGGAACTGATAAACCTGATGAAAGATGTGGCCTCTTGAGGCCGTTTCGAAAAGGTGACCACCGATGCAGGGATGGTCTTGATCAGGTTCTGGGCTGAAGGGATCCGGATCACTTCGATCTTGCCTTCACCTTCCCCCCAGAGGGCCTGGTCTTCCCATGCGATGGTGGCGTCCACCTGTCCGGTGGCGGTGTAGATCAAAAGCTGGTTTGTCGTGCTTGGTTTCGTGACCACGTTTTTGTTGACGGCATCAAGAAGGCCGTTTTTCTTGAGCACCGCTATTGAAACCTTGCCGATTGCAGCGGCTTTTTCATCGGCGAGGGCAATCTTCAACCCTTCTTTGCCGAGGTCTTCAAGGGATTCCACTTTGCCGGGGTTTCCGGCGGGGGTGAGGATGACCGGTACGTGATAGCAGATGTTTTCCATGCCATCTTCAACGACGATTTCCTTTTCAAGGGCATCAGTGGTGTACTTGATGTCTCCGGGGATATAGACATCCCCCTCCTGCCTCGTGGAGATCATTCCGAAGAGTTCTCCCGAACCGGCGTAGATCATTCTGACCTTTGTACCGGTTCGCTCTTCAAAGGTTGCTTTCAGTTCGTCCATGGGCTTCATCAAACCGGCACCGCAATAGACGAGAAGCGGCTCGGTTTCCGCGGCAGCCGGCGTTGAAGCGATTCCGAAAGACACGAACAGCGCAAGAAGCATAAGGGCTGCAACCACTTTTCTCATGTTTCCAAACACCTCCATAAAAAATGCCCCCTCCCGTCAAACAGGTGGGGGCACGTGATCCAAGGCGCCGCCCTCCTTTCCAAACACGGGAGGCATCGCCGTTTCCGGCGACACCCTTTTTGGTCTTCTGCCATAGGACTGATCCCGTAGGCTGAAAGACTCGGAGGGGAATCTGTATTATGTATGCTATCACTCTATAGAATCTTTCTCAATAACAATCGATAGGGCTGAAAGATTTCCGGGGACGGATTTCCAGGGCCCTGCCTGTTCAGGAATATATCCCTGACTGGGGAAGGATCCGGTTTCCCCAGATTGCGGGCCTTCTTTCTATCGGCCCGAAAGATGTGATTCAGCGATTCTCACAGGTTTACATTTTCTGCAGAGGAATCCTCGAGTTGCCTTATAATAATGGTTATCAAACCCTAGGGATCTTTCTGGGATCGGAAGGTTGCTGATTTCCCGGCGGAGCAAAATACCCAGGTGCAGGGAGGGTTTCAGATGATCAAGACGGATGTGCTGATACTCGGAGGGCTTTCGGGAATCACCGCGGGGGTGAGCTGCAGGAGGCATTACCCCGACAAGCGGATTGTCCTTGTCCGCAGGGAAGGCACCGTCCTTGTCCCTTGCGGGATCCCCTATATCTACGGGACGGTAGGCGGACCACAGAACAACGTGATCCCTGACGGGCTGCTGGAAAAAAACGGGATCGAACTCGTGAAGGGCGAGGCCGTGGCTGTGGACCTTGAGAACAAGGCCGTCACGCTCGGGGATGGAGAGCAGGTCGCTTTCGACAAACTGGTTTTCGCCACGGGGTCACAGCCTGTCGTCCCCCCGATCCCCGGAGTGGACAAGAGGAACGTCTTTCCCGTCAAAAAGGAGTTCGACTACCTGCAGGATGTTCTTGACCGGATGCCGGAAGTCAGGGACCTGGTGATCATCGGTGGTGGTTTCATCGGCGTCGAATTCGCCGACGAGTGCCGCAAGGGACGCGATATCAATGTCACCGTGGTCGAGGCCCTCCCCCATTGCCTGCAGATGGCCCTGGACGACGAATATTGCTCCGAGGCCCAGGAAAGGCTGAAAGAAGCGGGGGTGACGCTTCTCTGCAATTCCAGGGTGGAAGCCATACTAGGAGACGAAAAGGTGGCCGGTGTCAAGCTGGCCGGAGGGGAAAAGATCCCGGCAGAAATGGTGATTCTCGGCATCGGGGCCAAGCCGAACACGGATCTTGCGGAAAAGGCCGGACTCGAACTTGGTTTTCGCAAAGCCATAAAGGTTGACCAGTACATGAGAAGCCACACCCACCGGGATGTTTTCGCCTGCGGGGACTGTGCCGAAAAGATTTCCTTCTTCACGGGACGGCCCGTGGGCACCATGCTGGCGTCGATTGCCACCTCGGAGGCGAGAATCGCCGGAGCTAACCTGTTTTCGCCATACCTGCGGAATCACGGGACCATCAGCGTTTTCTCGACCATGCTCAACGGGAGGGCTTTCGCCGCTGCGGGACTGACGGAACGCCAGGCACGTGAACAGGGGATGAATATTGTCATCGGGACGGCCGAAGCCCCCGACACCCATCCGGGAGGAATGCCCGATTCAAGCGTGACGAAGGTCAAGCTCGTTTTCGCAAAGGAAACAGGGGTTCTTCTGGGCGGCTGTGTCTCGGGGGGGCGGCCCGTGGGGGAAATGATCAACGTGGTGAGCGCCTGCATCCTTCACGAAATGACCGCCGATGACATCACCCGGTTCCAGATGGGAACCCACCCGGCGCTGACCTCCTCGCCGATCATGTATCCCATCGTCAACGCCGCCTGCCGTGCGGCTCTTCCCATTCGTCAGTAGCTTGAAGGAGAAACATGAAACAGGTCAAAACTTGCGGGGGATCTTCGGTCCGGTGACGGGAGATCCCCTTTTTAGTGCCGGTGGAGACCCCGTTTACAGCCGGGAAGGCTGACGCGGCGATGATTCGGCGTCCCGGATAATTTCAGGGGGAACCCGACCTCCGACGACAGTGAGCGCTCGCAGCGGGTCCGGGTGAGCCTCGTCTGCAGTTCCCAGGCCCAGGGGGAAAATTTGTGATGTCCCCGAAAGTCTTTTTTCTATAAGCTGATTGTCCTGTGAAAACAGGGAATCCTTCCTGAAAGAGAACCCGGAATATAGTATAATTTCTGTTTCCAGTGACAAACAGGTATAAATATAGCATGAGGGTATCAGAGCGCTGGTATCTAATCTATATAAATTCACGTGATTTTCCAGAAGATGAACCCTTGAATCAGTCAGAGTTTCAAAACAGCGTTGTTTTTGAAATAATTCCGGAAAACAGAGGTGCTCGATATACTGAATCAGATGGAAGCCGACTTTTTGAAGAAAGCGAGGCTGAACCTGTGGCAGGGGGAAAAGCAAGACTCATGAGTATGAATTGTTTTGTTTTTTTGTTGTTTCTGCTGCTTTTTGCCGGAACGATGCCCGCATCGGCCCAGACCGAGACAATGCCTTTCACCGTGAGCACTTCCTACAAGAGTTTGCTGTCCAACCCCCGCCAGACCGGGATGCTGGACCTCATTGTCAAGGAAGCATTCCGCAGGGTCGGCATCGAGGCGGAGATCGTCTTTACTCCAACGGAGCGGTCCCTGGCAGATGTGGACGCCGGGTTTCTGGACGCCGAAATCAACAGGATCGAAGGGATGGAAAAGCAATTCCCCAACCTTGTTCGCGTACCGGAACCGAACATGATCATGCATTTCGTGGCCTTTTCAAAGAAAAATTATCGGATAAACGGATGGGAAAGCATCAGGGACCTGCACATCGGCCTTGTGAGGGGTTGGAGAATCCTGGAAGAGAACACGGATGTGTTCCCGCACGTGGTTGCCGTTCCCACGGAGACGGAGCTTTTCAAAATGCTCGCCATGGACCGTCTCGATATGGCGTTGTACAGCAAGCTGACGGGTTATGAACAGCTCCAACTGGGAGGGTTGGAGGGGGTGCGTCACCTGGAACCGCCCCTGGAGAGCAGGAACATGTACCTTTACCTGCACAAGAGCCATTCGGATCTCGTAAAGCCCCTTGCTGAAGCCTTGAGGGGAATGAAGGGAGACGGCACCTATGACCGCATAGTGCAGGAGACAACATCCCATCTGACGGGGGAAGAATGAATGCCCGAATCGCCCGTTTTTGACTGGAAATTTTCGAGCACCTGGAAGTTTTTCCTGTATGCCCTTGTGGGATTCCTGACTGTCGGCGCCCTCCTTTCCGCTGCTTCCGGCTGGTATTTGTACCGGCGGGGGATGAATGATCTGGAGATCGGTATCGGCCAGATTGAAAAGATCTATATACCCAATATGGCCAACAGCCTCTGGATCACCGACTATGAATCCATAGGAAACCAGATCGAGGGCATCGTGCAGTTCAACTATGTGGAGGGCATAGAAATCAGGGACGAGGAAACAGGCAGGACCATTACCGCCGGTCCGATGGATGCCGCCGGCCTCGAGATCCTTTCCAGGGACCTTCTCTACTCCTACAAGAACGAACAAAGGAAGATCGGTTCCATGTCGCTTTTTATCGACAGGAAAGCAATCAATTCCGATGCGATGAAGGCCGCACTGGGTTTTTTTGCCCTGCAGGCTTTGCTGTCACTCCTTCTGGCCGGAGTTATCGCAGGGGCTTTCCACATGGCCATCGGGCGACATCTTTTCCGGTTGGCGCTGTTTTTGAAGGAGGACGATCCAGTCAGGAACGAACGGCCCTTTGAGTTGGAACGACGAGGGCGGGGACGGGACGAAATGGCCATGGTGGTGGACCGTTTCAACAAGATGAGGGCCAGGATTGCCCGTAACGTGGCCGAAGTTCAGGAATGGCGCGACCTCATGGAGTACATCATCAGATACGACCCTAACGCCATAGCCGTGCACGACACCGAGATGAAATACCTTTTTGTCAGCGACAGATATGTGAAAGATTACGGGATTGAGGACAAAGATGTAATCGGCAGGAGCCATTACGATGTTTTTCCCGGGACGGCGGAAGCATGGAAGGGAATTCACAGGCGGGCCCTTTCGGGAGAGGCGCTGGGAAATGACGAAGATCTCCTCGTTCGGGAGGACGGCCGTGTTGAGTATGTGCGCTGGCAGTATCGCCCCTGGTACCGCAGCAACGGGTCCATCGGGGGGATCGTCAGGTACACGGAAAATATCACCGAGCGAAAAGTGATGGAGCGGAACCTCTTTCTCGAGAAGGAAAAGTTCCGGACCACCCTTTTTTCGGTCGGGGACGGGGTTATCTCGACGGATGAACAAGGTCATGTGGTCTTGATGAACTCCGTTGCCGTGGAACTGACGGGATGGACCCAGGAAGAGGCGGCAGGGAAGCCTCTCGAGGAAGTCTTTCGCGTCATCTCGGAAAAAACCCGCAGGCAGGCTTCCAACCCGGCGGAAGTTGTGCTCCAAAAAGGCGGCAAGGTGGACATGGAGGACCATGCACTGCTTGTATCAAGGTCGGGAAAGGAGGTCCCTGTTGAGGACAGTGCAGCTCCCATCAGTGATGCAGAGGGGAACATCAGGGGCGTGGTCCTCGTTTTCAGGGATGCTTCAGAAAAACGCGAGCGACAGAGGGAAATCGAGTACCTGAGCTATCATGACCAGCTCACCGGCCTGTACAACCGCCGGTTCCTCGAGGAGGAACAGAACCGTCTGGATGTCTCGAGAAACCTTCCCCTCTCACTGGCCATGATCGACGTAAACGCGTTGAAACTCGTAAACGACGCTTTCGGGCACAAGACCGGAGACACCCTCCTGCGGAAGGTGGCCGAGGTGTTGAAAAGAGAATGCCGCGCAGACGACATCATCGGGAGAATCGGTGGGGATGAGTTCGTCATATTGCTTCCCGGGACAGGTCCGGAAGAAGTCGGGACCCTCATGGAAAGAATTGCAGGGGCAATGGGGAGAGAAACTGTCGCTGGCATCCCGTTGTCGGTGTCCTTCGGCTGGGCGTCCAAAACATCCCCCGACCAGGAATCCGACAAGATCTTCGAACAGGCCGAGGACAACATGTACCGCAACAAGATCAGCGAAAGAAGCAGTTATCACCATAAGGCCGTGCGACTGATTCTCAAGACGCTGTATGAGAAGAGCCCTGGAGAGGAGGGGCACTCCCTCCGGGTGAGCCGTCTTTGTGGAGAGATCGGGAAAGCCATGGGGCTGAATCCTGCGGAGATCAAGGAGCTCGAAATGGCAGGGACGGTGCACGATGTCGGGAAGGTAGTCATTTCCAATGAAATCCTGAACAAGAACAAACCCCTTGACGAAGATGATTGGGCGGAGATCAGGAAGCACCCTGAAGCGGGTTACAGCATTCTGAGCACCGTCAACCAGTACAGCCCCCTGGCGGATATCGTCATGATGCATCATGAAAGGTGGGATGGATCAGGGTATCCGAAAGGGCTTAAAGGCGAAAATATCCCCTTGTCAGCGCGGATTGTTTCCGTTGCCGAAGCCTTTGACGCAATGATGCAAAGGGCCGAAAGCCGGAAAGGCTTTTGCCTTGAAGAAGTACTTGGAGAGCTGGAAAGAAACGCAGGGACCCAGTTTGATCCCGCCGTTGTGGAGGTCCTGGTCGAACAGATTTTGCGGGCAAAGGACCATCCCATGAGGTTTGAATGACAGGAACCAGCAAAAGCAGGCAAAAAGTCGCAGCATGTTTCCCCTGTAGTCTCAAACCGCCCGGCCCCTGCAGGTGCGAAACGCCTGAAGGCAAGGGTAAAACGCCCTGAACTGGATGTCCCGACAACCGTCGGGTGATGGGAGGGTGGAACACCCGAAAAAACGGGGCGAGCGGAGAAAGTCCTCTTTAAAACGCATCATGTGTCTTTTGGGGCGTATCAGAGTTGCCCGTTTTTGTTACTTTCGGGTGGAGTTCTTCCTTTCAGAAGACGCCCAACGTCCTCCCACTCGGCTTTCCCCTTGACGATGTCCTCAAGCCGTGAAAGCTTGACACGTATCGGCAGGTGACGGCCTTCGATGACGAGTTCTCCCTTTTCGACGCGCCGATCCATTTTGCATCGCCCTATGGGCCAGTAGCGTACGCCGATGGTGGGCGTATCCCTGAAAAAGCGTTCCAGAACCAGGTCAAGCTGTTCGTCACGTGCCAGAACGCGCAGCAAGAACAGGGGGCGTCCCTTTTTCCCCAGGGCCTGAACGATATGTGCCTCCAAAGAAACTTCCTGGAGGATTTCAACGGCCAGTCCCATTTCTTCGCCTGTAGCGTCATCCAGGGCCGCTTCGAGCAGCCACAACTCTTCCTGTTCCTCCTCCTTGACAATCATGCCCCGTATGGTGCTTTTGCCCGGTTCCGCAGCACGCACGACAGCGGCCGGTGTGACCGAGGGCATTCTCGTTGTAAACTGCGCAGTTTTGGCCAGAAAGAGGAAGCCGGCTTCGTCGCATGTTGCACCTTCCACAGAGAGTCCGCGGATCGGGACACCATAATCTGCGGCGACGGCAAGGACCTCGGAGGAGGGTACCGGTTCCGGGCCGCCTCCAAAATCCCGTGTTCCCGATCCCGTCCCCACGGGAAGGGAGAGTATCCTGTGTTTCAGCCTTTCCGCCGTGCTGAAAAGAACCAGAACGGCGAGAACGGTTTGTGAGGGGAATTCAGGTTTTCTCCCTGCAGATTTCCTGTAGCCCGCCAGTTCCAGGAGCAATGCCGACGTCTTTTGTATCGCCTGTGGCGAAAAATGTTTTTGCTCCGGAAGAATTTTTTCGATTTCACTCATGTCAAGCGTTTCCAAAACGGCGGCATCCCTTTCTGACCGTATCGTCACAAGCGTTCCCAAACCCTCACGGCTGGTTTCGAAGACAAGGTGGATGTCCCCTGCTTCCGGCAGAACGAGGTTGCGGCGCATGTCGGGTGCGCCCGGTTCTTTGGCGATCGTCTCGAAAAGGCCCGCCAGGGCAGGGCCCGAGACGCCGCACTGCGGGTCAATCAGGATCATCAGTTTTGCACCTCCAGGAACCGGTCCATTTTCCCACGCTCAAGCCCCTCGAGGTCGAGTGATACGACGGGAAATCCCGCATCCTGGACGACTGTAGAAATTTCGTCGCGCCTCGACCATGCTTCTTCCATCTGAAGATGGTCTATCTCGAGCATTGCAAGCCCCGGGGGGAAAAAACGGATGCGAAAATTCGTAAATCCCATCCCGGCCAGATCTGCCTCGGCGATTTTCAGCCGTTCGATCCAACGGCCGTCAAGGGGGATTCCCGACGGGAAACGGGTGGCAAGACATGGTGCTGCGGGCCTCTCTGCGTTGGGCAGTCCGGCCTTTTTGGCGAGGTCACGGACCTCCTCTTTCGTGAGTCCGGCTTCCGCAAGGGGGTGGAGAACGCCGTCCTCCTCCTCCGCGCGCAATCCGGGTCGCGAAGTTGACACCTCGTCAGCCTGGACACCGTCGGCGATCAGCGTGATGCCCTCCTCCAAAGCCCAGGAAAAAGCGTGTCTGTGGAGGATTTTCCTGCACCAGTAACATCGTTCTTTCCCGTTGCCTTTTACCTCGGGGTATTCCGAGAGGTCTATTTCAATAAGATTGTGAGGAAGGCCCAATTGCCGGGCAAGTGCCATTGCTGAACGGATCTCCTCTTCACTGACCAGGGAAGTTCTAAAGGTCAGTGCCGTGACGGAGCCTTCAGAGCCTTCCGCTGCAAGGAGAGCGAGGACGGAACTGTCTACGCCGCCGGACAGGAGTATCGCAGCG
>JBNGCT010000015.1:0-23357 GCA_049974965.1 Thermovirgaceae bacterium
GCCCGATAATTATCGGGCGGGCTTCTTTTGTACCCTATTTTTTCAGTTCAAAGGGCCATCCGGCAATGCCGCCTTCCAGGACGGTTACCTTGTCGAACCCGAGTCGGGACAGAATGGCATAGGCATCCCAGCCTCGGACGGAAATCTTGCAGTAGGTGACAATATCCCTGTCTTTCGGGATATCCGGAGCCTTTTCCCAGAGCATGCCGAGGGGAATGTTGACGCAGTCGAAGGGAAGCTGTCCCTGGTTTTTGATTTCCTCCGGCGTCCGCACGTCCAGAAAAAGCGGTTTCCATCCTTCTTCGACCCTTTTGAGCAATTCCGAGGGACTGAGGGATTTCATCGCCCCGTCGATCTTGTTCTTGAGGGAGTTTGCCCCATGAGTCACGGGATCCAGCGCCGTGGAATAGGGCGGAGCGTAGGCAACGTCGGTGTTCCCGAGCATGTCGATGGTTAAACCACCCGTCACAGCCGTCACGAGGATGTCCAGGCGCTTGTCCGCCCTGCCGGGGCCGAAGACCTGCGCGCCGAGGACCTTGCGGGTTTTTTTGTCAGCCACAAGCCTGATGGTGATCGGGGCCGAGCCGGGCATGAAATGGGGCGTATCGGCATCGACGATGGTCACCGCTTCGGCGTCAAAACCCTCTTCCAGGGCCTGTTCTTTTGTGAGTCCCGTCTTCCCGATGGTGTACTCGAAGGCCTTCATGATGGCCGTGCCCGCAACGCCGTGGAAAGTCGAGGAAATGCCTGCAATGTTGTCCGCAATCACTCGTCCCTGCCTGTTCGCCACGGATCCCATGGGCTGCCAGGTTTTCTTTCCCGTCAGGACATGATCCACCTCAACGCAGTCTCCGCCGGCGAAGATGTCAGGGTCACTGGTCCGCATATGGGAATCGACGACAATGCCGCCCCTTTCCCCGACCGCGAGGCCCGCATCCTTCGCCATGGACGTGTTGGGGCGGACGCCCACGGCCATCAGCACCATGTCAGCCTGGATTTCCCGTTTGTCCGTCCTGACGGCGGAAAGCTCGCCATTGCAGCCGACGATTTCCTCGACCTTTTCACCGCCATAGAAATCGACTCCCCTGGCCTGGAGAGCGTTCAGAAGATATGTCCCGAATTCCTTGTCCATCATGGCGGGGAGTGGCGTTTCCATCAGGTCGACCACCGACACCTCCAGCCCCTGGTTGCGGAGCGCCTCCACAACTTCCATCCCGATGAGGCCCCCTCCGATAATGACGGCCCGCTTCACATTCCCGCTGTCAATGGCCGACCGCATCGCCAGGGCATCGGGCATGTTCCACAGGGTGAAAACCCTCGGGAGGTCAGCTCCCGTGATGGGTGGCCGGATGGGCGATGCTCCCGTGGCGATCACGAGCTTGTCATAGGGGAAGGATTTCTCCTCCCCCGAGGCAACGTCCAGCGCCGTCACGCTCCGGTTCGTTCTGTCAATCTTCGTCGCCAGGTGCCCGGTGTGGACATCCACATGCTTGACCTTCCGGAAAAAGGTCGCGTCCCTGACCACGCCGACAGGGGTGCTCATCAGGTCTTTATACTCTTTCACGACCCCCCCGACATAATACGGGAGCCCGCAGCCTGCGTAGCTCAAGTACTCGCCTTTTTCGAGAATGGTCACTTCCGCTTCGGGGTCGATCCTCATGAGACGGGCTGCCGTCTTCCCTCCGCAGGCAACTCCCCCGATGATCAGAACCTTCTTGGCCATTCATATACCCTCCCTGATATATACGTCAGAATATTATTACCCTTTGGGGTTTAAGTCCCATATTGCACTTTTCTGCACAGTTTGTCCAGAGCACCACGAAGATGAGCCCCCTGGAACAAACCGAAACATGATTTTGGACCAAAAACGTTTAGAATGAACCCATTCGCGTACATGAGGAGGTCATTCCGGTGAAACTGGATTATCTCAAGGGACACATGGGAGGAAACCTGATTCTTCTGCTCGACGGGCGACAAATCCCCGAAGACAGGCGGGTAATTCTCGACACCGCCCTGGAGGCGCTGGGGCCCCTCAGACTTTGGGGACACCAGGCTGGGATTCTCTTCCCGTCCCCAAAACCTGGCCATGTGAAAGCACTTATCGCCGATATCACAAACAGGGATTATATACCCGCCTGCGGCGGATTCACCCAGGTGGCGGGAATGGCCTTCGCCACAACCGGCTGGGCTGAACGTTTCGGACTGGGAACGGCCGGAACCGGCGGTACCGTCATCCTGGAGACGGAATCGGGAGAAACCCGGCTCGAAATTCAACAAACTCCGGAAGGGACCTTCCGGACAGGCAGCGATCTTGTCGGGTTCGCAGGGCTGCTCCGGGAGATCGGAACGAAGCCTGTCGACCTCGACGGGATACAGGCCTTTCAGTCAGGTATGTATCTCGTCCTTGACGCGGAAAAAGTCCGAAAGAAGCACCCTGACGCGGATTTCGAAACAATGAATTCGAAGGCCCGGGATGCCCTGGTCGGGCTCCAGCGAACATTCCACCGGGTCACAGGAAGCGGCAGCCTTCACTTTTCCCTCTACGACGACAGGAGTTCGGACTCCGGGCATTTGCGTGCCCTCTTTCCCCACAGCATCACCACGGGGCACGTCGAACCGGCCTGTGGAACGGGGAGCGTGGCTCTCGCCCTGGCCCTGCTGCTTTCAGGCGAAGGAAAGAGCCGGGGCCTCGCCGGCGGAAAGGGCATTGATGTGATTCTTGAAACAGGAGGTGAACCCGTGCTGGGAGGTCCCGACACCACCCGGGTCACCATCGAGACGGATGGTGACGACATCCTGCGGGCCGTCTTCTCCCACAGTCTCGTGGAAATCACATCGGAAGGCACGGTCTTTCTTGAAAACTCCTGATCCCCCTTGTAGCTCTCCCGAAATTTTGCCCTATAATGACAGGCGGGCAATCGTCTTGCCGGTTATTTACTTTGGAGAATATGCGGAGGCCCATTCATGAAGTTCGCGAAGATGCAGGGAAACGGGAACGATTTCATCATCATGGACAACCGGAAAGACCTGTACGAGGATGCGAGAATCCGGGAAATCGCCGTCAAGGCCTGCCGGAGACACCTGTCCCTTGGAGCCGACGGTTTGATGACGGTGGAAAAAGCCGGCGCAGCAGGTTCAGATTTCGCCATGCGCTTTTACAACCGCGACGGTTCGGAAAGCGCCATGTCCGGAAACGGAGCCCGCTGCATCGCCCGCTATGCCTTCGAAAAGGGGATCGCCCCGGAAACAATGCGTTTTGACACCACAGGGGGCGCCCTCAACGCCATTGTTGAAGGCCCGGTGGTCACCCTGGACATGGGAACCATAGACACTTCAGGGGTGATGCTGGATGAATCCTTCAGCCACATGGGCGAGACCTTTCCCGTCAACCACATGGAACTCGGCCACGGAAGCGAAGCGGCGCCCCACACGGTGGTCTTTCTTGAAAAATCCGACTGGCGGCCCCTGGAAACCCTGGCGCCCTTCGCCCGTGCGATTCAGAAAAACACCTCCCGTTGTCCCGGCGGGACCAACGTCAATTTCCTCAAGATTCTGGGACACGGCGCCCTTGAAGTCTACACCTACGAGCGAGGCGTGGACGACTTCACCCTTTCCTGCGGGACCGGATCCATTGCGGCAGCCGTTGCGGCGTGGCTGAACGGCTGGTGCGATTCACCGGTGGACGTCTACAACCCGGGAGGAACCAACACGATCCTGTTGGAGGAAACGTCACCTTCGGTTCTCGGGATCAGGCTCCAGGGCATGACGGCCTTCATCGCTGAAGGCACCCTGTACCCTGACGGGTTGTAGAAAGGAACCCCTTGCGGATGCCCCTCCTTGAATTCACGAAAATGCAGGGAAACGGCAACGACTTCATCGTGATCGACAACAGACAATGCCGTTTTTCAAAGCCTGCCCTCTCCCGCCTGGCTCTTTTCCTGTGCCCACGGGGCCGGTCTGTCGGCGCCGACGGCCTGATCGCCGTGGAAGAAAGCGAAGAAGCCGATTTCACCATGCGGCTTTTCAACAGCGACGGCACCGAGGCGGAAATGTGCGGCAACGGGGCCCGGTGCATCGCGAGATACGCCTCGGAGAGAACCATCGCCGCCCCGGAAATGACCTTTTCGACCCTGGCAGGACCGGTAAGGGCCCGAGTCACAAAAGAATCCGTGACGCTTGATATGGGGACCGTTGATCTGACGTCGATACGGCGAAATGAAAATTTTCCTCACCCAGGGGGGAATGTCCCATACACCCATCTCGTTGTCGGCGTCCCCCACACTGTCGTCTTCCCCGAAGGAATCACGGGCGGGGATCGCCCGGACCTCAGAGGACTGGCTGAGGCTCTCCAGGCGGACCGGGAAAGGTTCCCTGAAGGGACGAACGTGAATTTCATCACCGAGACAGCCGTGGCGCTCGGGGTACAAACCTTCGAGCGGGGCGTAGGGGATTTCACCCTTTCCTGCGGCACGGGCTCGACGGCCTCGGCGATCGCCGCCTGGCTGGAAGGGCTGGTCAAACCGCCGGTTGCCGTGAACAATCCCGGCGGGGTCAACATCGTCGGGTTTCCTGACGACAGGGGCCTCAAGGCGCTTCCCGTAACACTGACCGGCCCTGCGGGTTTCGTTTACGAAGGGCACATGAAGGATCCGGATCTCTTCGAATAGAAACCCGCACGCAGCGGGGCAATACCCGGTGGAAAGGCGGAAGATTTCTCATCATGGAAAACGATAAAAACCCGGGCCTCTCCCGGGGCCTGATCCTGTTGATGTTTCTCGGGCTTTACACGACATGGAGCACGACCTATCTGGCCATCGCTTACATGGTCCAGACAATTCCACCATACCTTTCTTCGGGTCTCAGATTTGTTGTCGCAGGCGGTCTGCTCTATACCTTCGCGGCCACAAGACGCGGCGCCCCGAAACCCTCCCTCATCGAATGGAGGGACGCCTCTATCATCGGCGGCCTGGTCGTCATGCTCGGAAACGGCAATGTCGTCTGGGGTGAACAGTACATCCCCTCAAGCCTCGCCGCCCTTTTGGTGGCGACGGTCCCGCTCTGGATCGTGGTCCTGAACTGGCTCCTTTTCCGGGCGGCACGGCCCACCCTGGCCGAAGTGGCGGGAGTCATCCTGGGCTTTTCAGGCGTCGCCCTCCTTATCGGCTTTACGAAAACAGGCGCGTCGGAGGCCTTCCACCCTGTCGGAATCGCCATTGTCCTTTTCGCAGCCCTTTCCTGGGCTACGGGATCCCTCTTCTCGCGGCACGCCCACACCCCGTCGTCACCGCTCCTTGCGGTCTCCCTCCAGATGATTGCCGGAGGAACCCTTCTGACCATCGCTTCGGTTCTCACCGGGGAAGCTTTCCGCTTCGACCCTTCCGCGGTGAGCGCTGTTTCGGTTCTGGCATGGGCCTACCTGGTGGTCTTCGGGTCCCTGGTGGGATTCGTCTGCTACATGATCCTCATGAGAAACTGCAGGCCCTCCCGGGTCGCCACCTACGCCTACGTGAACCCCGTGGGGGCCGTCTTTCTCGGGTGGCTCGTCGCCGGCGACCCCGTGACGGCCCAGACACTTTTTGCGGCGGGAATCATCATCACCGCCGTATTTTTGATCATTTCTTTCGCGCCGAAGTCCTGACGAAAAAAGCTGCTAGGGGCGCGGACCGACTTCATCCAGCTCGAGTTTTCTGAGCCAGGCCGACAAACCGTCAAGTCCTTTTTTGAGTGTCTGTGTGCCGTAGGCGTACCCGATCCGGAGCCAGTACTCCCTGTCAAAGCATTTCCCCGGTACCAGGAAGGTCCCGTTCATCCTGAAAAGACCGATGCAGAATTCCTCTGAAGGAATGTCGTAATCGTAGGAGAGAAAGGCCGTTGTGCCCGCCCGGGGCTTCACCCAGTCCACCCGCTTTTCTCCCTTCACCCACTCCTCGACAATGGCCACGCTTTCGGTGACGATTCTCCGGTTCCTTCCAAGCAGTTTTCCCCGGTTCTCCAGCGCCGTGACGGCCAGCATCTCGTCGATGCGCCCGCAGCTGATGGTGGTGTAGTCACGGTGGTGAAAACAGTCGGTGACAAACTCCTTTGGTCCCGAAACCCAGCCCAGCCGGAGTCCAGCCAGGGAGAAGACCTTTGACATGCTGCCCGTGGCGACGGCCTTTTCATACAGGTCAACCACCGAAGGGACACAGTCTTGGGGGTCGTGTTCAAGTCCCCTGTAGGCTTCGTCGCACAGGATCCACGCGTCGTGCTTTTCCGCGATGCCGACGATCTCCTTCAGGTGCTTTTCGTCCATCAGGGCACCCGTGGGATTGTTCGGGTTGTTGAGAACCACCAGGTCCAGGCCGTCCGAGGCAAAGCGTTCCAGTTCCTTTGGATCGGGCAGGAAACCGTTCTCCGGTCGAAGGGGCAACAGCTTCACCTCCGCACCGAAGGATTCGGGAACGCTGTAAAGCTGCTGGTACGTGGGTGCCACGCAGACCACCCTGTCGGCCGGCCGAACCAGGGTATACAGGGACAAGAAGTTCGCCGAGATACCACCGGTGGTGACGAGGATGTTGTCCGGCACCGCATCTTGATACAAATCCGCCAGTAATTCCCGGAGCCTGGGTGTCCCGGGGATGAAACCGTAGGTCAGGCGTGTCGAGAGGATCCTTTCGAGAATCTTCTCCTTTTCGCCGGAAAGTTCCAGCAATTCTTCCACTGTCAGAGAATCCACGCACGTTTCCGCGATATTGTGGACCGCTTCCATCTCATGGGTGTTCATCCATTCCTCTACGGCAAAGGTGTTGATGTCCATGGTCTTCCCTCCCAGGAATTTCTTGCATTGTCTTGATACACGGGACCAAGTATGAGATCCCCGGCGACTACGGTCAAGGATTCTTGTGCGGGATTTCGGGGGCGAAACATCCTTTTTCAAAATAATATTTTGACAACTCTCTGACCAAGAAGTACACTGAAGTGTAGTTCGTAAAAGGAAATTCTATTTCCTATAAGGAAATAAATGAGGTGGTCTTACTGAAGAGCGCCGAAAAATCTTTATTACTCCTGAAACGTCTCGGCGACCCGCCTTATGAACTGGGCCTCAGGGAACTCGCCGAAACCGCAGGGATTGGGAAAAGCGGAACCTACAAGCTGCTTGAGTCTCTCCGTAAACATGGATTCATCATTAAGGATTCAGCAACAAAGACCTATCACCTGGGGCCCGTGGTCCTGCGGCTTGGGAACGTCTACAGCCAGTACAAGGGAATCGGCGATATCGCCCGTCCAGTGATTGAGGCCATTACGGAGCGAACCAACCAGTCCATGACGGTGTCAATATGGGAGGGAGAGCGTGCCTTTGCCGCCTATAAATGCGCAAAACCCGGGAAAATTTACGACACCGTTGACTTCATCGGCAAAAGCATCCCCATTAATGCAGGCGCATCTGCCATGGTTCTCGCCGCCTTCCAGGATCCCTTCAAAATACGCCAAATCCTTGAAAAGACACCTCTTGAAAAAAGGACACCTTACACCATAACCGATAAAGAACGACTCCTGAATGAATATGAGAAAATCCGCAAAGAGGGTTACGTCATCGAGAACGAGGTCTTCAGCCTCGGGGTTTTTTCGGTGGGCGTACCTGTTTTCGACAGAAACGGGATGGTTTGGTCAAGCATGGCCTTGACGGCACCAAAAAGCGAAGCGAATCCCGGAAATATCGAAATTTGGATACAGGTTCTAAAAGACGGAGCGGAAAAAGTTTCGGACAAAATAAAATTCAGGCGTTAGCCTGTCCTGCCGGAAACATGAAGAATACATGGCGGGGAAAGAGAAAGGAGGGGTTCATGAAAAATCAGGAGCACAACCCGGTCTTTGAAAAAGAATCCGAAAGGAGATGGGAATTCATGAGACAGAAAAGCGTTTTTTTGGTCCTCGCAACCCTTTTCGTTTTCAGCGTCGCAGTCGTTACCGGAACCGCGACCTCCAGTTCCGCCGCTGACACAGTGAAACTGAAGGTCGCTGGTATCTCGGCCCCGGAGTACCGAGGAACAAAATCACTATACACTATTAAGGAAGAGATCGAAAAGAAGACCGACGGCCGAATTGTGCTGGACATCTTCCCGGCAAATCAACTCGGTGATTACACGCAGGTCTTCGAGGAAATCCGCCGCGGGACCATCGAGATGGGGTTGATTTTCCTGCCAAGCCAGTTTGACGTGATGCTCGAGGTCGGTTCACTGCCCTATCTGGCCCAGACCGGCGAAGGCATGCAGAAACAGCTTTCACCCGGTTCCTACGTTTACAACATTATTGAAACCTCCCTTGACAAGCTCGGTGTAAAACTTCTCAGGCTTTACGGGGACGGGTTCATCGGCGTCGGCGCGGCCAAGAAGCCCGCCAATCCCGCCGCTCCAGGAGAAGACAAGGATGCCCTGATCCGTATCGCGCCTCTGGCAGTCTACAAGGAGACAGCCTCCGACCTTGGATACCGGACGACCAACATTCCTTACGCAGACACCTACAGCGCCATCCAGACAGGCGTCTGCGACGGGTGGATAGGCGGCTCGGCGCAGATCAACTACCTGAGTTTCCGTGACGTGATCAAATATTACATCCCCTATAACTGTCTTTTCGACCAGACGGCCTACATCGTCAACCAGAAACTGTGGGATTCATTCACCGAACAAGAGCAGAAAATTTTCATGGAAGCCGTCAACAAGCAGGCCGACAAGAGCTTCGCCGACAGCGAGGAGGAGGACCTGGAATTCCAGGCCAAGCTCGAGGAAGCCGGCGTCGAGATCCTCGCACTCGGCGACGAAGAGCGTGACGCTCTGGCGGAGTATATCCGCGAAACAACATGGCCAAAGCTCGCAGAAATTTACGGAAAGGATACCATCGAAAAAATCCAGGAATCCATGTAGCAAAGGCTTTCCATGCGGGGCGGGCCCTGACCCGCCCCGCCCTTGAGGGGGGAAGAGTTTTGAACATGCTTGCCGCTTTCAAAAATTCGGCGGCCTGGGCCTTTCTCGTCAAAACCCAGGAATGGCTTCTGACGCTGACGAGTATTTTCGTCGTCCTCATCATGTGCGTCGAGGTCTTCCTCCGCTACGTCATCAAGTCCGATCTTTTCGGCCTGGAGGAAATCGTCGTCATTGCAGCCTTCTGGCTCTATTTCATGGGAAGCTCTTATGGCGTTTATGAAAAGAGTCACGTCAAGGCCGACATCATCCCGCAGATGCTCAAGCCTGCTCACCAGGCTCTACTGAGCGTCATCATCCGTTTTACCATGGCCGCCCTGTGCATCCTCTATTCCGTCTGGGCTGTTGATATGGTGAGCTACAGTATCGAATGGATGCCGAAAACCACGGGACTGCGTATTCCCATATTCATCTCCCAGTCCTCGATCCTGGCCGGATACATCCTCATGTCGCTGTATTCGGTGGTTTATTTTTTTGAGGATCTTTTCCGGTTTTTGGAAATGGGAAACGGAAAAGGCCCCGGCGAAACACCGGAGGGAAAGACCGATGAGTTCTTCGTGTAATTTTGTCTCACCTAGGCCCCCTCGACGCGGGGAGGGGTATTCATGGCGATAACAATTGCTCTTTTACTCATCATCGTAACGCTTCTTCTGGGCTTGCCCGTCCCTTTCTGCTTTATGCTTTCCACAACCTTCATGGTCGTCACACAGGGATACGACCCTTCGTTTCTGCTTCCCTACGGCTTCAGTCAGATGAGTTCCATCGTCCTGCTTGCCATACCACTTTTCATCATGGTCGGCGGAATGATGGACAAGGGGGGCATCGGGACTTCCCTCGTGAATTTCGTTGATGTCGTCATCGGCAGGATCAAGGGGGGACTGGGCGTCGTTGCGGTGGTCTCCTGCGCCGTCTTCGGGTCCATCTCCGGCAGTTGTGCCGCGACACTTTCATGCATCGGATCAATCATGTTCCCCCGGTTGCGGGAAAATGGATACCCTATGGGGCACAGCGCGGCACTCGTTTCCTGCGCCGCACCCCTTGGGCTTCTGATACCCCCCAGTTCCCAGATGATCCTCTACGCCTGGGTGGGCCAGCAATCCGTCCTGGCCTGTTTTCTCGCCACTGTCGGTCCGGGCATTGTTTTGACGATACTCCTGAGTTCGCTGAACCTGATCATGCTCCGGAAGGATCCGAATATTCACGTGATCCCCCCGATGACGACAGGTGAAAAAATGAATCTCCTCGGGAAAAGGGGGAAGAAGGCGGCGCCTGCGCTTTTCATGCCCTTCATCGTCCTCGGCGGCATCTACGGCGGAATCATGACGCCCACGGAAGCCGCCGCAGTAGCCGTTTTGTATTCAATTCCCGTGGGCTTTTATATCTACCGGGGCCTGAACAGGAACAACTTCATCCAGGTCGTTGTTGAAACAGCCACAACAACCGGCGTGGTCATGCTCATGATGTACTGCATCATGATGCTCAGCCGGATCTACGTCCAGGAGCGGCTCCCGGACCTGATCATGGGCGTGTTGACAAGCGTCTCCGCAAACAAGTACGTCATCCTGTTCATGCTCAACATCTTCATGATCATTATCGGCATGATCATGGACGATGTCAGTGCCATGCTTCTGTGCACACCGATTCTCCTGCCCGTGGTCACGCAGCTGGGGGTGAGCCCCATTCATTTCGCGGCTATCATCGGCACAAATCTTGGCCTCGGGAACGTCACACCGCCCACGGCCCCCACATTGTACTTCGGAGGCAGAATGGCGAAGACGCCCGTATCGCAGATGATGAAACCGGCAATGATTTTCATCATTTTCGCCTGGCTGCCGACACTCCTGGCCGTAACCTACATGCCGGAACTGGCCCTGTGGCTTCCCCGTCTCGTTCTCGGCGGCCGGTTCTGAGTCAAGGAGAGATTACGAATGCGAAAACAGGAAATATCATATCTGATGGAAAAACCCGTCGCGGTTCTCGGCGGCGGGGCCACCGCCCGGGGACATGCCGCCTGCGCGGCCCTTGCGGGAAAGGAAGTCCGGCTCTATGAACTCCCCGAATTCTTCGAAGGGCTCGGATGTATTAAAGACCTTCGGGAAATTCGACTCAGCGGTCTCCAGCAAAGCCTTTACGGCTTCAAGCGGGAAGGTCTGGCGAAAATTGACGTGGTAACCTGCAATATTCAGGAAGCGGTCCGGGGGGCTGGTATCATCATCGTGAGCTTTCCCGCCGTCGGGTACAGGGCGTTTCTGGAAAAACTCATCCCCTGCCTTGAAGACGGAATGGTCATTCACTTTATGACGGCCAACTTCGGGTCCCTTCTTTTGAAAAAAATGATGCGTGAGGCGGGCTGCGAAAAGGACGTGATCATCGGCGAGTGGAGCAGCCAGCCTTACGGAATAAGGATTCGCAACGAAGGCGGGCAGCAAATCCCGGACATGAACATCAATTACTGGGCTATTTCCCTGCGAGGTGCGGCACTACCCCTGCGCGACCAGAAAACTTTCATGGCATCCAAAAAATACGTGCCGTCTTTGGATTCGGTCGTCCACCCCGTAGACGGCGATACCGTCGCCGACGTCTGTTTCAGCAACGTCAACCCCATTCTGCACTGCCCGGGAACCATCCTCGGAGTAGGTGTAATGGAAAACTGGGGCGTCGTTTTCGGTGAAAACAAGCACGATTTTTCCATTTACAGCCACGCCTACTGCCCATCGATTTCAAAGGTCCAGCTCGCCCTGTACCGGGAGGAGTGCGCCATAGCCGAAGCCATGGGCGTCGGGATACAGAACTTTCGGAAAGAGGAGTTCTTCTCGAGATCAAACATCCTCGGTGCGGAACATATGGGTGAAAACTACCGTGTCCCCTTTGAAGAGCAATACAGGCTCGCCCTTGGGACGGGGCCTTTCAGCATCCAAAACCGTTACATAACCGAGGATATCCCCGTGGGTTGCCATATCTTCTGGGAACTGGCAAGAAAGTTTGATGTCCACGTTCCGGTCATTGAATCCATGATCCACCTGGCATCGGTCATGACAGACCGGAATTTCTGGAAGACAGGGGTCACGTTGAAAGACCTCGGTATAGCCCACCTGGACCGCAAACAAATGAATGATTATCTCAGAGAGGGAGTTTATGAGGCTCCATAGCGGAGAATCTGTTCCCACTGTAAAATGGTATGCAGGGTCTTTCCGGCATGTAACGGGAAAGGCCCTGTTTTTCACGCCTTTGAAGATCCTTCGGAGAGGGAAAAGCGGGGAAACAACCGTCTTCTGAATTCGGGAAATTACACCCTCCCAACCCCTTCGGGGCGAAGCTTTTTCCCGACCGACCAGTAAGAAACGGGATCGCTGCACTTTTCCCTCGAAAGAATCCGCCCACCTTTGTCGTATGCGGGATCGAGGTTGGTCAGGACGCCGAGGCATATTGGACCGGAGACAGGACGAATGAAAGTCCCGGAAGAAAAGGAGGAGCACAGATGATCAGCACGCAGAAAGAGCACCTCTACCGGCTCATGCTGGATCTCGCAGAGATCCCCAGCGTCTCGCCTTCCAGGGAGGGAGAGAACCGGATCGCCCGTTTCGTCTACGACACCCTCAGAAGGCTGCCCTATTTTCAGGAAAACCCGGGTGATGTCAGGCTCATTCCAATGGAAGGCGACACCTACGACCGACATATCGTTTTCGCTATCGTCAGGTCAGCGAAGCAAAGGGCGGACACGGTTCTTTTGATGGGTCATATGGACGTGGTAGGTACCGATGCCTGTGGAAGCCTGAAGGATACGGCTTTCGACCCCGAAGAATACACGCGGAGGATCGCCGACATCGAGATAAGCCCCGAAGCGAAAAAAGACCTTGATTCGGGCGAATGGCTCTTCGGCCGCGGCGTGTCGGACATGAAAACCGGCGTGGCCACCGGCCTTTCCCTCCTCGCGGAAGCCTCCCGGGGTGATTTCGATGCCGGTGCGAACCTGGCCGTGCTGTATGTCTGCGACGAGGAAAACAATTCCGGCGGCATGCTCGCGGCCGTACCGGTGCTGGCGGAGCTCCAGGAAAAGGAAGGGCTCCGGTTTCTTTCCTGCATCAACACCGAGCCCACCTTCGCGGGAGGGGGTCAGGCGGGGCCGTCGATCTATCTGGGGAGCATCGGCAAGATCAACCCGTTTTTCTATTTCGCCGGCAAGGAAACCCATGTCGGGGAATATTACGAGGGCCTCTGTGCGGCTCCCATCGTCTCGCATCTCAATATCATGCTTGACGGAAACCCCGATTACGCGGACACGCTGGACGGTACAGCCTACCCACCCTACGGCTGCATGCGCCAGCACGACCTGAGACGTGAATATTCGGCCACTATCATGACCCGGGCCGTCGCGTTCTACAGTTACCTGACGGCACGGAAAATGCCGGGGGAAATCCTCGCGGAGCTGAAGGAACTCGCCATGGAAGCCCAGAAACGTGCCATAGACCAGTATGACCGATTCGCCCGGGGATACATGGAAAAGAACGGGTCCGGGGCCGCCTGTTCCTCCTGGACGCCCAGGGTCTATACCTTCGGAGAACTTGTGCAAAAGGCTGAATCCATGTTAAAAGATGAAATCCAGACCGTCCTCGAGCAGGCCGATGCCTCCTGTCACCCGGGCGCCGACGAGAGGGAGCGCGCCTTCGCCGCCATCGAGCATCTCGCCGACGCCTGCGGCCTTCAGCCGCCATTCGGGGTCGTCGGGTTCCTGCCTCCCTGGTATCCGCACAGGACGAACCGGGACAGGAACGAAAGGGAATCGGCCATGAGGCGCGTGGCCGAAAAGGTACGCGAGAAAGCAACAGTTGATCACGGCGTCGAACTGAAAATCCGGACCCTCTTCGAAGGGGTTTCGGACCTCAGCTATTGCGGATTCGAGGGAGGGGCCGAGGAAATCCGGACCGTGGGGACAAACCTTCCGGGCTGGGGCACCCTCTACCGCTTCCCCGAGGAGGACCTGCTCAAGCTGGATATCCCGATTTTGAACCTGGGCCCCTTCGGGAAGGACGCCCACAAGAACACCGAGCGGATCCACCTGCCCTACTCGATCGAGACGTACCCCGCACTCCTGAAAGAGGCCGTCACCCAGGTGACCGGGATTCTCACGTAAAGCAGTATAACTTCAAGGAAAAGGGGGCCGCCGACGGCCCCTTTCGGGAGAGAACAGTCATGACGACACAAAAGGCATTGACACAAAAGATCAAAAACTTCTTCCAGTGGCGCCCTTCCCGGCGTTTTTTCCGGGAATGGGCGTTGATTCACGGTGGGGCGTTTCTTGTCGCTGCAGGTATCGTTTACTTTCTGGTGCCCAACGACCTGGCCGCCGGCGGTGTCAGCGGCCTGGCCATCGTGCTCGGAGCCTTCTGGCCTCAACTTCCCGTCGGGGTCATGATGCTCGGGATGAACATGGTGCTTTTCGTCGCGGGGTTTTTTCTCATCGGCAGGGAATTCGGGGCCAGAACGGTCTACACAAGCTTTCTCGTGTCCGGTCTCGCCTGGTCCCTCGAAGCCTTTTCCCCCGTGTCGGGCCCACTCACCGACGACATACTGGTCCAGCTCGTCTTCGGCGTTCTCTGCTCCGCCATGGGCATGGCCGTGGTGTTCAACCAGAACGCCTCCACGGGCGGAACGGATATCACCGCAAAGATACTCAACAAGTTCTTCCACATCGATCTCGGGAAGGGCGTGCTCTTGTCGGATTTTATCATCGTCGCCGGGGCGATCGCCGTGTTCGGCCCGAGGATAGGCATGTACGCCCTGCTCGGCGTCATCATGAACGGGATTCTCGTCGACTGGTTCATCCTGGGCATGAAAGTGCACAAATACGTCATGATCATCAGCCGTGAAAGCGAGCGCATCTCGGCCTTCATCCTCGATGAGCTCGAAAGCGGCGCCACCATCTATGAAGCCAGGGGAGCCTACACGGGCGAACCGAAGGAAGTGGTCTCCACCATCGTCAACAGGAGAAAATTCATTCGACTCAGGAATTACATCAGGGACATTGACCCCGATGCCTTTATCAGCGTCCAGTCCATTCATGAAGTGCTCGGGGAAGGCTTTTCCGACATCCGTTCGAACTGAGCCCCAGCGCCTTTGACAATGCTATACTGAAGCGGAGTTCAGGGGCTTTTCCCACCATGTGGTCTGAATGGCCCCTGCGTTGCAAATGGCGGAGGACCAAAAGGTCATGTCCTGGAACCTGTTTCTGATACTTCTTCACAATCTCACGTCCATCGGCATCCGTCTTTCCATGATCGCCCTCATTCCGAGGTGGCACCCACCTGCGGCCGCAACGGCATGGCTTCTGGTCATTTTCCTCTGGCCCATCCCGGGGCTTTTTTTCTATCTACTGATCGGGAGCAGCAAACTCCCCAGAGAAAGAATCATCCGACACGAGCGGATGCTTTCACGCCTCGAACAGGAAACGGCAGTCATAAGAAAAATCCGCGAAAACGCTCCCCCAAAACTTCCCGAAAGGCTCGAGCGGTTCTGCAACCTCGCCATGACCCTGGGCGACATGCCCATCACCGGCGGGAACGACGTGGAGTACATCACCTCCACCGACGAACTCGTGAAACGCCTGACCTCGGACATCGACAACGCTTCACAACAGGTCCATCTCTTATACTACATCCTCAACGAGGATGCAGTCACCCGCCCCGTTTTCGAAGCCCTGAAAAGGGCTGCGGCAAGAGGAGTAAGCTGTCAAGTACTTGTGGATACCCTGGGATCCAAGAAATTCCTGAAGGAAACCGCCCCGCGGCTTCGGAAAGAGGGGATCTCCGTCATCGGAGCCCTTCCCCCGTCACTTTTCAGACGACTCAAGGCAACGGCCCGCTTCGATCTCCGCAATCACAGGAAACTGGGCATCATTGACGGCAGGCGGGCCTACACGGGATCCCACAACCTCATCGATCCGACTTACGGAGGAAAGGCCCGGGGACGTTCCTGGCACGACGTCACCATTGCCATCGAGGGGTCGGCCGCAACCCAGGTCCAGAGAGTTTTTCTCGAAGACTGGTATGTGGAAACCGGGAAAATGACGGAAGACACGTTTTTCCTCCCCGAGGTGGCTTCTCCTGGCTCAAATCTTGTTCAGACAGTCCCCAGCGGCCCGTCCTACCCCACCGAAAACTATCAACGCCTCATCGTTTCAGCCCTGCATGCCGCCCGCCGCAGGGTCATCATCACCACCCCCTATCTCATCCCAGACGAAGGCCTGATCGAGGCTCTTGAAGTCGCGGTCCTTGGAGGGGCCAGGGTCCAGCTCGTCGTCCCGGAACAGGTGGACCAGTTTTTGGTCGGAAATGCCGCCAGATCCTATTACGAACAGCTTATGGAACTGGGCGTGGAACTCTGCCTGTACCAGCCGGGAATCCTCCATTCCAAAACCATGACCGTCGACAATGACATCGCCTTCATCGGCACGAGCAATTTCGACATCCGTTCCTTCGCCCTCAACTTCGAGCTCAACATGATCCTTTATCACGGGGAAGCTCTCTGGTCACTGAGGGCCCTGCAGGAAAGTTACATTGAAAAGTCGCGCAGGCTGTCCCTGGAAGAATGGCGGGACCGCCCCCTGGCGGTGGAAATGATCCAGGGGGTGACCAAGCTTTTCAGTCCCCTTTTATGAACCTATACTGTGAAGCAGGCCAAAACACATGGTGGAATCCCGGGTAGGAGGTCTCCAGATATGAAACTTTGCCAGGTGGATGCATTCACGGACCGTCCCTTCGGTGGCAATCCGGCCGCCGTTTGTTTGATGGAAACCACCCGTGAAGACGGGTGGATGCTGAAGGTGGCGCAGGAAATGAACCTGTCCGAAACAGCCTTCTGCCTCCCCCTTCACGAAGGATACAATCTCAGGTGGTTCACGCCCGCTGCTGAAGTGGACCTGTGCGGACACGCGACACTGGCGACAGCCCACATCCTCTGGGAAACGGGATTGCTGGAGACGAGCCAAAGCGCCCGGTTCAAGACCAGAAGCGGACTTCTGACAGCTCGACTGGACGGTTCCTGGATCCTCATGGACTTTCCTGCTGATTTCCCCCGGGTTTCCGACGTTCCGCCGGGATTGCTTGACGCCCTCGGCATAGAGGAGCCCGTCGCAACGGCCAGGGGACGCTTTGATTATCTCGTCGAAATCGATGACGAACAGGTCCTCACGGATTTGCGGCCCGACTTCCGGAAACTGCGCCGCACCGAGACCAGGGGAATCATCGTAACGGCGAGGTCGTCGACGAAAGACTGCGATTTCGTTTCCCGGTTCTTCGCTCCGGCGGTCGGAGTTGACGAAGACCCCGTCACCGGATCGGCCCACTGCACCCTCTGCCCCTGGTGGTCCCGCAAGCTCGACAAAAGTGATCTTCTGGCCCGCCAGGTTTCGGCCCGCGGCGGCCTCGTCAGAACGGAAATGAAAGATTCCAGGGTCATCGTCGGCGGCCAGGCCGTCACGGTTTTTGCCGGCGACCTGCTCGCCTGAAAAAAGGCAAACATGAAGGGGCGACAGCCGCCCCGGCCGGGAGGAATGGCCATGTCCCGTGAAAAGGTCCTTCTGCTTTTCGACAGGAAACACCCTTTCTGGACAGAGGAACTCATCAATCTGGCCGGAGAGGGCCAATCGGCCCTTTTACACCTTGAAGAGGAAGGATTGCTGAAAAAAAAGGATGACGGATACGTGCTTTCCGAAGCAGGGCGCGAACGATTCAGGCGATGGGCTGAAGAATCCTGGCTTGATGCCGAACCCGGAGATTCACCCAGGGATACGAAGCTGGAAAAGAAACGTCTTGAAACGGCATTGAGGTTCGACAAGGGGTTCAAGGGCTTTCACGGCACGAAGCAGATTTTCGTCACGCCCGAACTTCGTTTTTTCCCCAACCTCCAGGAAGACCGCCTTTACAACGTCACCCCGGGTGGGGTGCAGTGGCTTTTTCCCTCAGACCCCCTCGTGGAAGAACTCATCGAGCGTTTCCCCAGGCAGAGGCAACCCGCCGAAACGGACCTGGGGGCACTGGAGGACTGGATCAAGGACAGAAACATCCCCGTCGGAACCTTCACACCGGATCTTTTGTGCCTCAACCAGTGTGACTACGCCTATTACTGGAGGCACACCGTACCGACGGACCTCCACGGCTTCCTCAACAAGGACCGGCTTTTTTTGAGGTTTCTGTCCGACCCGGCTTCCCTCATGCCCGTAGCGGTGCTTCCCGACCTCGCCCGCTTCTCGCTTTTCCTGCTGGACAACCGGCAGGTCTACCTGCCCGGCTGCTTTGACATCGATGTCCACGAACAGACGGCCTTCACCTGGTGGTTCTGGGCGGTGGAAACCAAAGAAGACGCGAAAAAGGTGCTCCACAAGCTCCGGCCCCTGGGCGACCTCCTGGCCGCACCGGCGGCGCCCACGGATCTCTGGGTCATAAGCCTGGAAGGCTTGCGTGAATACAATGAAAAAGCCGAATCCTTCTACGAATTCGTCGACTCCGTCGCCGAAAGCGTGACGCGCTGAGACGTATGACATCGTAAAGGACATTATCCGCACGAGGGGGCACGGCCGCCCTCTTTTGTATGCTGTTTCCAATACCATTTCGGGAGACCTGCCATGACCGGTGCGACACCTTCAAGACTTACCATTCTGTTCGTCCTCTTTCTCGGTATCGTGGGAATTTCGACGGGATCGATATTTGCGCGTTATGCCGACGCCCATCCGGTGGCGATCTCGGCTTACAGGGCCGGCATCGCGGCAGCGGTGATGCTGCCCCTTGTGATCGTGCGGTGCCGGGGCGAAATTGCCCGCCTTGGTCGCCGCGATCTTCTGTTCGTGCTCTTTTCGGGGCTTTTCCTGGCCCTGCACTTCGCCACCTGGATTACATCGCTTTTTTACACGACCATCGCCAGCAGCGTCGTTATCGTCGAGACGATCCCCGTCTGGACAGCGCTTTTGTCCCCCTTCGTCACCGGGGACAGGGTAGCCCGGATGAGCTGGCTGGGGATCGGGATCAGTTTTGCGGGGATGCTGATCATCACCACCGGCGATTTCGCCATCGGCGGTCGCGCCCTGCTTGGAGACATTCTCGCTTTGGCCGGGGCCTGGTTCGCCACCTTGTATTTCCTCACCGGCCGGATCATCAGGCCGCGGATGAGCCTGCCCACCTATACGTGCATCTGCTACGGCACGGCCTTTATCCTCCTTTTGATTGCCTGTCTTCTATTCGGGATCCCGATGTCGGGCTTTTCCACACGCACGTGGGCCGCTTTCGCGGGAATGGGGCTGGTGTCCCAGATCATGGGGCACAGCAGTTACAACTGGGCCCTCAGGCATGTCAGTGCCGGTCTTGTCGCCGTGGCCCTTTTGGGCGAACCCCTTGGCGCGACATTCCTTGCCTGGCTGCTTTTTGGTGAAACCCTCACAACGGCGAAAATCCTCGGCGGCGCCGCTATACTGACCGGGATCATCCTGGCCGCAAAGGGAGAAAACCGCTCCTGAACCCTCATTGCCAGGCCTTCTGAGGCCAAAACGGATGCTATGGCATAATAAACTGGTTCAAATACGGGAGGGACCGCCTTTCCGCCATCGGGAGGTGAATAACCGTGACGAGAGCACCTGGAAGCACCTCTTTCCGGAAATCCTCTCCAGGGTTTCACGGGACGGGTTATTTACACGTGTGTTTCTTCAATTTTTCGCCCGAGGCTTAGCCTATTCCCACTTTTCCCCCGATTTTTTGTCCCACCCGCTCGGGTGGCAAGCCGGCTTCACCCAGGCCGGCTACGGTGAATCCATTTAAAGTTCCAATGAAAACAGGGAAAACATTATGAGGCAGGGCGACGGCTCCTGACCAAAGCCACACCATCTTTGATGCGGCTTTTGGTGCGGATTTTGATGCCCGTTATCGCGAAAGGAGTGCATCATGCGAAAACTTCTTGCAGTTGTTCTATTTGTCGGTCTTCTTGCAACGGCCCTTCCGGCCGCAGCAAACGACAGGGTGATCTTCACGGACTGGAGCTGGGAAAGCGTCCAGGTCCACAACAGGATCGCCGGATATATCCTCGAAAAGGGTTTCGACCGTGACGTTCACTATGCCTTCTCGGAAGAAATTCCGGGCGTGCTCGGAATGGAGCGCGGCGATTTCCACATCGCCATGGAAGCATGGATCGACAACGCCCCCGGTCTTTTTGACCGGGCCATGAAGGGCGGGGACATCGTGAACCTGGGAAGGAATTTCCCCGACGCCCCCCAGGGCTGGTACGTTCCCACCTACGTCATCCAGGGCGACCCCGAGCGGGGGATCGAACCCATGGCACCGGACCTGAAATCCGTGAAGGACCTGCCCAAATACTGGGAAGTCTTCAAGGATCCGGAGCAGGACCACAAGGGGCGCCTCTACAACGGCCCTTCAGGCTGGAACGTGAGCGTCGTCAACGAAAAGAAGATAGAGGCCTACGGCCTTGAAGATACCTACGTGGCTTTCTATTCAGGCTCCGCCAGCGCTTTGGCCACGGCCATCGCCTCGAACTATGAAAAGGGCAACCCCGTTCTGGCCTATTACTGGGAACCGACGCCCATCATCGGCATGTACGACATGACCAAGCTCGAGGAGCCCCCCTATGATCCAAAAGTGTGGGATACCACGGGCGGCTGCGGTTTCCCGACCTGCCGGGTCCAGATCATCGCCAACAGTAAATTCATCGAGGCCAATCCAGAAATTGAAGCCCTGCTCAAACGCTACGAGACGACCCTTGAACAGACCAACGCTGCCTTGGCCTACATGCAGGGAAACGAGGCCGACGTCATGAAAGGCGCCATCTGGTTTTTGAAAAACTACCCGGAAGACTGGAAAGCCTGGGTGGCCGACGAAGGGAAAATCAAAAAGATCGAAAAGGCTCTTGATAAGGAAACCCTGTAGGATCCGGAGCTTTCTCTTATTGAAAAACCACGAAACGGAGGGATCCCTCATGGGTGAATACAGAACCCCTTCGAAGCCGCGGCATCTGCCGCGGCTTCGTTTCACCGACTTGAGAACGACCTGTGAGGAATTTGTCGACTGGACGGCGCCCTTTTTGAACGGCACAGAACTCGCCGAAACCCGACGCGAGGTGAAAGAATTTCTGGTCCCCGAGGGACCAGGATACGCCTTGCAGCGTACCCTGGAAGAAACCCTCGAGGATGATCCTGCATTCCTGGGACATATACCATACTGGAACAGGTGGTACCTCGCCCAGGATGCGCCCCTGGGCTTCGAGACGAACCCCTGGTACCTGCTCGACGTGGCGCCCGCGGACCAATTGAGGCAGGCGGCGGGACTCACGGCGAAAGCTGTATCATTTTGTCTTTCCATCGCCGAGGGGACCCTTGAGCCCGATGATTACAAGGGGCGAC
The DNA here is from genome assembly GCA_049974965.1 of Thermovirgaceae bacterium. Taxonomy (GTDB): domain Bacteria; phylum Synergistota; class Synergistia; order Synergistales; family Thermovirgaceae; genus UBA1876. The sequence goes on from JBNGCT010000015.1 coordinate 21,352, forward strand.
CGCTTTGCATGAAACAGTATTCCTCAGTATTTGGTGGGGTTCGAATCCCTGCTCAGGGTCCTGACAGCTTCACCAGTCACACAGAGGGGCGATGCCCAAAGGATTTGCCCAGGCATATCGCCGTCCTCAGGGCCGGGAGAATCTTTTCCCTCCAAGTGCTTGACGGCGGAGCGCGACCATATGGCACGGAGGCCCTTGAAGAAGCCTTTCGCGGCATTGAGGAGGCCGGACGCAGCCAGCGGGTCCACGCAGGGGTCCTGACGACTCTCAGGAGGCACGAATGGGCGCGTCTCCGCGAGGACCTGACGCGAGCCCACAAAAACAACCCGGAGGCCCTGGAGGCTGTTGAAAGCGCTCTCTTCGTGGTCTGCCTGGACGATACGGCGCCATCCGACGCCGTGGAGGCGGGCCGCTTGCTTTTGTGCGGAAACAACAGGTGGTACGACAAGACCCTTCAGATCATCGTCTTCCGCGACGGCCAGGCCGGTATCAATTTCGAGCATTCCCACCTCGACGGACTCCCGCTGACAAGGCTGTCACGATTTTTGACTCGAAATGAAACACTCCGAGAGGAAACAGCCAGGGGGCTTCCCGCCTTCTGCGAGGTTAACCTGGCACTTACCACGAGACTGCGCGAGTTCATTGAAGAAGCTGACAAACGCCTGGAACACCGGATTTCAAAACTCGGGGCACGTCTTCTCGAGCTTCCCGTCGGCAAAGGGGATATCAAGCGATACGGCATCAGCCCCGATGCGTTTGTCCAGCTCGCTCTCCTTCTGGCTTGCCGAAAACACCGGGGGCGCTGGGTCAGTACATCCGAGGCCGTTATGCTCCGACTCTTCGAAGGAGGGAGGACCGGAGTCATGCGAACCCTTACGCCTGAAGCCCTTGCCTTCTTCACGCTCCTGGAATCACCTTCGACACCCCGAGCGGTTCGGGCGGAAGCACTCCGGAAGGCCTCTTCAGCTCACGCACGACGCATCGACCTCTGCCTGGAAGGCCGCGGTCCGGAAGAACACCTCCAGGCCCTCCTGGCCGCCCACCTGCAGGGGTGCGACAAGAACCAGGCTCTTCCCGGACTTTTGAGGGGCATGGCCTGGTCGAGGCTGCAGGAGACCTTCGTTGCCACGAGCACCACGCCGCCTGAAGGTCTGAGGCTTGCCGGTTACGGCCCGCTCTCGGAAGAAAGCTTCGGCGGAAGGTACATCAAGACCGATCCCCATATCCTGTTCAACCTGAGCTTCTGGCAAGGGAGCGCTTCAGATCCTGCGGGCTTTGCCGAAACCCTTTGCAGTTCAGTGGAGGAAATGTTCTCCGTTTTTGAAGGCACAGTGACGGAGAATCCGAGGCGGCGGTAAAAAGGAACAGAAAACTTCGGGACGGATCGTTTTTCAAAAAAACAAACATCCAATACAATAGAGGTATATTGCGGTGACCCCGTACAAGATGATTTTCCAGAAGCGGGCGACACCGACAGAGACACGAAAGGAGGACGTTCCATGACGTTTATTATCCGTTCCGCGGCGTTCGAGGACGGCGGAAGGATTCCGCTCGATTATACCTGTGACGGCAAGGATCTCTCACCTGCGATCCAGTGGCAGGGAGAACCGGAAGACACCCGAAGCTTCGCCCTCGTTATGGACGACCCCGATGCACCTGTAGGAACCTTCGCACACTGGATCCTCTGGGACATCCCAGCGGAGACGCACTCCATTCCCGAGGGAGGCACAGCGGGAAAAGAGGGACGCAACGGCTTCGGCCGGGTCGGGTACGGCGGCCCCTGTCCCCCGAAAGGACACGGTCCGCACCGGTATTTCTTCAGGGTTTTCGCCCTCAATGTGCCATCCATCGACCTCAAAAAGGGAGCGACCCGAAAAGAGCTGACCCAGGCCATCGAGCCCCACGTGCTGGCGACGGCGGAATGCATGGGTATCTACGAGCGCTAGTGCCAGACAGCGGCCTTTCCGGAACGACCCATAAAGGAAAAGACGGCGGGTACCCGCCGT
>JBNGCT010000016.1:0-22797 GCA_049974965.1 Thermovirgaceae bacterium
GCATGGATCTGCTGTGGGCTGTAGTGGGGAGGGAATGAAAGGGCCGCCGCATCACCGTGGCCCCCTCCCCGGATCTTGTCACCGTCTTTCAGAAGCGCGACGATCCGACCCGCGAGACCGTCCCTGCTCCTGAGGGAAACGCTCCAGTCCCCGGCGAATTTCCTGTTGCAGACCGCCGCCATTCGCGGCGGTTCCTCCATCCTGTCGAGAACGAGTCCGCTGAAATCGGAGACGTCACCGAATTCAAGCAGCCCCGGTTCCACGAAAAGAAGGTCCCTTCCTTCCCGCCGGACCGACTCCAGGGCCTCGCTGAAACGTTTTTCCTGGCGATCCACGAATTGTGCCGCCGCTGCTTCTTCCTCGGGTTGAAGCTTTTGTGACGGATCGGCGACAAGGCGACAAAAGACGCTCCAGTGCCCCGCCAGGGAGACCAAAGCGTGCCAGAGGCGCCCCTCCCTGCGCCTGCCGATCCACAGGTCCCTGTCGTTGGCGATCTCCACGAGGTCGGCCATGGCGGAAATCCGCCCTTTAGCCGTCTTTTCGAGCGGGCCTTCGGCAAGAAGCCAGCGATGATACACCATGGCGGCGCAACAGGAGGTGTCCACAACAGCCCAGGGCCTTTGCCCGTATCTTTCCAGCGTGGACTTGTGGTGGTCGAACACCCGCGGCGCCTCTTCGCCGGTAAACCACTCGTCCATGGCGTCCACGGTCCGCCGTCGCTGGCAGAAAAGGTCCGTCACCAGAAAGTTCTCTTCTTTCTCCAGGCATTCCATAATCAGGTTATCCACATCCCCGTATCCGGCGAGGCTGACGATTAACGGTGTTTTTTCTGGAAAGTTCGCATGCCAGGCAACCGCCGCGGCAACGATCCCGTCGAGATCTGTGTGGCTGATGATGTGGAGGAGGCGGGAACTCATGGGTGGTCACTCCCTTGCATTCCCAAAATATAAAGTGAGGCTTTTTCCATTATATCCTTTTCTTTCCCGCTGGTTATCCACGGTGTGGACAAGTATGTGCATAAATGAAGTTTGACGCTCCATCGAGTTTGTCAAAATTGGTCATATCGCCTGCCTCTTTGTCATATCCGAAATTTCGGAGTTTTTTGGTCCTCTTTTTTTCCACATCCCGATGCGGATCGATGTGCATATGTGGATAAAAAGTGTGGATATTTCTGTGGTACTATTGTTCTCGCTCACCGGATTTCCTACGTTCAGGACGAGGGGGAAGAGCGACGATGAAAGACATGACCGCCCAGGCATGGGACACCTTGCTGGCCGATGCCCAGGAAAAACTTCCCAGGGGGGCGACGGATATCTGGCTGAAGACCTGCCTGCCCCTTTCCCTCGAAGAGGGGACCTTCGTCCTTGACGTCCCGAATGTCTTCGTCAAGGAGCAGATCCAGAACCGTTTTCTCGAAAAACTTGAAGAGCTGGCCCGGGAACGGAACATTGCCCGGAAAGTCGTCCTCCAGGTGGGCTCCGGGGCACGCAAGGACGAGATACAGCGTGCCGAGAAGCTCGGGAAGATGGCGCCCAGGCCCGTCAACGGCCTCAACCCGGACTACCAGTTTGATTCCTTTGTCATCGGCAAATCAAACCGGCTCGCCCACGCGGCAAGCCTCGCCGTTGCCGAATCCCCCGGCGTCGCCTACAACCCTCTTTTCTTCTGGGGCGGTGTAGGCCTCGGAAAGACCCATCTCATGCACGCCATCGGCAATTACGTCCTCCGCAACATCGAGGGGGCGAAAGTGGCCTATGTGAGCTCCGAAAAATTCATCAACGAATTCATTCTTTCCATCCAGAACAACAAGACCCACGAATTCAAGCAGAAATTCCGGAATGTGGATGTCCTTCTCATAGACGACATCCATTTTCTGGCCAACAAGGAAAGCACCCAGGAGGAATTTTTCCACACCTTCAACAGCCTTCACGATGCCAAGAAGCAGATTGTCATCAGCTCCGACAAGCCCCCGAAGGACATCCACCACATCGAGGAGCGTCTTGTCAGCCGTTTCGAATGGGGACTGGTCACCGACATTCAGCCACCTGACCTGGAAACCCGCATCGCCATCCTCAAGAAGAAGGCGGCCATAAAAAATTACGAGGTTCCGGAGGATGTGGTGGATTTTCTCGCCCAGAATATCCCGAGCAACATCAGGGAGCTCGAGGGGTCCCTCAACAGTGTCATGTTCTTTTCCGATCTCAACAACGAGCCCGTCACGGTGGAAAATGCCTCCAAATGGCTCAAGGATGTCATCCGACGCACATCAAAGGGGCCCGTCAGCATCGAGATGATTCAGCAGGTAACCTCGGAAACCTTCGGCATCCCCATCAGTGCGCTCACCAGCAACAAGCGGACGTCCGAGATTGCCCTCGCCCGCCAGGTGGCCATGTATATCAGCCGGGAACATACCGATTCAAGCCTGCAGCACATCGGATACGCCTTCAACAGGAAGGACCATACCACGGTCCTGCATGCCTGCAAGAAAATCAACGAAGCCTGCAAGAAAGACCTTCGTGTCCGTCATATTGTGGAATCCATCAGGGAAAAGTTGTGAAAAGAAGCGGCTTTTTTGTGGACAGAGGTGTATAAACAGGGAACGTTTTTGGGCCGTCATCTGTTTTCAGGGAAACTGTGCATAACCATCCTTCAAAAAAACAGGTTTTTTCCACAGGTGGTTTGCCCGGTTTTTCCCCCTTTTTCGGTATTTTCCACATTTTTCACACCCTTACTACTGGACCTGCTTCTTTTTTCAATATATAAGAGAATATAAAGAAGGGAGTGATATCCATATGAAACTCCTCATTAACAAACCGGTCTTTCTCCGCAGCTGGCAACTTGCAGAACGAAGCGTCGGCTCCAGAAGCGCACTGACCGTCCTCACCGGTGTTCGTTGCACTGCAGACGAAGAGAAGGTCACTCTCCAGGCGACGGACCTGAAAACCTCCATAACATGCAGGGCCGAAGGGGTGGATATCGAACGTCCAGGTGAGTCCGTCTTCCCTGTGCGCGTCGTTGGGGAGCTTTTCAAGAAAGCGCCGGCGGACACGTTTTCCGTAGAAGTCAAGGACGGAAAGGCACAGATCGTATGCAGCGAGAAAAACAAGTACACATTCACGACCTACCCGGTGGAGGAATTTCCGAAACTACCGGCATCGGACGGGGCTTCTTCCTTCTTTGAAACAACGGCGGGGGAAATGAGAAGACTCCTCGAGGAAGGGACCTTTGCGGGGTCACCAGGGGAGGAATTTCCGCAATACCTGAGCGCAGGTCTGTTCCAGGTCAAGGAGGGCACCATCCGGGTCGTCTCCACCGACGGAAGGCGGCTTTCCCTTTCCCAGTCGCCCGTTGAAAGGCCGGGGGAAAACGAACAGGTTCTGCTTCCGCTGACGGGTCTCAAGGAACTGATGCGGGTGTTGGCCGCCCAAGATGAGGATATCCAGGTGACGGTGAAAATCGACGACGCCCAGGCGTACTTCATCGCCGGGGAGCTGGAGTTCGCCGTGAGAAGGGTGGAATCGAGGTTTCCGCCTTATGAAAAGATCCTGGCTCCGGAAAAAACGACATGGATGGTGGTCGACAGGAACCAGTTCATCGAAGCCCTGGAGCGATCCGAAATCATTGTCCGGGACTATAGCAGGATGGTCATATTCAATCTCTCACCAGGGGGTGCGCTGCAGGTGGAATCCCGCGCGCCCGAGATCGGCGAAGCCGCTGAGGACGTGGCCGCGGAGGTAGACGGCGAGTCCCTCCGGGTCGCCTTCAATGTAAAGTATCTTCTTGAAGGACTCAAGGCTCTTCATGGAAACGTGGCTCACCTCACCTTTAACGGGCCCAACGGGCAGATGCTTCTGTCCAAGCCCAACGAAGACAGCTTCATGTACGTTTTGATGCCAATCACGCTTCCGGAGGAAGAGGAGTCCACTCCCGACTAGATGATCTGCAGATACGTGCAATGGAAGAATTTCCGCAACCTGAAGCCCCGGCGCCTGGAATGGGCGAAGGGGCTTCACTTGCTTATAGGGGAAAACGCCGCGGGAAAAACCAATTCCCTGGAGGCGCTGCACATTCTGACAGGCTGGGGTCCCTTTGGGAATACCAGGGTCAATAACCTTTCCGCCTGGGACGGACCCGGGGGATCTTTCCTCGGGGCGCGTTTCGAGGGAGAGGAGACTTTGGACATTGGAGTGGGCATATCCGGAAAGACCAGGCTGAGGCTGGACGGCAGGGCATGCCGGGCGACGGATATTCGCATGAGGGTTCCGTCCCTGACATTTCTTCCCGAAGACATGTCCCTCATCGAGGGGTCGCCTTCGGTGAGACGGCGCTTTCTGGACAAGATGTGCGCCCTTTTGTTCCCGCTTTATGCAACGCGGCTTCATGAATACCGGAGGGCTGTCAGGCAAAAGACAGCGGCCGTAAGGTCCGGGCGGGGGGCTTCCGTCGCCTCGCGGGCCATGGCCCCGCTTGCCTCCTGGATATGGAACTCCAGGGCCGCGGCGGTGGATCTTGTAAAATTGGGGATGGAAGCCTGCCGGGTGCTGCTTCCCTCGGAGGTGGAGATTCATCATCACCGTGGGGGATCATCGGGGATAGAAGACGGGCTGGAGGACTTCTGGAAAGGCCTCCAGCATCACAGGGAAAGGGAAAACAGGCTTGGCCTGTGCCTCGTCGGTCCGCACCGGGATGACCTGATAATATCGAGCCGGGGTCGTCCCGCCTCTGAGACCCTCAGCAGGGGGCATAGAAGGCGGGCAGCCGTGGCCCTTTTGATCGCCGCAGGATGGGCGGTGGAGCGAAAGACCAGGCGGAAACCGCTGCTTCTTCTGGACGAGGTCATGGCCGAACTGGACATGGAGGGGCGCGAGAAAATGATCGAAGCCCTCGTGGAACGAGAGTGGCAGACTTTCGTCACCACCGCCGAAGACTGTACGCCCCTGTGGCCGGGATCGGTATGGAGGGTAAAAGACGGGATTGTCATGCCCGATGGGGAAAGAAAGGACACATGAAAACAGACGGAAACGAACGAAGCTTTGACGTCATCGTCGTGGGAGCGGGACACGCCGGATGCGAGGCGGCACTGGCGGCGGCCCGCATGGGGGAGCGAACGCTTTTGCTGAACCTCTACCTGGACAACATGGCCTTGATGGCGTGCAACCCTTCCATCGGTGGTCCGGCCAAAGGGCATCTGACCCGGGAGATCGACGCCCTGGGGGGCGAGCAGGGCCGTGCCACCGACGCCGCGACGCTCCACATCCGCTGGCTGAACACGTCGAAGGGACCTGCCGTGAGGACCCTCAGGGCGCAGTGCGACCTGGGCGCCTACCACAGGTGGTACAAGAAGGTCTGTGAAATGGAGTCGAACCTCTCCCTGCGGCAGGAACAGGTGACAGACCTCTGGGTGGAGGACGGGAAAGTCCGCGGCGTGAAGACGCAGCTTGGCACCGTCTACGAGTCACCGGCAGTGATTTTGACGACGGGAACCTACCTCGGCGGGAGGGTTTTCATCGGAACCGCATCGTTTCCTTCCGGGCCGCTCGGCCAGATGGCGGCCACGGAACTGACGGCGTCCATTGAAAGGGCCGGTCTCGTTGCCGGCCGCCTCAAGACGGGAACGACGCCGAGGATCCATTCAGGGACGGTGGACTGGAAGAGTCTTGACCGGCAGGACAGCGCACCGGAGCCCCTGAGGTTCAGCCACTGGGGGGAAAAGAAAAAACACGAGGGCTTCGCCTGCTTTATGACGCGAAGCACCGACAGGACCCATGACATCATCAGGGCGAACCTGGACCGCTCCCCGCTGTTTTCGGGCGTCATCAAGGGGATAGGCCCCCGGTACTGCCCCTCCATAGAGGACCGGGTGGTCCGGTTTCCCGACAAGGCGAGCCACCTGGTCTTTCTCGAACCCGTGGCCCGGGAGAATGCGGAGATCTACATGCAGAACTTCACCACCAGCCTTCCCTTCGACGCCCAGGTCAGGATGGTCCGTTCCCTTCCTGGGTGCGAAAAAGCGTGGATCATGAGGCCCGGCTACGCCATCGAGTACGATTACCTTCCCCCGACGCAGCTGTATCCCTGGCTCGAATCCAAACATGTTTGCGGGCTGTTCTGCGCGGGACAGATCAACGGGACTTCGGGGTACGAGGAAGCCGGCGCGCAGGGCCTGCTTGCCGGCATCAACGCCGTGCTCAGGCGACGGGAAGAAGGACCGCTGGTCCTGGAAAGGTCACAGGCCTACGCCGGGGTCCTGGTGGATGACCTGGTCACCAGGGGGACGGAGGAACCCTACCGGATGCTTACCAGCCGCTGCGAATTCCGCCTCCTGTTGCGTCACGACAATGCAGACAGGCGTCTGGCCCCCATCGGGAGAAAACTGGGCCTTGTGGATGATGAACGGTGGGCCGGACTCCTGCGGCGGTGGAAGGACATGGAAAGGGAAATCCATCGGCTCGAGAATGTGAAAATACCAGCCCGCGACAGCACGAACGCCGTTCTGGAGGCCGCAGGGTCCTCTCCTTTGAGCGAACCGGCGAAGGCATCGGACCTTCTGAAACGCCCCGAGGTGACCTGGAAGATGATCGCCGAGATTGCCCCGCCGCCGGAACCGCTGGATGAGGAGATCACCACCGCCGTCTCTGTGGAGATAAAATATGAAGGGTACATCGACCGGCAGAAAAGACAGGTGGAGCGGATGAGGAAGATGGAACGGGTGCGTCTTCCCGCTGATTTTGACTACGACGGAGTCCCCGGCCTGTTGTCGGAGAGCAGGCAGAAACTGAAAAAACTCCGCCCGCGGACGTTGGCCCAGGCGGGCCGGGTATCGGGCGTGACGCCGGCGGACCTTCACATCCTCTGGGTGAATCTGGAGCGGGGCCGACGACGGGGGGAAAAGGCAGACGATGCGGCGCTGGAAGAATGATCTCAACCGGTCACTGCGGCCGGCCAAGTCAGTTATGGAGGAAGCGCTGACGCCCGAGATACGCCGGGGACTCGCCGTGGCGGGAATGGCATCGGCCTGGGACGGGATCGTGGGAGAGAAGCTCGCCCGGCGGACGGCGCCCGAAAAGATCGAAAAAACGGTCCTGACGGTGGTCGCCGTTGATGGCGCCTTTGCACAGGAAATCTCCATGCGCGGCGGTTCCATTGCCAGGGAAATAACGAAACGGTGGGGCATCGAGGTAACTTCCGTCAAGGTCCGGGTTGGCCGTCTTCCAGGGAAAAAGGGAGGACGAAAGCCGGCAAAAAAACAAAAAGGGGCAATCAGGGTGCCTGAAAAGACCGTGAAAGCATCACGCAGCGAGATCGACAGCACCGTCGGCCGGGAGGATGCGGAGGCGGCCCTGGCGCGGCTTATGGCCCTTTACAGGACGAGGTTCGCGAAACCCGACGGGAAATCCCGGTAGCGGGACGGTTTCAAGAGATCCCTGCTTTGCGGAAAGGGTGGATGGGCATGGAGACAAGGGACAAGGGCATAACAGGCGGTCTGGTGTTTCTGGGGTTTTTCCTGGCCCTGGGATTGATCATTTCGGCCTTTCTCGTTTCCGGAACGGTGGAAAAGGTGAAGCTGGCCAATCAGACGATAACGGTGAAAGGCTTCGCCCAGAAGCTGGTGACTTCAGACGTGGCTACCTGGTCCGGCCAGATCACCGTAAGGGCTCCGGAACTTGTTCAGGCTTCACAAAAGCTGGAGCAGGACAGGGAAAAGGTTCTGGAGTATTTCCGTGAATACGGCGTGCAGCCAGAAGATCTGGCCCTTTCGGGTGTGGTGACCTTTCCGCAGTACAAGAAGACCTCCGAAGGGCGCCAGACAAACGAAATAGACCATTACCAGCTGCAGCAGACGGTGACGCTTTCCTCCGAAGACGTCCGGCTCGTCGCGGAACTGGCCCGGTCCTCTTCGAGGCTTCTTGGCGAAGGCGTGGAGTTTTTCGCCTATGCGCCGCAGTACTTTTACAGCGGCCTCGAAGAGGCGAAAATCGAGCTGTTGGGCGAGGCGACGAAAAACGCGAGCCAAAGGGCGAAGCAGCTGGCTGAAGGAAGCGGCGGGCAGGCCGGAAAACTGCGTTCTGCGAGCCAGGGGGTTTTCCAGATCACCCGGCCTTATTCCACCGATGTGGAAGACTATGGCATGTATGACACCACGACCATCGAAAAGGCCATGAAGGCCGTGGTGACCATCCAGTATACGATCCGGTGACTCGGGGACCGGGGAGCCTGAAAAATCTTCAAGATGTGGAAGTGACCGGGAATGACTGGACGAAGAAATCCAAAAAGTAGAGATCTGACCGCGTGGGGTTTGGGGGTACTGATTTTTGCCGTGATCGTTTCGGCGGTTTGTCCGGGCGCCGACCAGGCGGGGGCATGGACCTGGGAAGGACTCGTCGAGGCCTACGGGCAAAAGGCGGAACTCGAGCCGGAGGCAAAGGCTCTGGGCGAAGAACTTCTGGCGGAAGCCGGAGACCTTCAGGGCGTCGGGCTCTGGAGACACGTTGTCGACCCGGCGACGCCCGGCCGGCAGCGTGCCGCCGACGGGCTGAAACTGGTGAAGGAGATATTTCCCGGAGGAGAGCCCGCCAGATGGGACGAGGTCTCGGGTTTCTGGCTTCCCGCAATGGTGCCAAAGCCTCTCGCGGCCTTCGACGCCGTCTACTTCACGGCCCTCGGCCTTCTGGGGCTGGATGAGCCGGGGGCGGCGTGGCTTGCGCGGCAGCTTCTGACGGAACTCAAAAGATCCTCCCGGGCGGCACACCTGGCCCTGCGGGAGGCGCCGGTCGAGTATGCAACGATCCTGTCACACCTGCAAGAAGCGACGGAACCGCCCCCGGTGGGCGGCTGGCCGGAGGGGAACACAACGGGCACCCTGCCTTTTGCCAGGCCCGTCAGGTTTCACGTCAGTGCCGACTACGCGTTGACACGAGGGATGACCTTTATCAACGGTTCCGGCGTTCCCGTTTCCGGTATGGGGCCCTTTGCCTGGGACAGAAAGCGGGGAGCCATATACAGGGTTGCCGATGATGAAGAGCTTTTGTTCTGGCGCTGGAGGCGGTAGCGGGAATGTTGACAGAACCCGAAATATCGCTCATCATTGATGAACAGCGAAAGGGTATTACGGCATCCCGGGAGCGGGAACAATGAACCCCGAAGCCACGGAACAGGAACTTTTCGTCCTCAGTCTTCTCGAGAAGACACAGGGCCCCGTCGGCGCGGGGACGGTGCGCGAGCACCTTGACGCCGAGGGTTTTTCCGCCAGCGAGGCGACGGTGGGACGTCTCCTCAGGGACCTTGACCGGAGGGGCCTGACAAGCCGCGTGGGGTTCCAGGGACGGGTTCTGACGGACATGGGCTCCAGGCGCCTGGGGGAACTTTCCGAGGCCAAAAAGCAGGAGGCCTCGGCCGAAACCCTTCTGGAACGGATCTCCGCCGCGGAAAACGCTGCGGATTTGGATCTGCTCGTCGCCAGGGAAGCCCTGGAAAGCCGGATCGCGAGGCTTGCCGCCGGAAAAGGCGCGGGCAAAAACGCCGACGAGCTCCTTTCAGCCCTAAAAAGGTGGAAGCAATCGCGACACCACGGCACCGGGACAATGGAAGCCTACAAGGCCTTTTTTGAAAACCTGGGAAGGCTCGCCGGCAACGGCATCCTGTCTGCCATGGACGGGATCCTCCTCGGCAGGAACATTGGGGCCCCCCTCTCATCGGAGACACAAGAAGCCGTGGACAAAGACCTTGAGGCCATCATGCAGGCCGTAGCGGAAAATGACCCCGCCGCCGCGGAAGAGGCTATCCAGAACCACATGCAAACGCTCACAAGACGTCGGCAAAAGCAAAAGACATGAGATCCTCCGGCGTCTTTCAGGGCGATGCAAATTGTAAAGACCATCACTCAAGGAGGGAACGTCGGATGGAGAAAGGATGGAAAACCCGAAGCCTGATTCTGGCAGCCGTCTCTTTTGCAGCAATTTTCGCCTCAATCGGGGCGGCCTTCGCGGCCGACGGAACGGGATCGGATTTCGGGGCACTCTCGCTTTTACCCCCCGTGATCGCCATCGCGCTCTGTATCATCACCAGGGAAGTGATCCCCTCGCTGTTTCTGGGGATCTGGTTTGCGGGAACCATGCTCGCGGGCTGGAACCCCGTGACGGGGTTCGGCAAGGCCGTGGAAGCGCTCTGGAACAACCTCGGTGATCCCTGGTCGGCCAGGATTGTCCTGACGAGTCTGACCATGGGCGGCCTGGTGGGAATCATGAAGGTTGGCGGCGGCATCGACGCCATCGTCCAGTGGATTACCAGAAGGATCGCCGGTGCGAAAAGCGCCATGGCTTTCACGGAGCTGGCTGGTTTTTTCATCTTTTTCGAGGACTATGTGAACACCCTCGTGGTGGGCACCACCATGAGCCCCATCACCGGAAAGTATAAAATCTCCAAGGAAAAACTGTCCTACATCGTGGACTCCACGGCGGCTCCCATCGCCTGCATCGCCGGGATTTCCTCCTGGATCGCCTACATGGTGGGGCAGATCGGGACCCAGTTCAGCGACCTGGGGATCACCCTGTCCCCCTACGTGACCTACATCAAATCCATCCCCTTCATCCTGTACAATCTGGCCGCCCTGGCGCTACTGACCTTCGTCGTCTTCTCCGGGCGTGATTTCGGGCCCATGCTGGCCGCCGAGCGCCGGGCCCGGAGAGAGGGCAAGATCCTCCGCGACGGTGCAAAACCCTTGATCAACCCGAACCAGGTCGAGGAGGGGCCCGGTGAACACACACCCAGACGGGTCATCAACTTCGCCCTGCCTCTGCTGTTGCTGGTGGGGCTGATCTTTTTGCTCCTTCTGGTGACCGGCGGGTGGCCGTCTGTGGACGCCGCCACGGCCATCGGCGAAGGGAGCAGCTCGGAGGCGCTCGTCTACGGGGCCTTCGGGTCCGTCTTCCTGACGCTGGTGCTGTACCGGCTGCAGGGGATCTCAACCTGGGGGCACCTCTTCAAGGGATACATGGAGGGCATGCGCTCCATCTTCTACGGGACGCTGATCCTGATCTTCGCCTGGGGTATCGGGTCCATGGTCAAGCAGGTCGAAACGGCGGGGTTCATCGTTGCCCTCACCCAGGGCGTGCTCGCGCCGGGATGGGTTCCCCTGGTGACCTTCGTGACGGGCGCCGTCATCGCCTTCTGCACGGGCACGTCCTACGGCACCATGGCCGTCCTGATGCCCATCGTCGTTCCCCTGGTGCACTCCGTTTCGGGCAACCTGGGACTGGACCCCATGACCTACATGGTTCCCACCATCGGTGCCGTCTTCGCCGGTGCCGTCTGGGGGGACCACTCGAGCCCCATCTCGGACACCACCATCATGTCGTCCATGTTTACCGGGTCGGACCACATGGACCACGTGAACACCCAGATCCCCTACGCGCTTCTCGCTGCGCTGGGCGCCGTGGCCGGCTACGCGGGGGTGGCCTACGGGCTTCCCGCAGCGGCATGCGTCGCCCTGGCCCTGGCGGTTCCAATCGTGATCTTCCGGGTCATCTCGAGGCCTGTGGAAGAAGAAACACCGACGGCATAATCATTGCCCCGGGGCTCTCCCGGTGGCAGGTGTCCTTCGTGAAAGAGAAAAAGGCCGGACGCCGGGGGGTGTCTGGCCTTTTTCCTGGAGCGGGGTGGATCCGTCGCGATTTAAAGAAGCTCTCTCAAAGGGGGACTTCAAGAGATTAAATTAATAATACCCATTTTTGGCGGTGCCGTCAAAAAACCGAAGGGATGACGCAACAATGAGAAAATGCCCTTCATGGCCGGAATGAAGCCGCCGATCTGGTGAAGCGCCTAAAGGTTTGGACCGGAAATCTCCTTCCGGAGGTCGAGCAGCCGGTTCCTGTCGACGATGACGATGAGCTCGTCACCTTGTTCCATGACATGGGAGCTCCCCGGATTGTAGAGGTATTTGCCGGACTCCTTCTTGACGGCGATGACCATGGCGTTGTACCGGGAGCGCAGGGGGGACTCGGCCAGGGTCTTGCCGATGAGTTCGCTGTCATGTTTGACGGGGATGGAATCGAAGGCGATATCCAGGTCCCGCGAGATGTTGACGATCTCCAGGAAACTGGCCACGGCAGGTTTCACCGAGGCCCAGGCGATGGCCGCCGCCCCGGCGACGACGGGGTTGATGACCTTTTCCGCCCCCGCCTTGTAGAAAACCCCCATGGACTTGCGGTCCGTGGCCCTGGCGATGACACGCAGATCAGGGTTCAAAGACCGGGCCGTGATGATCACGTAGACGTTGTCAGCGTCGTCGGAAAGAGTGGTGATGAGCCCTGCGGCCCGTTTGACGCCGGCGCTCTCGAGGGCTTCCTCGTCCCTGGCGTCGCCCTGCTGGACGACCCACCCCCGTTCGCGCGCCCAGGCGACCTTCCGGTCGGCGACCTCGAGGGCCATGCAGGGAATGTGGTCCCTGTTGAGATGTTCGATGACTTCCGTCCCGACCCGTCCGAGTCCGCAGACAATCCAGTGATTTTCCATCTTGTCCACTCGGGTGTCCCTCCTTTTGCCCAGTGCCGACAAGAGCCGCTCCACCAGGAAGTAACGCGTCACCTGGCTGACGGCGTAGCCCGCCGTACCGATCCCCAGAATCACCAGAAAGGCGATGAAAAGCTTCCCCGAGTTGCTGAGGTCGGGCGGCGCGTTGTATCCCACCGTCGCCAGGGTGATGATGGTGTAGTAGACGGAATCGATGACGGAAAGGTCCGTCAGGGTGTAGAACCCGACGGTGCCGACGGCGAAGACGGAAACAAGCAGAAAAAGCCACGCCCATGCAGGCCGGATCTGTTTCACCGTCTTCCCCCCTTTGCCCTTTGCGCCCTTCTGCCTATAGAATGAGTAAAACACCATGAACGAAAAGCGGGTGACCGGCATGAAAGGCTTCACGATCGCGACGTTCAACGTCAATTCCGTCCGCAGCAGGATGCACATCATCGAGCCATGGCTTCATGATAGCAGAGTGGATATTCTCTGTCTCCAGGAGACGAAAACCAGGAACGAGGAATTCCCCGAGGCGGCCTTCCGTGAACTGGGCTACAGGACTGTTTATTCGGGGGAGAAGGGGTACAACGGCGTTGCCGTGGCGTCGGTGGAGGCGCCAGACGAGGTGCGTTTCGGACTTGGCGACGGGGAGGAGCCCGACGGGACGACGCGGATGATCCATTGCCGCTTCGGCGACCTCAACGTGATCAATCTCTACATTCCCCAGGGGAAGGCCATAGACCACCCGGACTACCCCATGAAGCTCCGCTTTTTCGAGCGCCTTACGGGATATCTCGACAAAAACCTGTCACCGAAAGAGAAACTCGTCATCGTGGGCGACCTCAACGTGGCGCCCACGGACATTGACGTGACGCACCCCGAACGAAAGCGCGACCACGTCTGCTTCCACGGGGACGTCAAAAAGGCCTTCGGAGTCCTTCTGGAATGGGGCCTGGAGGATGTCTTCAGGAAGCACCGCCCGGGGGAGGGGGAGTTCTCCTTCTGGGACTACCGGGTCAAAAATTCGGTGGAGCGGAACATCGGCTGGCGGATCGACCACGTTCTGGCCACGCCGCCTGTGGCGAAAGGATCGAAAGACGCCTGGGTGGACAGAAACCCCAGGATCTGGGAGAAACCCTCGGACCATACGCCGGTGGTGGCCGCCTTCGAGTTTTGACCGACTGCTGCTGAAGGGGAGGGAGATCATGGGACCTTCGAAAAGGTTTCTGAAAAGGCAGGTGTCGGCCCCGGGATTGCCGCCGGGTACGCTGGTTCACGTGGGGGAGAAAAAGACCGAAGAGGCCAGGATCACCCTCATCGACTATGGGGGAGAGAGGTTTGATTCAAGGCAGGTACAAAGCGCCGAAGCCTGCAGGAAACACCTTTCGGGAGAAGGCGTCCTGTGGGTCAACGTAGACGGCATCCACGACCTGGCGCTTCTTGAGTCCTTCGGGGAGCACTTCGGGATCCACCAGCTCGTGCTGGAGGACATTTGCAACACCGGCCAGAGGCCCAAGATGGAGGACCACGGGAAGTACCTCTACATTGTCCTGAAGATGGCCGACTACGAAGAAACGTCGAAAAGGGTCGACATGGAACAGGTAAGCCTGATCCTCATGCCCGGATGCGTCATCACCTTCCAGGAAAAGCCCGGCGACGTCTTCGACCCCGTGCGGGACAGGCTTCGTGTCGGAAAGGGGCGGATCCGGGGGGAAGGGGCCGACTACCTGGCCTACGCCCTGCTGGATGCCGTGGTGGACAGATACTTTATGCTTTTGGAAAAACTCGGCGACGACGTGGAGGAACTGGACGAACAGATCCTCACCGACCCCGGGGAAGAGGCCGTTTCAAATCTACATGGCCTCAAGCGGGAGATGATCTTCCTTCGGAAGGCCGCCTGGCCCATGAGGGAGATCGTGGGGCGCCTCGAGCGGGGTGGAAGCGACCTCGTTAGCTCCGACACGGTCTTTTACCTCCGTGACCTTTACGACCACTCCGTCCAGGTGATGGACAGCATCGAGACCTTCAGGGACGTGCTGTCGGGCCTTCTGGACATCTACCTCTCCAGCGCGGGCAACCGCATGAACGAGATCATGAAGGTCCTCACCATCATTGCCACCATCTTTATCCCCCTCACTTTCATAGCCGGAGTCTACGGCATGAACTTCGAACACATGCCCGAACTCAGGATCCCCTGGGCCTATCCCGCCGTCTGGGTTGTCATGATCGCCCTTGCCGGGGGCATGCTGGTTTTTTTCCGGGAAAAAAAGTGGATCTGAAGGGATCCGGTTTCGTTGAATGCCGAGTCAACGAGTTGCCCAGGTTATCCACAGGGTTGATGTGGACAACCTGGGCCGGAAGAAACCGAAACGGAGCGTAAAGGCCTTGAGAGCGGGAAATACGACGGTCCCGAAAGGTGATGGGCTTTGTGAATGAAACCGGCCCCAAGGGGCACCCCATGGAAACGCTGGTTCGCTGCGGCAAGGCCTTTGTCTTTCAGAAAACCTCTTTCGAATTCACTGCGGATCACCTTCAGGCCGAAACCGTGGCCCTTGCCGAAAGACACGGACTCGTCCCGGTGCTCTGGAACGGTCTCCGTCATGGCCTGACGGAAGCCGGCACACCTGTTCCCGAAAAGCTCAGACAAAAGGCCAGGGCGGAGGGGGTGAAGAACCTCCTTTTTTCGGCGGAACTTTTGAGGGTGCTCGACCTTTTTGACGACAACGGGATAGAGGCGGTCCCCTACAAGGGACCCTCCCTGGCCGCAGAGCTCTATGGCGACGTCAAGCTGAGACAGTTTTCGGACCTCGACGTGTTCTTCAGGAAGAAAGACTTCCACAGGGTCAAGGAAGTGCTCACCAAAGACCGTTATCGGCCTCACAGACCCCTTACACCCCTTCAGGAAGAGGCCTTTCTGCGCAACAGGACAAATTACGGGGAGTACAATTTTTTCCGTGACGATAACCTGGTTTACCTGGAAATGCACTGGTCCACGAACCCCGGGTTCATGGTTTTCCCCGTTCAGGAGGAGGACCTCTGGAAAAATCTTCGGAGAACAAGGTTGCTCTCTCGGGAGATTCCCGCCTTTTCTCCGGAGAACCTCCTGATGATTCTTTCCGTCCACGGCTTCAAGCACCGCTGGAACCGCCTTTGCTGGTTGCTTGACCTGGCCCTGCTGCTTCGCAAATTCCCGCGTATGGATGTGGAGTTGATCCTTAAAAGAATCAGGGACCCGGCTGCGTCCAACACCTTTCTGACGGGGGTCCTGGCGGCGGAGGAACTCTTCGGCCCCCTGGGTGAGCCGGCCGGGGAGCTTTCAAAAGCGGCAAGGCCCCGGGCGAAAGCCCTGGCTGAAGAGACGACAGCCTCTTTTTACGGGGGCGCATGCGACAGCAAGGCCTCAGCCGTTTTCTACCATGCCTCGGCCCATGAGGGGGCGCTGGGGAAATGCCGGTATTTCTGCGGGCTTTTGGGCTCCCTGAATACCGAGGATCTTCTCGGGCGTGACCTTCCGAAAAGGTTTGCCTGGGCCTGGTACCCCCTGCGCTGGCTGCGGATCGGCCGTGAGGCCTTTTTCGAAGAAGTCGGCGAAAAAACTTCAAAAAGGGCGGGAAAGGCCCAGGCGAGGCGGGACAAATGAAAGACCGGCGCATCATTCTCTGCGGGAACAGGGGCCCCGGGTTCAACGCCGTCTTCCATGCCCTCAAAACCAGCCTGGACATCGCTTTGGTTCTTGTGGAGAGGAAACCGCCCTTTCCCGGGCGCCTTTTCAGAAGGGCCGGTAGATGGGGGTGGTTCAAAGTTTTTGGCCAGGTTGCCTTTTGCCGGCTCCTGTTGCCCGGCCTCAGGCGACGGGCGGAGCCGCGGGTAAAAGGCATCCAGGAAGCCTTCAGCCTTGAGACCGGCCCCATGCAGGGCGTGCGGACCGTGCAGGTCCCTTCCGTCAACCATCCGTCGGCATTGAGACTTTTGAAAGAAACGCCGGCCCCGGTTGTCGCCGTTTTCGGATCCTCCATCATTTCCGGGGGCACCCTTGAAGAGGTCCCCGCCCCTTTTGTCAACCTGCACCTGGGGCTTTCGCGATATTACAGGGGGCTTTTCTGCACGTACTGGGCTCGTGTGGACGGGAGGCCCGACCGGTGCGGCGTGACGATCCATCTCATCGACCCGGGGGTGGATTCAGGACCCATCCTTGAGGAAAAGGTTGTCAAGCCGCGCCCGGAAGACACTTTCCCCTCTTGTGAATGGTGGAATCTCGCCGAGGGATTGCCCCTTTTCAGGGATGTTCTCGCCCGGGTCTGCGACGGGGGCGTTCCCAATGAACGGTTCCCGGGCGGGAAGGGCGTACAAAAAACCATTCCGACAGCCTGGGAATACCTTTGGAACAGGAAAACCAAAGGTGTCAGCTGATCCAAAGGAGAGAAGGAGATGTCGGGTCTCGCCGCAGTCTTTTCGAAAACCGCTTCAAGGGAAGAAGCCGAAAGGCTCGTTTTCGGGATGCTTCGACGCATTGCCCACAGGGGTGGTGCGGATTCGTCCGTTCTCTCTTTCGAATACGGGCCCCGGCAAATGATTCTTTCAATGGGTTGCCGCCTCTCCCCGGGGGCGGCCCGGCGTGGTGAACCCGTTCCCCATTCAGACGGCAATCGCCTGCTTCTTTTCGACGGGTGGCTTTCGAACGGGCGGGAACTCTTCGAGGAGGTCCGCCGGACCCTCCCGCTGGGGACGGCTTGTTCCGACACCGCAGCCGCTTTTGGGGCCTACCTGTCGTGGGGGGAGGGCTTTCTTCCACGCCTGAAGGGCACCTGGGCCCTGCTGCTTGCAGATTTTCAGGAGGGAGCCCTTCTGGGGGCCGTCGACCGATGGGGGGCCCGCCCCCTCTATTGCCGGGAAGGGCCTGACGGCCTGCATTTTGCATCGGAGATCAAGGCTTTCACAGGGCATCCGGCATGGAAACCCGTACTCGAACGGCAAAGCGCCTACGAGTTTCTCAACTGGGGCATATCGGACCACTCTGAGAGGACCTTTTTCACAGGGGTTTTCAGGTTCCCCCAGGGCGAACTGGTCCGGTTCGGGTCCGATTCATCGAGATGGAGTGATCGACAACGGAGAAGGTGGTTTGACCCCGCCCTCGGGGGGTTCACCGGGGATTTCGCCGAGGCGGCGGAGGAATTCGATGCCCTTTTCAAAAGGTCCGTGGCACGGCGGATGAAAGGGGAGAAACCCGGATTTGCCATATCCGGCGGCCTTGACTCGTCTTCGGTGGCCTGTACCGCTGCCAGGCTGGCGCGGCAGAGCCCGCTCAAAGGTTTTTTCATCAGGACGCCTTTCCCGGGGCATGATGAAACGGCTCATGCCCAAGCTGCGGCAGACAAGGCGGGTTGCCCTTTGGTGACGGCCGGAGTGACTTTCGACGGCCTGCTGGAGGGTCTCGATGACATGCTCCGGACCAGCGACGAGCCCTTCAAGAACGGACGGTTTTACATTCATTACCTCTTGTGCCGGCTCATGGCCGAACACGGCGTGACCCTTTCCCTGGAAGGTCACGGCTCGGACGAACTGCTCGGGGGGTACAACAGCTTTTTCCTGGCCCTTTTCATGGAACAGCGGCACAAGATCGGGAATGCCCGTGCTTTTCGACAGGCGTTCAGCAGTTTGTCCCTCCACGGTGTTTCCCCTGCGGCTGCAGGGCTTCTTCTTGCCGACGGGCTCCTCCCTTCCCGTACGAGGAGCCTGCTGAGAAAGCTGGCGGGGCGCCAAAACGCAAAGACTCGGTGGTTCCGGTTCGGCCCCGGGGACATGCCGCATGTGAAAAAAGCTTTTGATTACTATCACGGGTGCAGGCAAAGCGCGGGGAGGTTCTCCCTCGACTTGCTCACGAGAGTCAACATCCCGGCCATGATGCGGGTTGTCGATCGGCATGCCGCCCGTTTCGGGATAGAGTCGAGGCTGCCCTTTTTAGACGAGGACCTGGCTGGTTTCTGTCTTTCCCTCCCGCCCGAATACCTCCTGGAGGGTGCTCTGACGAAACGTGTTCTCAGGGAAGCAATGAAGGGGGTGCTTCCGGAAAGCGTGAGGATGCGGAAGGACAAAATGGGAATGGAACTGCCCGAGGA
Source organism: Thermovirgaceae bacterium (assembly GCA_049974965.1). GTDB lineage: Bacteria > Synergistota > Synergistia > Synergistales > Thermovirgaceae > UBA1876. Next base: position 18,627 of record JBNGCT010000016.1, read on the forward strand.
GGTGTGGATACACGGAAGCGGGCGGCCGCGTTTCGAGGAAACCTTCCAGGATTCCGTCCGTTCGGCCCGGGGGCTGGTCTCGGAAGCGGCTTTGGGGATCCCCGGGAACACCCGCCCCGGAAGCACCCTTGCGTGGCGGATCCTGGTTTTCGGACGGTGGATGGACCTTTACAACGTAGGCCCGGGTCATCCCTGACCCGGGCCTGCCTTGTTTCTCCAGCCTGTTTTGCTTCCCGGTCACGGAGTGACCTTTGTGGTGCCTCCGCTTGTTTCTGTTTCCAGCCTCCCCAGCGGGGTTATTTCGGGTTTCACGTAATGTTTTTTCATTTTCCCGCCTCCTCCGGTTTTTGGTTCCGGCGCTTCTTCTCCTGGCATGCCTCAATTCCCGGCTCTCGGGCAGAACTTCAACCGCAGCATCAGAAAGCCGCCACCGTTGATTTTGAGAATACTTTATCATAATATCCAGATGGTGCAAGGTAGGGGAAAAGAGAAAGAATGCGAAAGGCGGGATTTCGTGAAAGTTTTTTTTGATTCCATCAGAAGAAGGGTCCGGCGGAAAAAGTGGCTCTCGGCAAAAAACGTGGCAGGGGCACGCCGGGTCCGGGAACCTTTCGAAGGGGCCTTCGGGGGGCCCGTGTTCCGCTACAACGTGGGTCCGAAAACGGTGCAGCCCTTCGAACCCCTCAGGGGAAGCTGGGGCGACATAGCAGGGCCGGCTTTTGCCGGAAAAGGGCGGGTGCTGGTGAAGGTGAATCTCAACTCCCCGGACCCCTACCCCGCGAGCACCAGTCCCGACACCCTGGCGGCGTTTCTTGATTTCCTCAAGGCGGAAGGCCTGACGGACCTCGTCGTTGGTGATTGTTCGGGGGTCCGGGACCTTCCGACGCGGAAGGTGGCAAAAAAGACGGGACTTCTGGAAGCCATCCGGGGAAAGGCTGAATTCACGGCCTTCGAGGAAGGCCGCTGGTTTACCGTTGACATCCCCGGGCGGTACCTTCGGAAGGTGACCTTGCCTGAAGTTCTTTTTGAATCCGACCTGGTTGTCTCCTTCGCCAATATCAAGTCCCACGGGCTGGCGGACTTTTCCTTTTCGATGAAGCTGGCCGTGGGGTTCATGCACCCCTCGGAGCGCTTTGCCCTGCACGAGGATCATCTTCAGGAAAAATGCGTGGAATTGTCATTGGCGGTGACGCCTGACCTGGCGGTCATCGACGGGGTGACAGCCATGGTGACGGGGGGGCCCTGCGAGGGGGAAAGGGCGGATCTTTCGGTTTTTCTGGTCGGGCGGGACCCTTTCTGCGTTGATCTGGCCGCCTACCGTGAGCTGGAAGGGGCACGCCGCACTATGGCAGACCCCGGAAACCTCACCCGGAACCCCTTCGGGATGAGGCAATTCTCCCATGCCGTTGAAATCGGCCTGGGACAGGCCGTCATGCCGGAAATCGTTGATATCGGCGATGACTCGATAGATGAAGGGAAAAAGCCGTGAGGGTCCTGTTCATCCTTCCCTTTCACGATGACTGGAACCGTCTCGAAACGGTGTGGACGCCCGTGGGGGCCCCCTCCGCGGCGGCGCTCCTCAGGGAAAAGGGTCATGAGGCGGCGGTTTTCGACAGGTTTGCCATGCTGCGAAGGACGGGATTCGACGAACAGGCCGTTGACGGCGCGATGGCGGAGGCTGTCCGCTCTTTTGCCCCTGACATGGCGGTTTTCGAGATCGTTTCGGAATCCATATGGGATACCGTCGATTGCGTCAAACTGGTCAGGGGCACCCGGGATGTCTTTGCGGCGGCCATGGGCCCCCACGGGAGCGCCCTTCCCCGTGAGACCCTTGAAAGGATTCCCGAACTGGACGCCGTCATCGAGGGGGAGCCGGAAATTCCGATCGGGCGGCTGGCCGACGGAATCCCCCCGGAAACCATCCCGGGGCTCTGGACAAGGTCCGGCGTCCCGTCGGCCAATCCCGTCACCTGTGACCTGGATGCTCTCCCCTTTCCCGCCTTTGACCTCCTGGATCTGCCTTTTTATACCCGAAGGTCCCTGAGGACCATCCGGGGGCATTTCCTCTCGACGCTGACCTTGATGACGTCGCGGGGGTGCACCGGGCGGTGTGTCTTCTGCTCCGAGTCGCTGGAGCTCGGAACGGGGCTGCGCTTCAGGAGCGTCGACCGTTCCGTGGAAGACGTCCAGCGGGCCATAACCGACTTTGGCGTGGAAGGGATCTACTTCAGGGATTGTGATTTCCTCGCCCACAAGGAACGGGCCCGGAAGATATGTGAAGCCTTTATGCAAAAGGGAATCAACAGGAAGATCACGTGGGCGGTGCAGGTGCGTTCCGACCACGTGGACAGTGAAACGGCGGCCCTGATGAAACGGGCCGGTTGCGTTCTGGCGGAGCTGGGTGTGGAGGGAGTGAGGCAGGAGGAGCTGGATGCCCTGGGCAAGGGGGTAAAGACGGAAGACAACGCCGGGGCCGTGGAAACCTTCCGGAAGGCGGGCATCAAGACCCATGCCTATCTTCTGGGATGCCTCCCGGGAGAAACCCTCGGGAATCTCGAGGAAAAACTCGATTGGGTGCGCCGCCACAGGCCTGACAGTTTCTTTATCGGAAGGATCAGGGTCTACCCCGGAACGGTTCTCTACAGGCGGCTCAGCGACTCCTTCTTCGAAAACCAGCCCTGGGACAGGCCCCTTGTGGACGCCTACTTCAGACGCTGTTTTTCGGAAGTTCCGGAGAAAAAAAGACGCAAATGGTTTCACCGGGCCTATCGCCCGGTGAGGTACAAGGGGTATCTTTCAATGATCTTGCGCTCCAACGGCCCGATACGCCTCGCCAATGCCATGCTGCAGCGACTGCAACACAACAGGTAACCACCGCTGAAGGCACTTGGAAAAAGGCGAAACAGCCTTCAATAACCTGGTTTCCCTTCTTCAGGCGCCATTCGAAAGCTCAATGCCGGCGGCATTCGCAACAAGGGTTCCATGACATATTATGACGGGCTTGACGTAACCTTTTTTCACAACTTCCCTCCTCCTTTCAGGTCAACTCAGGGATATGCCCCTTTGCTCACGGGTGAGGGCAAAAACGGGAGATCCCTGACCGGCGGCGGGGTTTTTCGACCACAAAAACTTAAGAAGCAGCCGCTTCGCCGCTTTCCCTGTTGAAGACCAAGTGCCCCTTAAGCCGGGAGAAAACAAATCAAGGGTGTTTTTGGTCAATACTTAATATATTTTGCTGAACGAGCCCCCGCTTATTGCGGCAAGAGAAATACCTTCCGTGATCACGGGTTTCATGTAAGACTTTTTCATTGAGGTTGCCTCCCTTCACTCAACGGCTTGAAGAACAGGTATCGACGCAGTGAAGTATCAGATGACCCCGCCGTTGCCCGTCAACTTGGCCGCCGTGTCGGGGACGATGGTACCATGACAGGTGATGACGGGTCGGAAATAGGTCTTTTTCATGGGTCCTCCCCCCCCATTGATTCATGGTTTGCCCTTTGTTTCCAGGCGGCTTTCCTGGAATTCTGGCCGCGAAATCACTCTATCTGGGAAAGGGCTGTTATTTCCGCGATTTCAAATTTCTCAACCACAGGGACCCGGTAATGTTTTCTCACGGCTTTTCACCTCTTGTCCCGGCCCTTCTGGAAATACCTTCCCGCCTGAATATCAACACCAGCCCTTCCAGGTGGCTGAAACAGGCCGGGTGTGCTATGGTTTGTTAATCATCCCAAATCGGCACGGTGTCAAGGCCTTTTTGTGAAAAACAGGTAAAGATTCGCATTGTACGGGCTGCGATAATGAAAACCTTTTTGAAACACGAGCGGGAGGAACCTGAAAATGCAGGAAGATATCCTTTTGCGCAGCAGCGGGATCGTGTGGTCGGACCTGGATGGGGACACGGTGCTGCTGGATGCGGAAGCCGGAACGTATTACACCCTGAACGAAGTGGCCGCCTCCGTGTGGGACAAGATCGACGGCAAGCGCGCCATCGGGGGGATCCTGGACCTCATGCTCGAGGAATATGACGTGGACCGGGCGACCCTGGAGAAAGACCTGGACGGCCTTGTGACGGATCTTTTGGACAAGGGGCTCGTCCAGCGCAGCAGGCGGGAGGGCTGATGACGTGCCGGAATACCGGGGGTTTGAGCTTCCCCGAGATTTCCCGTTGATC
>JBNGCT010000017.1:0-22561 GCA_049974965.1 Thermovirgaceae bacterium
TCCCTGTCCCATACAAGCCCTTTACCCATGACATTTTCCCTGTCCGTTGACACAAAAGGACCACCCTGTTTTCCTTTCAAAACCCCAGTTTCTCGAAACCTTCACGTCGCAGGGTGTCCATCTCCGTGTAATCCGTCAAATCCATGTGAATCGGGGTCACGGAGATATAGCCTTCAGAAACTGCGGTCACGTCACTCCCTTCATCGAGACGATCCTCGGGATTCCCGCAGACCCAGAAAAATTCATTCCCTTTGGGATCAAGCAGTCGCGTGACCTTTTCGGAATAATACCTGAAACCCTTTTTCGTGACCCTGAGCCCCTTGATTTCGTGACGCGGAAGGTTCGGTACATTGATATTGAGCAGAGGGTTTTCCTGCAGGGGCAGGGCGGGGATTTTGCCAAGAATCCTTAGGACGGCCTCCGCAGCCGTCTTGTAGTGGTGAATTTCGTCTTCCGGTCTGCAATCGAGTGAAACGGCAATAGCGGGCTTCCCCAGAAAATGGCCTTCCACCGCTGCCGAGACCGTTCCGGAGTACGTCAGGTCGTCTCCAAGGTTCGGGCCCCTGTTTATACCGGAAATCACCATGTCGGCCCCGGTTTCTTCCCTTTCAAGACCGAGGACAACGCAATCCGAGGGAGTGCCGTCACAGGCGTGGGCCACCAGCCCTTCCGGGTATTGTCCTCCCGTAATTTTCCAGAGCCTCAGCGGCCTCGTCAGCGTGATGGCATGACCGACACTGCTTCGTTCCCTGTCAGGCGCTACCACAAAAGGCTCGAAGCCGTTTTCAAAAAGGTATGACGCAAGTGTCACAATCCCGGGGGCAAAGACACCATCATCGTTTGTAACAAGGATCTTCATTGCGGAATCACTCCCGTTTGGCCGTTTTCTTCGTTTTTCAGATCCCCAGCGCAAGGTTGTGCAACGCCCAGATGATCGGGCCAATAATCCGTTGAATGATCCCGAACATCAACAGGAAAACAAGGACGAAAAAACCGTACCTCTCAAACCAGAAGTACGACTGCAGCCAGCGTGGAGGGAGAACCAGGTACAGCAGTTTTGAACCGTCAAGGGGCGGGATCGGAATCAGGTTGAAGATTCCAAGCCCGAGATTGATCAGGATCATCAGTTGCAAAAGAGTGAGAATGCTAGGCACCGCGACGAAAGGTCCTGGCATGATGCGGAAAAGCATTCCACAGAGGAGAGCTGTCAGGAAATTCCCTCCCGATCCGGCGAGAGAAACGAGTGCCATATCACGGGGTGGATTCTTGAAATACCGCGCTTCTATGGGGACAGGCTTCGCCCATCCGAAACGGAAAATGAGAAGCATGATCGCGCCTATGGGGTCAAGGTGTGCCAAGGGGTTCAAGGTCAGCCGCCCCGCCCTTTCAGCCGTGGGATCACCCAAACGAAAAGCCGTGTAGCCGTGACAGAATTCATGAAAGGTGATTGCCCACAACACGGCGGGAAGGCTTAAAAGCAAGATCCTGAAGTCAGGAAGGCCAAACATTTTGCCATCACATCCTTTCTGCGTCCAACTGGAAGCGGTTTCGTATCCATTCGGTTTCGTCTTCTCTCGTTTCGACAAGACCATCCAGCCGGGCCATTTTCAACATTCGAAGCATCTTCCCGATGGCGGGCCCCTCCTTGTATCCCATATCCAGCAGATCCCGACCTTCCAGCATGGGTACTGTCTTTCTCAGTCTGGTCAGATACAGGAGAATACGACGCCGCGCTCTCCAACGTCCCGTGGCAGCCGCCCAGTAAAGGGCCGTCGCGGGATGAACTTCATCCAGGTATTCATATATGAAGGACGATGGCTTTTCGCCTCGTTCACCAAGGGTGTTCTCTGTTGTCCCAAGGTCATTGACCCCCTGCTCCACAATCTTCCTCTCCCGAGGGTTCAGGTGCAACCGGTCCAAAACAGCAAGCCGGTCATCTTCCGATGCTTCGCAAATCAGTGAGGCCAAAAAGGCGAGCCACGTATGTTTGCCCATATCCGGCAGATCCCTCGAAAGCCTTCGTTGAAATACCGTCAGACGCCGCATGGTCCGCATAGAAGCCGTACCGGGCTTGACTCCCCTGAAAAGGGCTTTCCAGAAGCCCAGGGTCCGAAAACGCCTGACGATGTCGTGCGGTGCCTTTTCCGAGAAGACAAGTTCAAGCTCACTCCTGAGCCGTACACCCGACAAAAGCGAAACGAGGCCTCCCCGTATGCAGTTTTTCAAAAGACGGAGGGTGTTTTCCTCAAGCCTGAAACCAAGCCTCTGCTCAAGCCGCACGCCTCGAATAACACGAGTCGGGTCTTCAACAAAGCTCAGGTTGTGCAGCACCCTCAGGGTCTTTTTCTGCAGGTCCCTTCTCCCGCCGAAATAGTCCACAAGCCTGCCCCAGTTTGACCTGTTTATCGAGACGGCCATGGCGTTTACCGAAAAATCCCGCCGGTAGAGATCATGTTTCAGGGAATCACTTGACACGCGCGGTTGTGCCACAGGATATTCGTAAAACTCACGCCTGGCCGTCGCCACGTCGATTTTCCTGCCACCCGGAAAGACAATGGTCCCTGTCTTGAACCTCTGATGGACCGCCACGTGACAGCCGTCGGCTTCCCAGGATCTGATGAATGAAAGGGCATCCCCCTCGATCACGATGTCAAGGTCCTCATTCGCACGCCCAAGGATCAAATCTCTTACAAAACCACCTACAACATAGGCCCTGACTCCCATGGATTCAGCCCGGTCCCCGAGTCTTCTTAAAAGCTGCGTCACCCATGGTTTGAGTTCCTGCGAGAAAAGTTCCGAAACGTCTTCTGTCCATGGCATCCGGGGAGTGACAGATCGTGTCTCCGAAGGAAGGGATCTCGGATACAGGGCCCTCAGTATATCCGTTCTCGTAACAATCCCCGTCAGGATCATGTGATCGAGGACGGGAAGCCTCCCGATATTATTCAGTACCATGATCCTGTGGGCCTCCGCAACGGAGGCTTCCGGTTGCGTCGTTATCGGGCTTTCCGTCATGAAATCGCCTACAGCCACATGGCCCAGGCCGTGTATTTTCGCCTTGTCGAGGTCTTTTCGCGTTATGATACCTGCCAGCTTTCCGGAATCAACGACGGGGAGCGCCGCATGGCCGTAACGGATCATAATCCTGTAGGCGTCTTCCACTGAAGCCCCGGGGTCAACCGCGAGCACCGGGCTCGTCATGACCTCTCCGATGGTAACGGACGGTTCTATGGTCTGAAGAAGCCTTTCTTCCAGCCTTTCGATAATTACCGAGGGAGACGACCCTGTAAGAGTCACCGATGCCGCCTGTGGATGCCCGCCTCCACCCAGGGGTGCGATAAATTTGGCTACATCGAGGATCTCTTCCCGCGATCGGGCAACCACGTAGGTTCGCTTTTCCATTTGAACGGCTACAAGCGCGACGTCGGCGTCGAAATAGTCCCGGAGCCTGTGGACGAATAGCGAAAGTCCCTCTACATAGGAATTCGTAGTCATTTCAGACAAGACAACCTTTGCTCCATGGATGAATTTTTCCCGCGCGTTCTCCACGAGCTTGTCCTGAATCTGGCGCTCCGCCGGATCCAGTGACATTTCAATATATGCCGGAATCGCTGTCATGTCGGCCCCCATGGAGCGCAACCTGGAAAAAACCTGGATATCCCGCTCCGTCGTTGAGCCGAAGGTCAATCCTCCCGTGTCTTCATAGATTCCCATCGCAAAAAGCGTCGCTTCCAGGGTGTCGAAATCGATCCGCTTTTCTATGAGGCGTTCAACGAGAATCGTTGTCGTGGCCCCCACCGGCTCAATGACGGAGAAATCAGCGCTGATATCTTCCTGCACGGAGGGATGATGGTCATAAACATGCACCGTAAGCCCCTGACGGCCAAGGATCGCGGCAAAATCAGCTATCCGTGACGGCGACCGCGCATCGACGACCACCAAAGTCGAAATTTCGTCCAGATTTACCTGTCTCGGCGTCAGGATTTCCCACCGGCCCGCCTGTCGTTTGAGAAAGTCTCTCACGTTGCGCCCGGCGGCGCCGGAAAAGCAGGGTACGGCCCCCTTGTACAGCTTCGCCGCTGCAATCATGCTTGCAATTGAATCAAAGTCGGCACCAATGTGTGATGTGATAACCTTCAATCTTTGCGGGCCTCCCGTATCCAGTTACGAAGCGACTTGTCCGTTCTCCGGATTCGCCCGCTCCTGAGATATTTTCCCCGGCTTTGAGCCATCTCCAGGATCACCGGGAAAAAACGTTCCGTCGTTACAGCTTCGGTCCTCCATGCCCTGGCGGTTTCAGAGGCTGATCCGCCCGGACTCATCTGTACCTCATGAATCCCGGTAAAGGCAACAAGGCCTTCTGTCCCAAGACCCTCGGCAAAACCACGGGCCTCTGTTTCGTTTTCCCATTCAACGGACAAGGTGATGCATGAAGCCATCTCACGAAAGACGGAGGCAAGATCCATAGCCCTCTGAAAAAGTCTTTCCAGTTTTCCCTTGTTGTCCACAACATAATCCGCCGATTCGCTTTTTGTACAGGAAGGAAGAAGCCATTTTTCTCTTCGTGCTATCTCGTCTGCTGACCATTTCCTTTTTCTGTTGCGTTCGATTCTCTCACTCAGTGGAGCCGTCACATAAACTGTTTCATCGACCCACCAGGGAACACCGTTTTCAAACAATAGAGGGATTTCAGCAACGACCCAGCCGTCCATGGAGAGTATCCGGCCTTCCATGAAGCTGCGGACCAGCGGATGAATGGTGCGCGAGAGCCACCTGTATTCATTTACATCTTCAAAAACTATTGACGCAATCCGTTCGTGGTCCGGATGGCCCCCCTCGGAAATGATTGATTCCCCCCAGCGCCTGCGGATCGACTCGTTCAGGACCCCCTGCTTCCAGATTTCGTCAACAACTTCGTCTGCAATAACGACAGAGGCTCCCGCCCGTTTCCAGAATTCCGCCAGAGTGCTCTTACCAGCTCCAATGTCTCCTGTCAAACCGACGACCAGCATCGTAAAAGTCCTCCTCGCCCCTGTCTTCGGTTTCCTTGCATTCCTCAGGTATTTCCCAGAGGAACCTCGAGAAACCGTTCCGCAAGATGGAACCGAAAAGCACCCTTTTCCTCGCGGCTGTCAGGTACAAGCGTTCCTCAGCACGTGTCATTCCCACGTAGCAGAGTCTTCGTTCCTCCTCCAGCTGTTCCGGGTCGTCCATGCATTTGTAATGAGGGAATATCGTTTCTTCGAGACCGGCAATGAAAACAACGGGGAATTCCAGCCCTTTTCCTCCATGGAGGCTCATCATGCTGACCTGGTCGGCGTCTTCGACGCTTTCCAGATCCATGTCGGTCATAAGCGCGATCTCCGCAAGCATCGCCTCAAGACCCTCAGCCGGGTCAGCCACGGATAACAGTTCCCTGATGTTTTCGGAACGTTCCTGACGTTTTTCCTTCGATTCTGAAGCAAACTCATTTTCATATCCGATGTCTTTCAGAATGTACTGCACGATCCCCGAAACATCTTCGCGCAGTTTCCATATGCGTCTCATGTGCCGTCCCAGTTCCGAAGCACCCTTTCCGGCCTTCCCCCTGAGCTCCGCCCCCGTTTCCTCGAGTTTCGACCAGATCCTGTCCGCTTCCGTCCCGGCGGTTTCCCGTATCCAGCTTTCCAGTCGTGCCAGGCTCTTTGGCCCCAGTCCCCGGGAGGGGACGTTGCCGATTCTCTCCAGTGCCGCCGTGTCGAGCGGATTCACGGCAAGGCGCATGAAGGCGATGGTGTCCTTGATTTCCCTGCGCTCGTAAAAGGCTGTTCCGCGTACGATTCGATAAGGGATCCCGTTGCGCAAAAAGATTTCCTCGTAAAGCCGGCTCATGGCGTTGATCCTGTACAGCACCGCCATGTCTTTGTATTTGTAGCCCATGCTCCTGAGCTTGCGCATCTCGGCGGCAATGTAGTCGGCTTCGTCATGTTCGCTTCCGGCGAAAAGCACCTGTACCGGGCATCCCGCGTCTCTTTCGGTCCAAAGAGCCTTTTCCCGTCGCTTTCTGTTGTTCTGTATCACTGCATTTGCCGCCTGAAGAATCGTTTCCGACGAGCGATAATTTCTTTCCAGAAGAAAGACCCGGGCATCGGGAAAATCTTTTTCGAAGTTCAGGATCATTGACATGTCCGCTCCTCTCCAGCCATAGATCGACTGGTCGGGATCTCCGACAACCATCACGTTTCCCGAGGAACCTGCAATCATCTTGAGCAGGTGGTACTGCGTCTTGTTCACATCCTGGTATTCATCCACGAGAATCCACCGGTACCGGCTTCTTTCCGCCTCCCGGAGCGAAGCGTCTGACGAAAGCGCCTTGAGCGGCAGGACAAGCAGGTCGTCGAAATCCACTGCATGCTGCTCCTTGAGAAGATTTTCATAACGTTCAAATACCATTTGGAGGGGCGCGTCCATTTTCCTGTATTCGAACGTCGGCGGAGCTATCTCCCTCTTGCATCGGGATATTTCCTCAAGAACCCAGTTCGGGTCAATCTTTTTCGGATCAAGCCCCTGTTCCTTAAGGATCTTCTTGACGGCTGACTTGCTGTCTCCACGGTCGAAGACGACCCGGGCCTGCCGTTTCAAAACGCTTTTCACCACATTGCCGTAGCGGGAAAGAAATTTCAGTCCGTAGGCATGAAAAGTGCTGACATCCATTTGAGTCTGCCCCATCTGGAGCAGACCCCTGACCCGTTCCCTCATCTGCCGTGCCGCCTTGTTCGTAAAGGTCACGGCGAGGATTCCGGAAGGGCTGAGGCCTTCCTCGGAAACGAGATAGGCATACTTGTAGGTAAGCACTCGTGTTTTCCCGCTTCCTGCACCAGCCAAAACCAGCATGGGGCCGCCGGTGTATCTGACTGCTTCCGCCTGCTCGAGGTTCAGCGACGCAAGCAAATCGGGAAGGGTTTTCTTCATTGCCGCTTCTCCAGAAGCCAGCGTTCGAGCACTTCCGACCATGTTTCGATACCCTTGCCGTTCAGGGATTCAACCTCCAGGCAGCTGGCCAGCGGGTTCAGCCTTTTGACATCTGACCAGAAGAGCTCGCCGTCAAAATCGAGATAGGGGACGAGATCGACTTTCGTCAGCACGACGGCACCGGCCTCATGAAAAAGATGCGGATATTTCAGGGGCTTGTCGGGGCCTTCCGGCACACTGCACACCGCAACCTTGTAGTCTTCCCCGAGGTCGAATTCCGCCGGACAGACGAGGTTCCCCACGTTTTCCACGAAGAGGATGTCACGACCCGAAAGAGGTATTTCATCAAGGGCTTTCCACAGAAGATGAGCTTCCAGGTGGCATCCGCCCTGTGTATTGATCTGCACGACAGGCGTTCCTGTTTTCGATATCCTTTCCGCGTCTCTCGAAGTTGCTACATCACCTTCAATAACGGCACAGGAAAGGGGGATCTTTTCCAGTGTGGCTTCAAGAAGCGTTGTTTTCCCCGCCCCCGGCGAACCGATCAGGTTGACTACAAGAGTTCGCTCTTTCCGCATCCGTTCCCGGATACGGGTTGCGTATTCTTCGTCAGCGGCAAGGACAGACCGCTTAATGTTGATTTTCCTCGGCATCTGTTTCCTCCACCTCCAGTGATTCGATCTCAAGTTCCATTCCTTCGAGGAGCTCTACGTCGGCACTTCCGCAGTTTTGACACAGAAAGAGTGCCGCATCTTTTTCTGTCCATATATTTCCGCAGGCACTGCATTTTTTTTTGAGGGACACCTCTTCAAGAAAAAGCTGCGCCCCCTCGAGAGCCGTCCCCTTGATGGAGATGTCAAAGGCGAAATGCATGATTTCGGGAATCACCTGTCTCATTGCTCCGACTTTCAGATGAACGGCATCTATCCTGTCCCAGTCATGCTCATCCTGGAGCTTGAGCAATTCTTCCAAAAGAGATTCGACCATTGACAATTCATGCATTGCAATCGCTCCCTGCATACCCTTTGAGAAGCACGAAGCTTTCGTGAAAAGCTGCTCCGTACCCCGGATTCACAACAGCTCTGGTCAAGCGGTTGATTTTCCCCGATCCCTGAACCATGACACAGTACCCCGAATCCATAGCCTTGTCGAATTGCAGGACGGCGGGAATACTCACCCCGGCCCCACGGATTTCCACCTTGTCTCCCTCATGAAGACCGCGACGGTTTCCTTCCTCCGGTGAAACAGTGACGACGGGCATGGGGTCTCCCTGCAACCCCCGGGTCTGGCCATTTATGTATTCTCTTGTGTGCACCGTAACAAGGCGGAGCCGGTCATCACCGTCGGAAGCAGGATGGGATGGGACTGAACGGGGAAGCGTTATCGCTTCTGCTTCATCAGACCATTCATGGGATTCCCGCGTCCTGTAGACACCTTCCCCCAGGGCTTCTGTCTCCGGCATATCCAGCAATGTACGATCCATTCTCTTTCGCATGGCCTCGATGTCGATATCAAGACCGAGAGCCTCTCCCAGACCCGCCATTATCGTCGTCTCCGGAAGCGCTTCGCCTGGAGGTTCCACGACTTTTTCACTCCGTAAAAGGTGAGTGTGCCACCAGGATCCTCTCCAGTCCGGACCTTCCTCCAGAAAACATGCCGCCGGCAGAACCAGGTCACACAAGGCGGCGGTTTCGGTCATTTCGAGGTCAATGCAGACACTGAAATCCATTGAAACGATTGCCCGTTCCAGTGCACGACAGTCGGGCCCCTGCTTTGCGGGGTTCGCGCACGAAAAAAGGACCGTCTTAATGGGCGGGGAAGGCCTTCCCGTCACAAGGTGCCAGTCGGCGATGGGGACTCTCCGTTTCATGGCAGGGATTCTGAGCAACCTTTCGGGAAAGAATTTCACCTCGTCCTTTCCGAAGACGACACCCGTTCCCCGTTCCGAAAACGCCCCGAGGAGCAGGGCCAGGGACGTCAATGCGTGAAAGGTGAAAGACCCATGGTGATACCTTTGCGCTCCATATCCCCCGTAAATGGCAAGAGGCTTGTGTTCCATGATCCACCGGTACAACTCTTCAAGGTCGCTTTTCTGCATGCCCGTTTCCTGCAAAAGACGCCCCTCATTGAGTCCTTCCAGCATGTCAAGGAAGTCCCGGGGATTTCGCGCCCTGTCTTTCCAGTTTGCCGCCGCATCATTGCGGTCAGTGATCATCCTGCACAGCAGGAGTGCAAGGCCGGCATCAGACCCGGGCCTCACACGCCACCATTTCCCTGCGGCTTTCGTCGTCGGAGTCGTCCGGATTTCTATAGCGGCGAAATCACCCGACCTGTTTCGCAAATCCTTCAATATCGGAAGAAGGTGCGGATGCGTTTCGAAAGCGTTCCTCCCCCACAGCAAAATCCCCATCGCATGCTCAAGTTCTTCTGGGGCATAGGTCGGTGTATGTCCGAAGGCTTTTCTCAGTCCTGCGCCACCGCCCGCACCACAGAGGGAACCAGCCGTTTGAGAGTAGCCGCCCAGCACGGAAAAAACTTCAAGACCAAGCTTTTTCGAAAAAAACTGGGACCCGGCACTCTGGTAAACGAAGTTCGCCAGGGGGCCATGTTTTTCCACTGCCTTCTGCAGGTGAGCCGCCCAGAGTCCCCATGCAGTCTCCCAGGATATCTCCCTCCAGCCCGATCCTTCCTTTTTGAGTGGATATTTGAGCCTTCCCGGTGACCGAAAGCGCCTTTCCCACCGCTTGCCCTTTGGACAGATCCACCCGCGTTGCAGCGGGAGCACCTTGCCGCTCTCAATGGTGATCCCGTTGCGCCCGCCTGTTCTGTATACCAGGAAAGAACATGCGTCTGGACAGTCATGGGGGCATGCCGATGGTACAGCTTTATTCATTGGCCTTTTCCCTCCAGAGCCCGTCAGGTTGTGGGCGGGCCAAAAAAATGGGTGGGACGCCCGGCCCCACCCACCGCTCTTGCAATTCGGGCCAGTCGCCCTGTTATTCTTCCGGAACGAGGATGCCGAAGCCTCCGTCCTTTCTCCTGTATATTACGCTGACAGACCCGCTTTCAGCATCGCGGAACATGAAAAAGCTGTGCCCGAGTAGATCCATCTGCATTGCGGCTTCTTCAGAGGACATCGGTCTCAGCGGGAACCGCTTGACCTTGACCACGTCCTCATTTTTGTTTTCCTGTTCAGGGCTGATCTCGTTGAGGAATCCTTCGATATCGAAGGTCAGGTCTTCGTGAGACTTCATTCGGGCCTTGTCCTTGAGGTAGGACTTGTGGCGCTTGACCTGCCGTTCGATATTCTTCAGGCCCTTGTCAAAAGCCTTTCTGACATCAGGAGCGTAATCCTCTCCGCGCATGATCACCCCGTTTACGTCAGAGGTAATTTCGACCACATGCATTCCCCTGTTGAAACTGATTTCCACCTGCGTATCGAAAATCCGGTCGAAAAACTTCTCCAGCTTGCCCAGTTTCTTCTCCATGTACCCTTTGAGCTCGTCCGGTATTTCGACGTTACGGGTTACGAACCGAACTTCCATGGGCTCGCCTCCCATCTCCTGTATGATTTCTTATTGTAGCATCCGCGTCATTCATTGGCTATGAGCTCAATTCTGCGTATAATTATTTTTACGGCGAGACAACACCGGGAAAAGGAAGGTAAAGGAGTTGATATCTTTGAACCTCTCGAAACGCGCCCAGCGGATGGAACCTTCCGCCACTTTGGCAGTAGTCGGAAAAGCGAAGCAACTCAAGCAAGGCGGGAAACCCGTCATTTCCTTTGGAGCCGGTGAACCTGACTTTGATTCTCCCCCGTCTGCCATACGCTACGCAAAGGAAGCCATCGACGCGGGCCACACCCATTATACGCAGGCAACGGGCATCCCGGAATTGAAACAAGCGGTGACCGCCTACTATGAAAGGCGCTTCAACCTCTCGTTTTCCACCGACCAGGTGATCGTCGGCGCCGGCGCGAAACCCCTGATCTACTCGACGCTCGGTTGCCTCGTCGATCCCGGGGATGAAGTGATTGTTTTTTCGCCCGCCTGGGTGAGCTACGTTGAACAGATACGGCTCTGCGGGGCGGAGGCCGCGGTCGTCAACACCATTCCCTCAGGCTGCGTACCAAGCATCGAGAAAACCCGCCAGGCCGTGAACCACAAGACGCGAGGCATGCTGATCAATACCCCCAATAATCCTACGGGAGCCGTATACGATGCAAGAACTCTGAAAGCCCTTGTCGAAATCGCCGAAGAAAACGATCTCTGGATCATCCATGACGAAATCTACGAACGTCTCGTTTATGGGACAAAACATCACGAAAACCCTGTTTCACTCGTTCCCGAAGCGGCAGACCGCCTCATTGTCATCAACGGTGTGAGCAAAGCCTTTGCGATGACCGGCTGGAGGATAGGCTATGCCATCGCTCCCGAATGGCTTTCAACCAAACTGGGAGCCTTTCAGGGCCATCTGACTTCCAATCCCTGTTCCATTGCCCAGTGGGCAGCGCTCGGTGCATTGCGGGAAGCGGAAGAAGATGTCCAGAGAATGCACCGGATCTTTGAGGAACGTCGGGAAACGATGACGTCACTTCTCGAGAAAATGCCCTGCATATCCTTCGAGAAACCAGACGGTGCGTTTTACGTTCTTGTCAACGTCGAAAAAAGCTTTGGAATGTCAGCTGGAGGCAAGACGATCGAAAACGACCTTGATTTCTGCTCCAGTCTCCTTTCGTCGGAGTACGTGGCCGCCGTCCCCGGTACCGCCTTTCTCGCTCCGGGCCATATCCGCCTGAGTTATTCCAACTCACTTGAAGAAATCGAAGAGGGAATGAAGCGCCTTCACCGTTTTCTTGATTCACTCCGATAAGGTATGACGAAAACGTTTTTTGGCTGGAGGAGCCGTTTTTTCCTGTCTCTTCCAGCCAAAAAGAACGGATCGCAATTATTTCCTGACGTGCGTCCCTGCATCACCTTCGAGAGCTTTCAAGGCATCATGGAGCCCCGAAATGATCGCCTTTCCCCCACCGGACTCAACAAAACGGACGGCAGCGGCGACTTTCGGCCCCATGCTCCCCGATTTGAAATGCCCTTCTTTCTCAAAGGCCTTCAGCTCTTCCGTTGAAACATGCCCCAGCCAGGTTTCTTCCGGGGTCCCGTAGTTAAGCGCCACTTTCGGGACATCCGTCAGGATCATGAAAACATCGGCGCCGATCTCCTGGGCCAGTTTTTCCGATGCGAGATCCTTGTCGATGACCGCTTCCACACCGCAGAAGCCTTTTTCCGCATCACGAACGACAGGAATTCCTCCACCGCCTGAGGCAATGACGGTGTAGCCGCTTTCAACCAGCCGCCTGATCGGGCCTGCCTCGACGATGCTTTTCGGATTCGGCGACGGGACAACCCTTCGCCATCCCCTGCCCGCATCGTCGATCCACGTCTCACGGTTTGTTTCCATGCGACGCTTTGCGATGTCCTCGGTGTAGAAAGGCCCCACCGGTTTCGTCGGCCGGCGGAAAGCTTCATCTTCCGGATCGACTTCAACCCGCGTGACGACACACACCGGGCGGCATTCAGCGAGGTTCTCGTCCTCCATAACGTTCTCCAGAGCCTGGCAAAGCATGTATCCGATGAGGCCCTGACTTTCGGCGCCACAGACATCCATCGGCATCGCTGGAACCTTCTCCGATCCAAGCTCGTTCTGGATCAGTATCGCCCCGACCTGCGGACCATTGCCGTGGCTGATAACCACTTCATAGCCCGCCTGAATCATTTGCACGATCTGCCGGGCGGTAGTCATGACGTTTTCCATCTGCTCCGCAGCCGTACCTTTTTGACCTCTCTGCAGTATTGCGTTTCCCCCAAGAGCAACAACGACCTTTTCCCTCACCAGGATCCCTCCAGGAATTTCGGTTGGAATACAGCTGAAGAAAGGTTTTTCGCTCCGCTGCATGCCAAAGATTATAGATCTTCCAGGATGGAAACCCAAAACTTTCACGCTAAATTATGAACTGTTCCTGGTCGTTCGGTTCATAATAAAGGGGCTGCGTCTTCAATCGCAGCCCCTTTGCAGGTTTCACATGAATTTTTTGTCCGGACATTCCGAGTTCTCTGTTTCGCGGAATATTTCAGTCCTCGAGAATTTCCCTTTCTTTTGTTTCTGCTATCCTGTCTATCTTTTCGATAAACTCATTGGTAATCTCCTGGACTTCTTCGAGATAGTCATGCATCTGGTCTTCGCTGATATCTCCGCTTTTCTGCTTCTTCTTGTAAGCGTCGTTCCCTTCCCTGCGAAGATTCCTGACGGCCACCCTCGCATCTTCAGCGTGCTTCTTGACGAGTTTCGTCAGCTCCACCCGCCGTTCGCCTGTCAGTTCCGGAATGTTGAGCCTGATATTGTCACCGTCAACCTGAGGGTTGATACCCAGAGGCGAAGCCTGTATGGCCTTTTCTACCGACTTGATTGCCGTTTTGTCCCATGGGGAAATCAGTATCTGCCGGGCATCAGGAATGCTGATCGACGCAAGCTGTGAGATCGGCGTCTGGGCTCCGTAATAATCGACTTTAATGTCTTCTACGAGTGCCGGATGAGCCCGGCCTGTGCGGACACCGTGAAGTTCCTTCCTGAAATGCTCAATGACCTTTCCCATTCTCTCTTTCAGGTCTTTCAGTTCAGCGTCGGGCATCTGTCGTCTCACTCCCTTTCAAGATGAACGAGGGTGCCTATCCGTTCTCCTTCGAGAACAATCTTCTGCAGCGTTCCTTCCTTCTGAATGTTCGCTACGATTATGGGAATCCTGTTCTCCATGCACAAAGAAAAGGCAGCGGCATCCATGACTTTCAGCTGCTTCTGGAGGGCGTCCAAATAGGAGACCTTCCTCAAAAGCCTGGCGTCAGAATTTTTTTCGGGGTCACTATCATATATACCATCCACTTTTGTCGCCTTCAACAGGCAATCGGCGCCGATCTCGGCGGCACGAAGCGCAGCCGCCGTATCAGTCGAAAAGTATGGAGACCCGGTACCTGCAGCAAAGATGACAATACGTCCTTTTTCCAGATGGGACAATGCCTTTCTCCTGATGAAGGGTTCAGCTATTTCCCTCATCTCTATGGCGGTCTGGACGCGTGTGGGAACCCCCATTCGCTCGAGGGCATTCTGCATGGCCAGGGAATTGATTACCGTGGCCAGCATGCCCATGTAATCCCCCTGTGCCCTGTCCAGATTGACGGCATCTGCGTTTGTCCCGCGAAAAATGTTTCCGCCACCGACAACCATAGCTACCTCAACGCCGTTTCTCACAAGCATGGCAATGTCCTGACACATGCGGGCAACGATCGACATGTCGAGGCCGAAGGATTTTTCGCCTGCGAGAATCTCGCCGGACAGTTTCAAGAGAATCCGTTTATACGGAATCATCCTATTCTGCCACCTCCGAGTGCGCCGTCTGGAGAAATCCAAAAAAAGGGCGGGGATTTCCCCGCCCTTTTTTCTCTTTATTCGCCTATGGCGAACCTGGCGAATCGTTTGACAACGATGTTTTCGCCGAGAATTGCAATGTTTTCAACGAGGACATCCTTTATCTGCTTTTCGGGGTCCCTGATGTATTTTTGCTCCATCAGGCAATTTTCCTCGTAAAACTTCGCTATCCGACCCTCGGCGATCCTTTCCAGAATATGTTCCGGCTTTCCTTCTTCAAGTGCCTGCTGCTTGTAAATTTCCTTCTCCCTCTCAAGGTCCTCTTCAGATACCTCTTCAGGGGTAAGGTACTGCGGTGCCGCCGCTGCGATGTGCATGGCGATTTCCTTGCCAAGCTGCTGGAATTCATCGGTTCTGGCAACGAAATCGGTTTCACAGTTCAGTTCCACGAGGGTTCCGATTTTTCCGTTTGTGTGGATATAGCTGAAGATATTTCCTTCCGAAGCTGTTCGTCCGGCCTTTTTCGCAGCCTTGGCAAGACCTTTTTCCCGAAGGAAGTCAACAGCCTTTTCCAAATCGTTTTCACATTCTTCAAGAGCTTTCTTGCAGTCCAGGACCCCAGCGCCTGATCGGTATCGGAGTTCCTTGACGGTTTCCATGTTGACGGCCATTGCCTATTCCTCCTTCCAGCCTTTGCGATCGACAAGTTCCTTGTCGACGATGTTCTCTTCGACCTCACCGTAGTTTTCCTGGAGTTTCTCTTTGACGGTGATCACTTCTTCTTCCGTTACTTCAACGGGTTCATTGTCTTCTTCCGAGGCTTCCAATTCCGCGGGTTTTTCTGCAGGGGCCTTTTCACCACTGTCTTCCCCCTGCCTGCCTTCAACTACGGCATCGGCCAAAAGACCGATGATCAGCTTGATGGCCCTGATCGCATCGTCATTTCCGGGAATCGGAAAATCGATCAAATCCGGGTCGCAGTTCGTGTCCACTATGGAAATGATCGGGATGTTGAGTTTTCTTGCTTCGAGAACTGCGATGTCCTCCCGTCTCGGGTCAACCACAACCAGGGCGTCAGGCAGGTCTTTCATCTCCTTGATGCCGAGCAGGTATTTTTCGAGCTTTTCCCGCTCTTTTCGAAGCCCCACAAGCTCTTTCTTGGTCCATTTCTGCGCCCCTGTACCCGAGTCAAGGAGTTCCTGGAGCCGCGTCATGCGGTTGACACGTTTTTTAATGGTCGAGAAATTCGTGAGCAGCCCACCGAGCCATCTGTGGGTGATGTAGAACTGGCCGGAACGAATGGCTTCATCCCGTATCGTTTCCTGAGCCTGCTTCTTCGTTCCCACGAAAAGAACCCCGCCACCGCTTTTGGATACTTCCCGCAGAAAGTCGTAAGCCTTTTCCAGGCCCTTTACGGTTTTCTGAAGGTCCACGATGTAAACACCGTTTCGTTCGGTGAAAATGAAGGGCTTCATCTTCGGGTTCCACCGTCGCGTCTGATGCCCGAAATGCACACCGCATTCAAGAAGCTGTTTCATTGTCACTATTGCCACTTGCAACCCCTCCTGCATTTTTGGTTTGAGCCTCCACGACCGTCTTCCTGGCCCGGAATCCCTTTCGGGACACCACCGGACCGGTCGGGTCGTGTGCGTCATACGGCCATCGGGGAGTATACCACAGGTGCCGATTGACCAGCAACAGATTTGAACGTACTATATACCCCATACGGCTACTTGTTGCTTCAGAAAATACCAGGGGGGATTGTGAAATGGCCCATGGATCATTGATTGATCAACTTGAGAACATGCCGCCCGACAGAAAGGCGATGCTCAACCGCCTGAAACGGGTTGAAGGGCAGCTTCGCGGAATCCAGCGAATGATTATCGAGGACAAACCATGCAGGGACATCCTACTGCAGCTTTCCGCCGCCAGAAAAGCCATGCAGACAGCGTGCATCGAAATCCTGAAAAACTATGTCAAAAGCTGCCTTGCCGAATCAAAGACACCTGATCTGCAGGAACTTGAAAAACTCATCGGTACCCTTATCGACATCGCGCCGCCTCCCTGTAACACCACCCTTGACCAGGGGAGCGCCCACGAAGAGGAAAACCGGTAACACCGGGTCTTTCTCTCCCCGCCTGAAACCGTTGGGAGTCCGGGCGGGGAGAGTTTTATTTTTCTTCTTTACCACCGTCATTCAGGAAATCCGCCAGGAAAACCGCCCCGTCAATTTTCCTCCCCGTCAGGGAATCCGTCATGGAGTTGTCGGAGAGAAGCCAGACACGCCAGGTGGCGATAACTCTATCGCTCCGGGCCGTTACATAGGCCGAGCCAAGTACGGCTCTCCACCCTTCCCTGCCTGAATGCCGGGCTTCAGATTCAGCAACGGCAGCCGCCTTTGATGCTCCGATGACAGGAGGAAGGGTTTTGCCCGCAGGAGGTTCTCTTTCGATCACTGAAACCGCGCCTTCCGGAAAATATTCCGCTTTCCCCGTCGATGCGTCAACGACAGCCTGATAGTACCTGTATTCGGGGCGCCGCAAAAGGCCTCGGGTAAAAACTTCCACGGGGACAACAAACACAGGCTGCAGAATAAATTCCCCGGTCTGGGTTATTTCCCTTTTCGGTTTTATGTAGCCATAAAACGGTGCATCCATTTTGCCGGCTCCCCCATAAAAATTACGGTTTTCTACAGGGGGCCCAGAGAGTCTGTGTCACCCAAAGATCACCGCTTACCGTTGCTCCCTTCCGGGCCTGGCGGGGTTCGCGGGTCTTTGCCGCACAGGGCTGGACCCCCTGTGAAAAACCGTAACGGATCATGCAATGGCCGGACTTTTGGTGGGTCAAGGGTCTGTGTCCCTCGATCAGAGGCCGACAGCCAAAAAATGGCGGAGAAGGAGGGATTCGAACCCCCGGGGCGTTACCGCCCAGACGCTCTCCAAGCGCCCGCCTTCGACCTCTCGGCCACTTCTCCGCAAGATTGTGAATGGGGATTTCGTTTGGCGGAGAGAGTGGGATTCGAACCCACGAGGCGGCT
Organism: Thermovirgaceae bacterium; assembly: GCA_049974965.1. GTDB lineage: Bacteria > Synergistota > Synergistia > Synergistales > Thermovirgaceae > UBA1876. The sequence goes on from JBNGCT010000017.1 coordinate 17,408, forward strand.
CATCACCGCCTAGACGATTTCGAGTCGCCCGCCTTCGACCTCTCGGCCATCTCTCCACCCTGTTCTTCCGGCTGTCTGCGGGCCTGAAAGAACTCCCGAAGCATTTTAGCACAATCCTCCGCGAGGATTCCACCCCGTATTTTACATGAATGATTCCATCTCGCATCCCGCGGGATGTCGTACAAGGTTCCACAAGCACCCCACTTCGAATCTTTAGCTCCGTAAAACACTCTGCCTATTCTCGCCATAACAAGGGCACCGGCACACATCGGGCAAGGTTCGAGGGTTACGTAAAGGTCGCAATCGTCAAGCCTCCAACGCCCGAGAGCCACCGCCGCCTGACGGATGGCAACAATTTCCGCGTGAGCCGTCGGATCCGATGTCGCTTCACGCCTGTTGAACCCTTGGCCGACAGGCCTTCCGCCTCGTACAACAACGGCCCCGACGGGGATTTCTCCTTCGTCACCGCCCCGGCGTGCCAAATCCAGGGCAAAGGACATCCACGATTTGATCATTTCCTCAGATTCCCCGTTCACCGGCATTTCGCTCCTTTTTCGTCCTTGAAGCCTTTTTCGGTGTCGTTATCCTAACTTTCCCGCACCGTGGGTCTCATTTTTTTGTCCTCCGTTTCATGAAAAGGTACATGAGGCCGAAAAGAACCCCGGAAACGGCGATGATGAAAAACCCCAGCAGGAACCCCCCATCGAATATTCCTGTTTGAAATGTTTCACGTAACTTCGCGGTCCGGGCCTCAGTAGAGCCTTCTTTGTTCACAAGGCATACCGAGCCCCCGATTTTTCCTTCAAGCAATGTCTTCTGAAAACTTTCCGACCAGGGTATATCCGAAGGCCATGTCACGACAAGCAAAAATTTTTTCCCGACCCCTTCAAAGAGCTGAAAAAGCACTGAGTCTTTCGCGTATCCCTCGGGAACAGGAATCCTTGATGGAGAGGAAGAAAAGCGAAGATTTTTTTCGTCGTATTCCACAGCAAGGGGGATCAACATTCCCGATATTTCGTCGGCCCGCCCCAAAACCACAGCCGGTTCCTTCCGTTGTGTTCCGGGATACATGTCAAGAGTTCTGACGAGAATTTCCGGTGGCTTCCCCCCCAGGCCTTTCAACCCCGCAAGAAAAGAGTTCAACATGTTCAAGGCAGTGCCGTTCACGGATTTTGCCGCATAAACTGCAACGGTCTTTCCTCTCATGAATGAGGCAATATTTTCCAGGAAAGGCTCCGGAGATGTCTCACCCCGTCGAAAAAAAAATTCCCCTTCTCTTTCCAGAACACACCAGGGCTCCCATGCATTGCTTGCCGACTGCCCGTGACCGGTCTCGAGAGCAACTTCCATGGAGACATCAAGATACCGCTCGTTTTCTCCGGGCGTGACCGGCAGAACAAGCATTTTCTTTCCCATGCCCGGGAAATCAAGCGAAAGAGTTTCGGAGTTCCTGCCGTTCACAGTGAAGGTAATCCAGGACGCATTTCGGTCCAGTCTCGGTGAGTGCCGCACTATCATGCCGAGCCTTGTGTCCGTGGCCGTTTCAGGGAAAAAATCCATATCGAGGGTGAAACTGCTCGTGTGCCGGCCTTCCCCCTTGAAGAGGGTTTCTTCTTCGTTGATTGGAACCGTCATTTCCTCTTCCTGGTGGACAGATTGTTCCTCGTCATCCTCTTGCGACGGAGTCCCCGCCGGTCCAATCCACAGTTTGGACCTGTCGAGTCCGCCCTCACTCTTGCCCTGCAGAAACCTTTTCGTCGCTTCTGCAAGTATCTCGGGTTTTTCGGAAGCGACCAGAAGCCTGGAAGCACCCTCCCGGTTCGAGAAACAAGAGAGAAAAGCCTTCATTTTCACTGCCTTTTCCGGGATTCCGAAAGCGGAGGCCACTCCCTGGTCAAAGGAGTCAAAGCCGCCCAAAAAAATCATGTGATCGCCAGAAAATTCCTTGCCGGCCCGGACTTCACTTTCCAGAACCGGAAAGGCGACAAACTGGGGAAGCGGCCGCTCCCCGCCGGGTGCCATGTTCCGCACATCCTGCTGCAAAGCCTGCATCAGGCGAAGACCTGCCTGGTAAACTCCTGCCGAAAACCCTTCCGGAATGACGATCAACGTGCGACGTTTCGTTTCACCCGACGAGAAAGCTCCTGGGAAATCAGACAATCTCAGGTCATGCTTCAATCTTGCATTTAAAAGGACCCGGGAATCGGCCTTTACGAGAATATCACCGGAGGATTCCATTCCGCCGCCGAAAATCACGAGCCTGTTTGCACCGGTCTTCAGACGCCCCGGCGGCACCGTAAACGTGGCAATATTTCCCCCGTCGTCTCTTTCCTCAATTGAGGTTACTTCAAGAGGAAAGCCATTGAGAAAAACATCCACCGGCGGTACAAGTAGGCCTCCGGGCCGGGTTCCGGAGAGGACAAGCTCAACGGAACATCCTTTCAGGATTTTCCAGTCCCGGGGAATGACAAGCTCGAAGCCTTGCCCCTCGCCGGATGCGTCAAAAACAAGTTCTTCCGCCGTCAGCGGAATTTCCAGGTTCTCGGCAAATCCTTCATCGACTTCCCGGGAGGGGAAGAGCCCCAGGCGTTCTTCAAGGGTTTTCTCCTGTCCCCGCGCTTCGGACCGTCGCGTCGGCGAAACCATCCCGACAGGTTGCGGCAACGACGGCGGCCGCTCCCCGGAATGGAAAAAGTCAATGACGATCCTGTCCGGTCTGGACATCACGAAATGCCTGAAATCCAGATCTTTGCCGCGTAAAACAACCTCGATGAGCGTATCTTCCCCTTCCCGGGAAATGCGGTACCCCTGGACGAGATCATTGCGCGGCAATTCAACGGTTCTTGAAAGCCCTTCGGAGGGACGGGTCTTTACCTGGATATACAAATGTCCATCCTTTTTGATTACCCCGTACTCCGCGGCTTCATCAAGGTCAATGGCGATTCGAGGGCCTTTCGGCTGCATTCCGGTCCGTATGGACCGGACAACGGCGTCAGCCGGGGAAACAGTTCCTGCGAGAAAAATCATCGCTGCAAGCACCACGTGGAGAACCACCTTGCGGCAAGGGCCGAAAAGAACACGGGAAACGGAATCCTTCTTCAGAGAAAATCTCATTTGCCACGCCTTTGCCTCAGGGCCCTGCGAAGGACTTTCCCGGTGCTGGAGAGCGGAAGCTCGTCCACGAAAGTTATTTTTCTCGGAACCTTGAAGTGCGCAAGATGTTTTTTGGCATGCTGGATCAATTCCTGCGATGTCACGTGGGCTCCTTCTTCAGGAACGACGAATGCTTTCGGCACTTCCCCGCTGATACCGTGATACATTCCAACGACAGCGGCTGCCCTGACAGCCGGGTGAGAGGACAGGACCGTTTCAATCTCCTGTGGGTAGACGTTGAAACCACCTACAATAATGAGATCGCTTGCCCTGTCCAGTATCGTGATGTACCCGTCTTCGTCAATATGCACGATGTCACCGGTATTGAACCAGCCGTCGACAAAGCGTTCGGCCGTCAGTTCAGGTGCATTGAAGTAACCTTCCACCACCGACGGTCCCCTGACCCATAAAACCCCTTCAGAGCTGCTTGTCATGGGGTTGTTGTCCAGGTCCCTGATCTGGATTTCATATCCCGGCAACGCCGGCCCCACCGTTCCGGGCTTTCGCGTCTTTTCAGAGGGATTGCAGGAGACCACAGGAGAACATTCCGTCAGCCCATACCCTTCGAAACATATGACATGCATGGATTTTCTTATGCGCTCTTCAAGCAACCTGTCCAGTTTCCCGCCTCCGGTGAGTATGTACCTGAGAGCAGGCAAGGGCACACCGGTTTTTTCGCAAGCCCCTTCAAGGAAAGGCAACATGGCCGGCACGGCGACCATGGTTTCCACTTCCGCCGCCTCAAGGGCTTCCAGTGTATTTTTCACGGGGATGAAAGAAGGGGCTATTGCCATCGGAAGTCCGCAAAGCAAGGGGAGCACGCCGCATACGGTGAATCCGAAGGAGTGAAAGTTCGGCAGCACATTCAGTACTGTGCGCCCCGATTCAAAGCCTTCGATGTTTTCATGAACCTTTCTTGCATTGTCATACAGATTCGAGTGTTTGACGGGAACAGCCTTCGGAGTACCTGTTGTTCCCGAGGTGGCGAATATGACGGCGATCTCCGGGTCCGAAGGTTCGCATTGTCTGAGTTGGAAAGGCTGATCAGGTCCGGTAGCAAATGAAACAGATACCGGGAAGCCGCTGCCCTCGAAAACCCCGGTAAAATCTTCCATTCCTTCAGCGACGATTATTCCGGCCGGATCGATATGTTTTACAATCTCCGATGTGAGTTCGGCGCCACCCCGCGCGTTCAAGGGAACAATTGTCCCCCCCATCCGCCAGCTTGCCATAGAGAGACACCACAAGGCCGGGCAGTTCGGCATGAAGACAACAAGACGCGAGCCTTCCCGAAAACCACCTTCACGTAAAATCTCCGATGACCGGGTAACGGCCTTTTTGAAAAAATGACCATCCAGCCACTTGCCATCCCACCAGAAAACCCCGGTCTCAAGATGCCTTTCCATTCTGTCTTCGATTTCCCTGTTCAATAGAGGCACCTGGCAAAACCCCTTCCCTGGCCAACGTGCAATCAACCAACCATTACCCCTTCACGTCGCCGTTTCTTCGCCATCAGGATATCGTCCTACCGCCGATTTTCCCCCAGGGCATTCCGCAACTGATCCAGGTCCATGAACGCATAATCTTCACACAGGCTTTTGTTTTTTCCGGATACTTCCCTGGTCCCGAGATCGCTGGTCTTCTGGATCGCCTTTTCGAGAAGCATGACATCTTTTGCAGACACGTTTTCCGATTTTCCCCTCTTGATGACGAGTGTCCTGTAGGGACTTTTGATCAACGCGACGTTTGGAGGCAATGGAGCAAGCACGAGCCGCCATCCGGCCAAAACATATTCCATCCCCTTTTCAAGAAGGAACCGGGGCGCCGTTTCGTGGTATTCGGTCCTCTCTGGAAACGCATCCATCACCAGCGGATTATTCGTCAAAAATATCATGTCTTTCACAGACTCCGGTCCTCCTTGCCCGCTGAAGGCGGTTGTGACCCGATTATACAATTACCTTGCCTTGCAGCATACACGAAGGGGAAGGGCTCGAGCCCTTC